>NZ_JBFABG010000007.1:0-413498 GCF_040640215.1 Actinosynnema sp. NPDC023587 | reverse complement strand
CCGTACACCGTCTGCCAAGGCCCGTAGACGGGTGGGACGTCGCGCCACGGAGCGCCGACCCGCACGCGCCAGCGGATGCCGTCGATCAACTGCCGGTTGCTCCACTTGGGCGGGCGGCCCGGTTTGTGTCCGACGGGCAGCAGCGGTTGCAGTCTCGCCCATTGCGCGTCGGTCAGGTCGGCCCGCCCCGCTGCCGCTACGCTGGCCACGAGGTCTCCGGTACTACGGTTTTGCTTGGTCGCTAAACCACTTACCGGAGACCTCGCCACGTTCCGGCCACCGACACGCCGCCGGCCGCCTCACCTTTTGAAACACGGGCTAGCTGCGGCACGCAGTGGAGGAGTCGCCGCTGTTCCTGGCCGCGCGCGAATCGGCGTCCGGGACCCGTGCGCCGATCAAGACCGTGCTGCGCGACCACCGCAAGCCGGTGCTCATCGCGGCGCTGGCGAACGTGGGGGGGAAGGCGACTTACTACACGTTCAGCATCTTCCTGATCTCCTACCTGACGCAGATCGTGCACCTGCCCAAGAACACCGTGCTGTCCGCCGTCATCATCGCCTCGGTCTGCCAGGTGGTGGCGATCCCGACGGGCGGGCTGCTCGCGGACCGGTTCGGCCGCCGTCCGTGCACGATCGTGGTCGCGGTGCTGATCGCGGTGTGGGCGTTGGTGGGCCTGCCGTTGGTGGACGACGGCCGGTTCGCCGTGGTCACGTTCGTGATCGTGGTCGGACTGGCCCTGCACGGACTGATCACCGGGGCGCAGTCGGCGACCATCGTGGGCGGTTCGCTCGCGCCGGTGGTGGGTGTGGCGCTGCTGCACCGCTTCCCGTCCACGGTCCCGGCCGCGTTGTTCCTGTGCGCGACGATCGTCTGCACCGTGGTCGCGTTCCTGTGGGCCGGGGAAACCCGCCACCGCGATCTCCGGGACATCTCCACGCGGTACCCGGGCGGGATGTGATCTTGCCGATACCGCGAAACGCCGATGTGCGACCGGCGATAGTGCCCGTGTGAAGAACCTGGGGGGAGTGGTGGCGGTCTGCGTTCTGGCAGCCGCCTTGGTGGCGTGCGACTCCGCGCCGGTCGCCGTGCCCGCGACGTCGGTGACGTCGGCGACCACGGCGACAGCGACGACGGCGACGACCACGGCTTCGCTGTCCGATCGGCTGCCCAAACTGGTCGAACGCGCCACGTTCCCCCGGAACGCCATGGCGGACCGGGGCGTGGCCGAGCCGAACGAACAGCGGTACGCCGTGTCGGGCATGCCGCAACTGTGCGATTTCACCGCTGACACGGGGTCCGGCTACCGGCCTGGCCTGTACCGGAAGTGGGGGAACGAGTCGTTCACCCTGCGCCAGTACGTCATCGGCTTCGCCGAGTCGACCGGCGAGGAGGTGCTCGACCAACTCGCCACGGCGGCCCGCGACTGCTCCACGTGGACCGAGAAGGACCTGGAGATCCGCGTGGTGCAAGCGGTGTCGGTGAACCGGCCCGACGGCGTCGACGCGTTCCTGGGCCGCTGCCTGGCACTCATGCAGAACGGGCGGCTGCACTGGATCTGCCTCGGGTTCATGGGGTACGGCAACCTGGTGTCGTGCCTGACGGTGTCCAGTACCGCCGGGTTCGACGCGACGTTGGCCGAACTGCACGCACTCCTGCCCCGCGCCGCGGAAAGGCTGCTGAAGGCGTGACCGCCTGATCCCTGCCGGAAGGCAGAGCGAGGTCTTCACCTTCGGCAGAGGCGCGCCGAAGATGATCTAGGTAACTTCGTGTTCATGGAAGGTTTACCGACCGGGGCGCAGATCCCGGTGGACGACGTGCCCGACGTGAGCGCCGAGTGGTACCTCGACATCGCCCGGCTGGGCGTGACCAGTCCGGAGCCCGTGCGGGCGTTCGGCGCGGTCTTCACCGACGCGGTGCTGGTGCTGTTCGCGATCGGGTTCCTGGTGCTGTGGTGGCGCGCGCGGCGGGCGTCGGCGGAAGTGATGGCGCGGGCGGTGCTGGCACCCGTCGTGACCGTGCTGGCGTACGCGATCAGCGAGACGACGAAGGTGGTGTGGCAGGAGGACCGGCCCTGCCGGGTGTTGGGCGAGGTGGCCACGGTGGTGGCGTGCCCCGGGGTGGGGGACTGGTCTTTCCCCAGCAACCACGCGGCGATCGCGGGTGCGGCGGCCGTCGCCGTCGCGTGGTCCGGCCGGGGGTGGGGTGTCCTCGCCGCCGTGGTGGCGGTGGCGGCGGCGTTCTCCCGGGTGTTCGTCGGGGCGCACTACCCGCACGACGTGGTGGCCGGGCTGCTGTGCGGAGCCGTGGTAGCGCTGGTGCTGCCGTCGGCCGCGCGGGCGGTGGCCCCGGTCGTCGCCCGGATTCGGCGGCACGCCTCCGGCGGTGTGCTGCTCGGTGGGAGATGATGCCGGTCGTGCGCGGGGTGCTCGTGTGGGTGTTGGCGGCGGTACCGCTGGTGTGGGCGGCGATCACGTCTCTGCCGGGTCGGTTGACCCCGTGGGAAGCGGTGGCGTACCTCGTGGTCCTGGCCGTCGTGGTGCCCGCGGTCCGCCGGTGGCCGGTGGGGGCGTTGCTGACGGCCGGGGTGACGTGGCAGGTGTCGTTCTTCGGCACCGTCGCGGAGGACAGCACCGTCGCCGTGGGCGCTCTGTCGGTGGGCCTGGTCGCGGTCTCGTTCCTGGCCGGTCGGCACGCCCCGGCCGGGGAGCGCGGCGTCGTGGCGCTGGTGGTGCTCGGCGCGGGCGCGGTGACGGTCGCGGTCGTCGTCGTGGGCGGCGCGGACACGGCGTTGGCGGCGCTGTCCGGGACGGCCGCCCTCGCGGCGGTGCCGTGGGCGGCCGGGCGCTACCGCCGGCAGTACCTGGAGATGGTCCGGGCCGGGTGGGAACGGGCCGAGCAGCTCGAACGGGAGGCCGACCGCGCGGCCGACCGCGCCCGCGCCCGGGAACGCGCCCGGCTCGCTGCCGAGATGCACGACCTGGTGGGCCACGAACTGGCGCGGGCGGCGCTGCGGGTCGGCGCGCTGGAGCTCGCGCCGGCCCTGGGCGCGGAGCACCGCGCGTCGGCCCGCGCGGCCCGTGAGGCGGTCACCTCCGCCGCCGAGCGGCTGGCCGACGTCGTGGGCCTGCTGCGCACCGGGGAGCCGGAGCGCGTCGAGTCCGTGGCCGAGATCGTCGGCCGGTCCAGGCTCTCCGGTCTTGAGGTCGAGTCGACCGGCGACGAGCTCGGGTCGGTCGACCCGGTGATCGCGCACACGGTGCACCGCGTGGTCACCGAGGCGATCACCAACGCGATCAAGCACGCGCCCGGCGCGCCGGTGTCCGTCGACCTCGCCCGCGCCGGCGGTGTCGAGGTCGTCGTGGTCACCGGCCCGGCCCGGCGGTCGCCGGCACCGGGCGGCGGCCAGGGCCTGCTCGGGCTGGCCGAGCGGGTGGCGCTCGTCGGCGGCGCGTTCACCGCGCGCGAGCTCGACGGCGGCGGGTTCGAGGTGCGCGCGAGCCTGCCCGCCACCCCGGTCCTGCGCGACGCGCCCGCCACCGACACCCACCGCCGCCGCGCGGAGCTGCGAGTGCGGCGCAGCGCCCGGCGGACCGTGCTGCTGACCTCCGCCGTGGCGGGCGGGATCGTGGTCGCCGTCCTGGGCTACCTGGTGTTCGACGCGGCGACGTCCGCGCTCGACCCGGCGGACTACCAGCGCCTCCGGGTCGGCGCGCCCGAGTCCGAGGTGGCCGCCGTGCTGCCGCCCCGGACCCGGGTCGACGACCCCGGCCGCACGCCACCACCGCCCGCCGGCACGACCTGCCGGTACTACAGCACCCACCGCAACCCGTTCGACGTCCGGCGGCTGGACCTGTACCGGCTGTGCTTCCGGGACGGCCGGCTGGCGGACAAGGCCCTGCTCGCGCGCGACCCGTGACCGGAGGCGATGATGCGACCCGTGATCAGGGTGGTGCTGGCGGACGACGAGGCGGTCGTGCGCGTCGGGGTGCGGGCGGTGCTGGCGACGGCGCAGGACGTGGAGGTGGTCGGCGAGGCGGGCACCGGCCGCGCGGCGGTCGACCTGGTTCTCGCGCACCGCCCCGACGTGGCCGTGCTGGACATCCGGATGCCCGGCCTCGACGGCCTCGACGCGGCGGCGGAGATCCGCCGGCTGGGCACCGGCACCGCGTCGCTGATCCTCACCACGTTCGCCGACGACCTGTACATCTCGCGCGCGCTGGGCGAGGGCATCGGCGGCTTCGTGCTCAAGACCGGCGACCCGCACGAGATCATCGCGGGGGTGCGCGCGGTGGCGTCCGGTGCCGCGTTCCTGTCCCCGCTGGTCGCGAAGCGCGTGGTCGACCACCTGTCCGGGCACGGCCCCCGGCTGCGGGCCGGTGACCGGGTCGGCGACCTGACCGAGCGGGAACGCGAGGTGCTGGGCCTGGTCGGGGCGGGCCTGTCGAACGCCGAGATCGCCGGCCGCCTGCACGTGGTGGAGGGGACCGTGAAGGTGCACGTGGGCAACATCCTGCGCAACCTGGACGTGCGCAACCGGGTCCAGGCGGCGATCATCGCCTATGAGGCCGGCCTCATCCCACCGGCCGCCTGAAGCGTGCGGGTTAGGCTCCCGGCGTGGTCCTGGTTGCTCTCGACGTGGCGGCGCACGACACCCCGACCGGTTCGCGGGTCGGTGGCCGGGCACCGGAGTGCCTCGGCGGGGGAAGTGATCTGCTCGACCGCTACGACTACCTGCTCACGCTCGGCGCGGACGCCGCGCCGTGGTCGGGCGGTCGTGAGGTGTCGGTGTTGCTGCGCAAGGGTTTCACCATCGCCGACAACGACGTCGAGTACCCCGGCATCGGCGTGGAGGCCGTGCTGCACCCGCCGTCGCCGCGCGGGCAGGACGTCCGGGGCGTCCACTCCGGACTGGGCAGCGCGGCGCTGGTCGAGGTCCGGGACGGGGTCGAGGCCGTGGTGTTCGTCCGGATCGCCGACACGCCGGCGCTGATCCAGGGCGATCCCTCCTACGCGGCAGCCGTCGAAGCGGACGGCTACCGCTTCCTGTTCCAGATCGACGACGACGGCCTGCCACACGGCGACCACCCGGCGGGAGAGTTCCTGTTCGGCGACTACCCGTTCGGCTACGGCGCGGTCTACTTCTACGGGGCACTGGACGAGCACGGTCACGCGGTGACGGTCGTCCCCGGCTTCCTGGACTTCTAACGCGTGTTCCGGATGTGGCGGACGCGGGCCGGTTACCCGTAGCGGCATCAACCCGCTCAGGCAACACACCGTCGACGTCGCCGCCATCAACACCCGGCCACGCCGCACCTGAAACGCGCTAAGCCCCCGTGATGATCCGCAGCGCCTCGGCGAACACCGCGGCCAACTCGTCCTCCCGGCCCGGCGCACACCGCTTGGCGACCCGCCGGGCGAGCTCCGCGAGGTGCGGACCGACCGCCTCCACGACCGACCCCGCCGCGACCTCCGAAGCCGGCACGACGACGTTGACCGTGATCCGCTTGCGCGCGCCCGAATACCTCAGGTTGTGCACACCCCCGTGCCCTTCGCCGGACGTGATCGAGCCGCCCACCGTGAGGAACACGTCGAGCGCGTCGAGCCCGTCCACCGAGACCGGCGCGAGGGCGGACACCAGTGCCCGTCGCAAGTACACCGGGTCGGCGGGCGACCGTTCGGGACCGCCCAGCCGACACCTCATGGTCAACTCCACGCCGACACCCCGTTGCACGTCGAAACCCGCAGGCCGGTCGGCCTGATGCCCACCGCGAGGACCGGCCGCACGCGGTCGGCGAGGGGACTCGCTCAGCCCGCCCAGTTGCCTGACACGAACAGCAGGAAGATCGCCGACTGCACGAGCGTCGACAGGTACAGCCAGCCGTGGAGCACCGGCCACAGGGCGGGTCGACGCTGCGCCGCGAGCACCATCACCACGTAGATCACCAGGCACGGCAACAAGTAC
Organism: Actinosynnema sp. NPDC023587; assembly: GCF_040640215.1. Classification (NCBI taxonomy): domain Bacteria; kingdom Bacillati; phylum Actinomycetota; class Actinomycetes; order Pseudonocardiales; family Pseudonocardiaceae; genus Actinosynnema; species Actinosynnema sp. NPDC023587. The sequence continues at coordinate 407,536 of NZ_JBFABG010000007.1, read as the reverse complement.
CGGTGCACCGAGACGACGTTGCTGTTCAGCGTGAACATCACGAACGACGCCAGACCGAAGGCGGCCAGCGGGATGCCGTCCTTGCGCAGCGCCACGAACGCGTACACCGAGGACGCCAGCAGCACGATCAACCCGACCGTGGGCAGCAGGTGGCTGAGCACCTGCCAGTTGGTCGGCCGGCCGCTCGCCAGCGCGTCCCACGACGCCACGAGTTCGCGGTACACCGTGCCGAAGATGTTCGGATCGGCCTGGTGGTAACCCCAGGTGGTCACCGTGTCGTAGGCGTGGAACATGGCCAGCGCGTCGCCGTCCACGACCTTCAGCACCACGGCGTAGGCCACCACGCCCAGCCCGGCCGCCGGGAACCACAGCAGGTGCCACGACAGCAGCCCGCGCGGCTTCCAGTCCTTGCTGCGGAAGAACTCCAGGAAGCACAGGCCGACGAACAGCGCGGCGGTGATCCGGGTGGCCGTCAGCGGGATCAGCAGCAGGCCCATCCACACCCACTGGCGGCGCAGCGCGAACAGGAACGCCCAGAACCCCAGCGCGCAGAACACCGCCTCGCTGTAGTAGGCGTGCATGAAGAACGCCGTGGGCGCGGTGAGGAACGCCGCCACGGTCAGCCAGGCGGCCCGCTCGCCGGTGGTGAAGTGCCGCGCGATCTTCAGCAGCGCGGTCGCCGCGAACCACGAGGCGAGCCCGTTGACGACGATTCCGACACCGAGGAAGCCCAGCTTGCCGAAGGTGACCGTCTGGACGAGCCACAGGCAGAACGGGAAGAACGGGTAGAACGCGTGCACCCACGGCGTGGCCTCGTTGCCGTAGCCGCCCATGGTGATGTTGTGGAAGTTCTCCGCGTCCCAGCGGTAGGTGTGGGACAGCAGGGTCGCGTCCGGGCCGAGCACCTCGACCGGGTAGCCCTCGCCGACCGGCAGGGAGCCCTGGAACAGCACGGCCACCGCCGTGAGCGCCGCGTGCCAGGCGAACACCAGTGCGAACGTGCGCCCCCAGTCCGACGCGGCGAACGCGCGCCAACGGGACCCGGTGCGGGCGGGGCGGTCTTCCGGCGCTGCGACGGCCGGCGTCATCACATCCGTCATCAGACGGCTTCCTTCGGTCTGAAGACGAGCTTGCTGTACAGGACGTAGTTCCACACGAGGGTGAAGGCCAGCGCGATCAGCTTCGGCCCGACGACCGCCACCACCTCGGGGGTGCCGGCGAACAGACCGCCGGTCAGGCTGATCACGATCGGTTGCACCACCCACAACCCCACGGCCGTGACCAGCGCGAACAGCAGGAGCTGGGTGCGCACGTCACCGCCCCGGGCGCGGAAGGTGAACGAGCGGTTCAGGGTGAAGCTGCACACCATGCCCGCCGACGTGGACACCAGGTTGGCCACGAACATCGGCACGCCCGCCAGCGACAGCAGGGTGTACGCGACGAGGTCGACCGCCGTGTTGGCGATGCCGACCAGGCCGAACCGGATCTTGGTCGCGAGCTCGGGCTTCACGACATGAGGCTTTCCGCCGCCGGCGCGGTCGGCTGGGCGGCGGTCGGTTCGGTGGCGGCGGGCTGCGTAGCGGTCGGCGTGCCGGCGGCAGTCCGGCCGGCGGCGGGCTGGGTGGCGGTCTTCCGGGCACCGGTGTGCACCGACCCGACCGCGTACAGCGGCCGTGCCTGGACCTGCGCGTACGTGCGGCCGATGTAGCTGCCCAGCACGCCCAGCATGGTGATCTGGATGCCGCCCAGGAAGAACATGCCGATGGTGATGAACGCCCAGCCGGGCACGGCGGTCTCCGGCGCGAACAGCCGCACCGCGCCCACGTAGAGGATGCCCAGGAAGCTCAGGAACGAGATCACGTAGCCCAGCCGGCTGATCAGCCTCAGGGGGGCGACCGAGAAGCCGAGGATGCCGTCCGCGGCGAAGCGCAGCATCTTGCTCAGCGGGTAGCCGGTGACGCCCGCGTGCCGCTCGTCGCGGTCGAACAGCACGCCGGTCTGCCGGAAGCCGATGTAGCTCACCAGGCCGCGCAGGAAGCGGTCCCGCTCGCGGTACTTGCGCAGCTCGTCCACGACCTTGCGGTCGATCAGCCGGAAGTCGCCGGTGTTGCGCGGGATGTCGATCGAGGCGACCTTGCGCAGGAACCAGTAGAACGCCCCGGCGGTGACCTTCTTGAAGGCACTGTCCTGACGGGAGCGGCGCTGGGCGTAGACGACCTCGTAGCCCTGCTCCCACTTCTCGATCAGCTCCAGGCTGACCCGTGGCGGGTCCTGCATGTCGCTGTCCATGATGACCACGGCGTCCGCGTCGGCCAGGTCCAGGCCGGCGGTGACCGCGAGCTGGTGGCCGAAGTTGCGGGCCAGCTCGATCACGGTGACCCGGTCGTCCGCGTCGGCCAGCTCGCGCAGGCGGGCCAGCGAGTCGTCCTTGCTCCCGTCGTCCACGTAGATGAAGTTCACGTGGTACCGGTCGGCCAGCTCGTCCGTGATGCCGGACACGGTCCGGTGCAGCAGCTCGATGTTCCCGGCCTCGTTGTAGATCGGGAAGACGTAGGTGATGGTCCGCTTCGTCCCGTCGGGGTGCGCCTCGGAGCTCACAGGCCAACCGTCCTTTAACGTGTTCGCGACAAGGGAACGCCCGGCCGGATGCGGCCATGGGGATTCCGGCGGCACTATACGCAGTCGGAACGGGCTTGCGGCCGTCGGGTACCGTGTGCCGGCTCGTCAAAGGTGTAGGGGAGAGGGCTGTTCCGCGTGCTGACCCATACCGAGTTCATGGCCATGCGCAGGTTCCCCGCGCTCGACGGGCTGCGCGCGGTCGCGGCGGTGATCGTGGTGGTGTCCCACTTCGCCGGACCCCGGTGGACGTGGGTGTCCGGGTGGGTCGGCGTCTACATCTTCTTCGTGCTGTCCGGGTTCCTGATCACGACGCTGCTGCTGCGCGAGCAGTCGTCGGCCGGGCGCATCTCGCTGAAGTCTTTCTACATCCGGCGGGTGTTCCGAATCCTGCCTCCGTACCTGGTGATCCTCGGGTTCATCGTGCTGTTCTGCGCGCTGCGCGGCGAGTTCTACAGCCGTGAATTCCCGACCGCGCTGCCGTACTACCTGACGTTCTTCAACGAGTTCCTGCCCGAGGCGAACCCGACCGGGCCGAACAACTTCTTCAGCGGTTCCTGGACGCTGGGCATCGAGGAGAAGTTCTACCTGTTCTGGCCCGTGCTGATCGTCGTGGTCGGGGTGGCGGCGGTGAAGCGCCGGATCGCGGTGGCGGTCGCCGCGCTGGCCGCGATGGTGCTGCTGATCCCGTTCACCGGCGGGTGGATCATGGACTACTCGCTGACGCTGCTCTACGAGTCGACCGTCCACTACGCGATCCTGCTGCTGGGTGCGCTGCTCGCCGTCCTGATGCACAACGAACGGACGTTCGCGCTGGTCGCGCCCCTGACGCACCCGCTCGCGGCGATCCCGGTGGTGGGCGGCTTCCTGCTGCTGCACGTGAACATGACCGACCTGTGGGCGAGCACCCGCAACAACCTGTGGCTGCTGCTCGGCTACGCGGTGCTGGTGGCGCTGCTGCTCGTGGTGCTGGTGTCGCGCGGCCCGGTGCGGTGGCTGCTGTCGACCGCGCCGATGCGGTTCGTGGGCGACCGGTCGTACTCGCTGTACCTCATCCAGGGCGTGGCGCACTTCATCGTCGTGCTGGCCATCCCGAGGTTCGCGGTGAACGGCACGTCGACGGCGATCGTGGTGGTCGTCGTCTCGCTGCTGATGGCGGACCTGGTCTACCGGTGGTTCGAGCAGCCCGCGATCTCGCTGGGGCGCAAGATCGTCAAGCGCTACAAGCCCCAGCCGGGGCCGCCGGCGGAACCGCTGCCCGCGCCCGCCCAGGTGCCCTCCACCGCCTGAGCGGCCGGAGCGCCGCTGCCCGGGACGTCCGGCAACGACCGGTCACCGGACGCGCGGGCGGCTACGGCGTCGACCAGCGCCGTCTCCGCCGGGAGCCTGGTGCCTGGTGCCTGGTGCCCGCCGGCCACTCGCCGGCCGCGATCCGCGTCCGGAGGAGTCCGGGCGGCATGTGACCCACCTCTCACCCCTCCTCGGGTTGTCCGAGGAGTCGCCGGCCGGTCTGGTCTGCCCGCGCCGAGCCGCACGACCTGGTCCTGACCGTCGCCGGCCACCTGGACCGGCGCGGGATCGGTGATCCTGTCGGTGCACCCGCACCACGACCGGGGCACGGGTGTGGCGTGCGCCGAACTCGCGCCGCCGGCCGGCTGATCGGGTGGCCGGTCCTGGCCGACCGCCGGGTGCCGACAGCGGGACCGCCCGCCCGGGTGTTATGGGGATCTGGGAGTGGGGGAGCGGGCCCTCTCGTCGGTACCTTCCGCGATGACGACGAGCACGAGCGGCGCGCGGCCCTGCCATGACCCCGCGCGTCCGCTCCGAAACGAGGTCCCGTGAGTTCCCCACGCAGTCTGCGCCTGGTGGTCGTGCTGCTCGCCCTGACCCTGGGTCCGGGCACCGCCACCGCCGCCGTGCCCACCGCCGCCGCCGAACCCTACTGCTACGACGAACCGTCACAGCCGACGGCGAACGTGAGCGACCTGAAGGCGTCGTTCACCGCCGCGAACTGGATGCAGACCCTCCAGGCCGTGTACAAGCGGCGCTGGCCCAGCGGGGAGGCGCTGGCGATCGCGCAGGCCAAGGACAAGTACTGGAACCAGTTCGTGAACAAGTCCGGCTTCGACGCGTTCGCCGAGTCGATGATGGTCGCGATCCACGAGGAAACCCACATGTGGGACCTCGACCCGGCGCGGACGAGGTGGAACGTGCACACCGCCGCGTGGATCACCGCCTCCCGGCAGGCCACCGCCGTGCCGCTGCACGACGGGTTCGCCCGCAAGGAGATCCTGCCGCTCATCCGGGACCGGTACTCCGACTCGATGGACGGCATCTACCTGCGCGACCGGACGCAGGGCGACTACCACCTCCAGGGCGTGCTGGCGGAGCTCAACGCGGGCCTGACCGGTCTGCCGGCGGTGACCGTGCTCCAGGAGTTCATCAAGGGCGTCGGGGCGAGCAACGCCCGGGACATCGCGGCGACCAACCTGCGCTACCTGCTGCTGTACCTGAGGGTGGCCAAGGACGAGCACCCCGCGTACTGGGCGAAGATCAAGAACGAGCCCAAGTTGCGGGACCTGGTCCTGACCCAGTTCCTGCGCACGGCCTACTGGCTGGACAAGTCCGCGCCGTACACCGGCAAGCTGGGCGGCCCGAACGCCGACCGCGTCACCGCGACCAACTACGCGCCCGAGAACATCTCCGTCCTGGAGGAGTTCACCGGCAAGCGGGTCCGCGTGGACACGCAGAGGCACTGCACGCTCTAGTCAGTCCACTGTGGAGCGCTCGGTACCGGCCCGGTGCCGAGCGCTCCGCCGCGCCCGCCGCGCGGGAGACCGGGCGACCCCGTCACCGGCGGTCGAAGCAGCGGCTCACCGGCCCGGTGGGAGTGCTCAGGTCCACTCCCACCGGACACCGTACATACCGGATTTCACGTCCTGCGCGGCCACCATCGCGCTGCTGCGGTCCACCAGGCCGATCTCCCGGTCCGCTCGCGGCTGCGAGCAGGTCGGGGCCTCGAACCGGTGGCAGCGGACGGGCAGCATGGCCTGGTCGAAGCTCACCTGGAGCACGTAGAGCGCCACCGGCGTGGTGAACGCGCGGAAGTACTCGCGGTCGAACACCGGCTGGCCCATGATCGACCGGTACTCGATGGAGAACACCTCGCCGGACCGGTACGAGCGTTCCAGCAGCAGTTCCGCGCCGACCACCCGGCGGTCGTGGTCGCGGCGCACCCGCCCCAGCCGACAGCGCTCGACGGCCTCGGTGCGGACCAGGTCGAGGTCGTCCGCCGAGTCCGCGAAGTTCACCGCGAAGCACCGGCTCACGCCGTCCCGCACGGCTTCCGCGACCGAGCGGGTGCGGACCTCGCGCAACGTCCGGTCCGGGTTGACCCGGACGTGCTCCTCCACGTACAGCAGGCGTATCCCGTCGAACTTCTCCGGGCTGATCTGGTCCACGAGATCGGCCACCGCGTCCGGTTGCGGCAGCACGTCCGAGCGGGGGTGACCGCTGGTGTGCCGACCGCGCGGGCGACGCGGGCCGAGCAGGGTGATCAGCGCGCCGGCGGGCAGTCCGAGCAGCACCTCCAACTCGGTGACCGCGCGCAGCGAACCGGGGCGCTCCGGTCGGTTGGTGCCGGACTGCCAGCTGCTCAGCGCCGCGACGGAGACGTGCGTGCCGCGCCGGGCCAATCGCGCCCGCACCGCCTGCAACGTCAATCCGCTGCTCCGGATGGCGGCCCGCAGAGCACCGCCGAACGTCGTCCCGGCGTTGCCTCCCATGCCACCCCTCCGACCGCGCCCGTGGCACCGGGCCGCACCCGGAATTACAGGGTTTTTCCAGGGTCGAGCCCGGCGACGCCTGGAAATCCTATCCCACCGGCGCTTCTCGGATCACCGCCCGACCGGCCGTACGGGGAATGGCCGCGCCGACACCGGTTCCCCTTGTGGAGCGATTCCCGCCCAGTACGGTGAAGCTGTCCTGCTTCCCGGTCGGCGAACCGCACTCTCCCCGCGCCGCCCGGGAATTCGCCCCTGCGGGTCGACTTCTCCCCTGTCAGAACGGAGTTGACAATTGCTTCGCAGAATTCTCGCCGTGGCCACCGGTGTCGCCCTGTCGGCGCTCGCGCTGTCCGCGCCGGCCGCCGCCGCCCCGGTCTCGATCCAGGCCCGCACGATCACGGTCAGCGGTGGCGGTGAGTACGCCTCCTACGTGCCGCAGGCGATCCAGATCTGGAACAGCCAGGTGCCCAACATCCGGATGAGCCAGGTCGCGAGCAACGGCAACATCCGCATCTCGGTCACCAGCGGCGGCGGCTCGCGCGCCTCCATCGGCCACGGGTCGGGCTGGATCATCCTGGACCGCCAGCAGATCAACCAGGGCTACTCGCCGCTGCGCGTGGTCGCCCACGAGATGGGCCACTCGCTCGGGTTGCGCGACAACTACAACCGCGACTGCAACATCCTGATGTCCGGTGGCAGCGCGGGCACGCAGTGCCGCAACCCCAACCCCAGCGCGTCCGAGGCGAACTGGGTGAACCAGAGCTTCGCCGGCGGGTTCCGCGCCGAGGTGGGCGGTCCGATCGAGTGGGCCGTGGACTCGTGGCCGGCACCGGCCGAAGCGCTCGTCGCGGCGTGACGCGGCTGTCCCGGTAACCGCAGGGTGGGCCGGGCGGGCTGAGGGGTACACCCTCGCCGGTGTGCGGGTGGGCGGTATCGCGGCCGTCCACCCGCACCTCCCCGACGGGGCCGTGCGCCTCACCTCGGCGGTGTGGAGCGTGATCGCCTCCACGCCCGCGTCGAGCAGCGGCAAGTAGTCCTCGCGCACCGGACCGTCGCGGCGGGTCGTGCCGCACCGCGTTCCGCTCAGGCGGCCAGCGCCCGGTACGGCCGAACGATGTCCTCGATGAACCCGTCCAGCTCGCCGTCGACCTTCGCGCACGTCGGGTCGTCGAGCTCGTTGTCTATCGCGTGCACCCGGCCCGCCACGCTGTCGTGGGCCCGCAGCCTGCCGAAGTCGTCCGCCAGGTAGAGCGAGTTGGCCACCACGCTGGGCAGCCGGTGGTCGTCGGACACGGTGATGGTGATGTCCGGTTCGGTGATGTGGACGCGCGGGGGCTGGGCCCGCGCGCCGAGCCGGTTCGTGCGCACCTCCGTGGACGCCTGCACGTGGATCAGGTGGCAGGACGACAGCACCGACTCGCCGAAGACGTTGAGCGCCTTGACCACGTCCGAGCGGGCGAACTCGACCAGGGTGATCGACGACGTGGAGATGTTGCGCCACACCCGCTGCGCCAGCGCGTCCAGGGCCGGTCGCAAGTTCTCCTCGCTGGCCACCCGGAACGCGCCGCCCGCGTCGGCGGTGAAGCCGTGCCCGCGCTCGTCGTCGAGCAGCAGCACGTTGTGCACGAAGTCGTGGAACGCGTAGACGTAGTCGCTCAGCTCGTCCACCTGGAACCGCAGCTCGGTGAGCTTCGCGGTCAACCGCTTGCGCACCAACGACTTCCCGGCACCGGGCAGCCCGGTCACGAACACCACGGGCGCGGCGTCGCGGAAGGCCAGGTGCCGCACCACCGCGTTCACCGCGACCGCGTCGAGCGCGTACTTCGAGCGCAGGTACCGGAGCTGCTCGGCGAGTTCGGCGCGGTCGCCCCGGCGGCGCACGCCGCGCAGCACCTCGTCGGCCAGCACCGACTCCAGCGGCAGCGACTGGTCCCACACCTGCTCGAAGTGGGTCTGGAACACCTTCGCCGGGGACATGCCGTCCAGCCGGTTGGGGCGGTCACGGGTGCCGTCGCGGTGGTTGAGCACGGTGTGGTGCACGACGCCGGTGAACACGTGGTAGGACAGCTCGTCGGTGTTGAGCGCGTTCGCCACCCGGATGTCGATGCCCCGGCTGAGCAGTTCCGCCGCCGCCGTCAGGCACTCGCGGCTCTCCCGCGTCACCAGCCGCACGCCGTGCTCGGCGTTGACGCGCTGCCACGCGGCCTGGATGTCGCGGAGCACCGGGTTGCCGCCGGCCGGTTGCAGGTGCGGCACGAACGCGTCGAGGCGGTGCACGTCCACGTGCTGCGACATGGCCAGCACGGCGGCCAGGTAGTGTCGGCGGGAAACCTTGTGCGACAACGCGTTCGGCACCTTTCGGCGGTTCGTCGCGGCACGCAGCACGGCGACGATCCCGGCCACCGCCACACCGCTCACGATCGGCAGGACCAACTGGGCCCAGATCATCTCAGCCTCCCCTCGGCAGGTCGTGCACGAACCCGGGGTAGGGGTCGCAGTGGTGTTCGACCATGACCTTGGCGATCTTCGCCGCCTCCGCCTTGAGGTCCGGCACGTACTTGGCGAGGTTCTCCCGCACGCTGTGCACCACCAGTCCCAGGCTGGCCGCGACCTCGTCCCGCGCGTCGAACACCGGCACCGCGACCGAGCACGAGCCGAGGGTCATCTCCTCGCTGGTCAGCGCGTAGCCGCGATCGCGCGTCGCGGCCAGTTCACGGCGCAGCCGGCCCGGTTCGACGATCGTGTGCCGGGTGCAGCGGACCAGCGGGCGGGCGCAGTAGGTGTCGATGAACTCCGTGCTGGAGAAGGCGAGCAGCGCCTTGCCGACGCCGGTCGAGTGCATCGGCAGCCGGTTGCCCTCGCGCGAGATTATCGGCACCGCCCGGTGCCCGGTGAGCTTGGCGACGTAGAGCGTGTCGTGGCCGTCGCGCACCGCGAAGTGGATGTTCTCCTTGCTCTTCTCGTACAGGTCCTGCATGAACGGCAGCGCGATCTCGCGCAGCCGGCGCGGGACCGGCGACAGCAGACCGATCTCCCACAGCCGGGTGCCGATCTGGTAGCGGTTGTCCGCGTTGCGCTCCAGCGCTCCCCACGCCTCCAGCGCCGCGACCAGCCGGTGCGCCGTGGCCAGCGGCATCGCGCAGCGCGCCGCCAGCTCGGTCAGCGTCAGCGTGGGGTGCCTGACGTCGAACGCCCCCAGCAGGTCCAGCGCACGTGACGTGGCCGACCGCCCGTTCCCCTGTGCCATCCGTCCTCCCGCCTCCGTGGCGGGTAGGAGCATCCTCGCGGGGTCGTGCGGCGGTAAAGGACTCACTTCCGTTAAACGGAAGTCCTTGCGCGAACAACACCGAATCGGGTGGTCAGAAAGCCGTCATCCGCTCGATCGGGGTGGCGCTTCCGATTGCCGGAAGCCGACGGGACCACATTTTTGCGGACGCTCAGCCCTCGGGGTGCAGGAGCAGTTCCGCGATGGCCCGCACGCGGTCGCGCGTGATGCCGGTGCGCTGCTCGACGGCCAGCGGGTGGTCGGTGGGCTCCAACTCGACCGTGGGCCGGGTGCCGACCGGCTCGCTGTGCACGTACGTCTTCAGGTTCACCGTCGTCGGTTCGTAGATCGGCAGCACCGTGGACAGCCAGCCGAAGTACGGCGGCTCGTCCACCCGAGCGGGGTCGTCCCACAGCTTCGAGGCGCGCGCGAAGTTGTCCTTGCTCAGCGACACCCACACGCCCCACTCGAAGTCCGTCTCGTCGTCCACCACGGGCAGCACCAGGCGGGCCCGGACGAAGAAGTGCTCACCACCGACCACGCACTGCTCCTCGCCGAGGACGCTGTCCGCGATCTCCTCCACGTCCGGGGTCCAGTAGGCGGGTGCGGGCGTCCCGTAGGCGAAGGGGAGCTCGTCGTGCCGCTGGTCGCAGCACGCGCAGAGGAAACCGGTCTCGGGCATGATCCACATCGTAGTGCGCGGTCCGGTCACGTAGAGGACGGGGCGGTCGGGGTCTCCTCGGATCGAAGTCCTTTGTGGACTTCCTCGGGTACGCCGTCGGACACGTCAGTCCAGCCGGTCGCGAAGGCCGGGGCCGGGCGGTCTGGATCGACCGCCCGGCCCCGGACCACTGCCAGGTCTCTACGCCTGGGTGTTGTCCCGGCCCGCCCACGCCTTCGCCAGGGCCAGCTTGCCGCCGGTGTGCATCAGCGAGCCCGAGTACACCTTGCTCGCCAGCAGCACGATCACCACGACGGTCGCGGCCAGCAGGCCCATCGCGACCAACGCCTCCCACGCCTGCGCCTGCCCCGCGAACAGCCGCACGGGCATCGCGATCGCCGAGGAGAACGGCACGAACGACAGCACCGTCATCACGGTGGCGTTGTCGGCGAAGAACATCACGCCGAAGTACGGCCCGATCACCAGCATCACCACCAGGCCCATGCTGGAGCCCAGGTCCTCCTGCCGGCTGACCAACGACCCCGCCACCGCCCACATCGACGCCAGCAGCACGAAGCCCAGCAGCAGGAACGGCACGAACCAGCCCAGCGCGGGCGCGATCAGCGCGAGCAGTTGCGAGTGCCCGCCCAGGCTCAGCGCGAGCGGCGCGACGATCGCGATCACCGCCACCTGGCCGAGCGTGAGCAGCGTGTGGCCCGCGATCTTGCCCGCGAGCAGCGCCCGCACCGGGACCGTGGACACCAGGATCTCCACGATCCGGGTCTGCTTCTCGGTCACCGTGCTCTGCGCGATCGCCGTGCCGCCCATCCCGAACATCAGGAACACCAGCGCGAACACCATGATCACCAGTTGCCGCACGCCCTGGCCCACCTCGGACGCGTCGAGCAGGTCGACCGGGGGAGTGGTGCGCAGCGACGCCAGCACGTCGACCGGCGGGTCGTTGAGCGCGATCACCCGCACCCCGGTCGCGGAGGTCCCCCCGTCGTCCGGCACCACGGCCGCCTCGACCTCCTCGTCGCGCACCAGCGCCCGTGCGGCCTCCACGTCGTCGACCTGCCGGACCTCCAACCCGCTGCCCGCCATCACCTCCACGGCCTTGGAGCCGACCGCCGCGACCTTCGTCTGATCACCGCCGAGCACGGTGGGCAGCACGGACATCGCGAACAGCCCGAGCACGATCACCGCGAGACCGATCCAGAAACCCTTGCTGCGCAGGAAGGTCTTGATCTCCCGCTCGGCGATGAGCCGGGTGGCGGTGGTGAAGCTCTGCTTCCCGGTGGTCATCTAGATCGCCTCCATGAAGATCTCGTCCAGCGTCGGCACCACGGGGCTGAAACCGCGCACCGGCCCCCGGCCCAGCGCGGTGCCCAGCACGACCTGGTCGGCGTCGGGTTCCAGCAGTTCGAACACCGCGCGCGGCCCGTCGACGTCCACCACCCGCACGCCCGGGACGTCCCGCACCCACCCCGCGTCGGACGCCACGACCAACTCGAACCGAGGCGTTCCGTACCGGGTGCGGAGCTCGTCCCGGGCACCGCTCGCGGCGATCTTGCCGCCGGAGATGATGACGACGTCGTCGCACAGCCGCTCCACCACGGAGAGCTGGTGGCTGGAGAACAGCACCGGCACCCCGGCGGACGCGCGCTCGCGCAGCACGCCCAGCACGGTCTCGACCGCGATCGGGTCCAGGCCGGAGAACGGCTCGTCGAGGATGAGCAGCACCGGGTCGTGCACCAGCGCGGCGGCGATCTGCGCGCGCTGCTGGTTGCCCAGCGAGAGCTCTTCGAGCCGGTCCTCGGCCCGGTGATCGAGTTCCAGCTCCTCCAGCAGCCGCGCGGTGTTGCGCTGCGCGGTGGCCTTGTCCAGGCCGTGCAACCGGCCCAGCCAGGCGATCTGCTCGGCGACGCCCATCTTCGGGTACAGCCCGCGCTCCTCGGGCATGTAGCCGAAGCGCTGGCGGACCGCGCCGGTGACCGGTGCGCCGTCCCAGGTGACGGTGCCGCTGTGCGCGGCGAGCACGCCCAGCACAATCCGCATGGTGGTGGTCTTGCCGGACCCGTTCGCACCCAGGAACCCGGTCATCCGCCCGGCCCGGACCTCGAACGACACCCCGTCGAGGACCTGGTGATCACCGAAGCTCCGGCCGATCGACGTCACTGTCAACATGTCCGAACGCTATGCCGTCGCCCGCCCCGGCACGTCCGGCGCGCGACCGACCCGTGGCGTCCTCCTCGCGGAGGACCCGCCGGACGGGTGCGCCGCGCCCGTCAGCTCTGCCCCGGCGCGACGATGCCGTGCTCGTAGGCGAACACGACGGCGTGCGTGCGGTCGCGCAGGCGCAGCTTCGCCAAGATGCGCGACACGTGCGTCTTCACCGTCGTCTCGCCCAGGTGGAGCGCCGTGGCGATCTCCGCGTTGCTCGCCCCGCGCGCCAGGTGCACCAGCACCTCGAACTCGCGCTCGGTGAGCTCGGTCGGCCGCGCGGCGGGCGTCGGGGGTCCCGGCGTGGCGAAGCGGGCGATCACCCGGCGGGTCGCCTCGGGGGCCAGCAGGGCGTCGCCCCGGGCCACCACCCGCACCGACTCGACCAGGTCCTCCGGTGACGAGTTCTTCAGCAGGAACCCGCTCGCACCGGCCCGCAGCGCCTCGAACAGGTAGTCCTCCCGGTCGAACGTGGTCAGGATGACGACCTTGATCGGGTGTTCCGCGCCCGCCGGGCCGAGAATCCGCCGCGTCGCCTCCAACCCGTCCACGCCGGGCATCTGCACGTCCATCAGCACCACGTCCGGCCGCAGCCGCTCGACCACGTCCACGGCCGCCAGGCCGTCCCGGGCCTCGCCGACCACCTCGATGTCGTCCTCGGTGCCGAGGATGACCCGGAAGCCCGCGCGGACCAGGTCCTGGTCGTCGGCGAGCACCACCCGCAACGGCGCGCTCACGCGGGGAACCACGCCCGCACCCGGTAACCGCCGCCCCGCCGGGGCCCGGCCTCCAGCCGCCCCCCGTGCACGGCCACCCGCTCCCGCATCCCGACCAGCCCGAACCCACCCCGTCCGGGTGCGCCCGACCGGCCACGGCCGTCGTCGGCCACCTCGACCTCCAGCGACGTCTCCAGGAACCGCACCCGCACGTCCGCCCGGCGCGCGGACGCGTGCTTCACCACGTTGGTCAACGACTCCTGCACGACCCGGTACGCCGACAGCGCCACCGCCTCCGGCACCGGGCGCGGGTCGCCGAACACGCCGTGGTCGACGTCCAGGCCCGTCGAACGCGCCCGGGCGGCCAGCTCGGGGAGCTGTTCCAGGCCCGGCGAGGACGTCTCGCCGCCCGCCGGGTCCGGCTGCTCGTCCGGCTCGGCCCGCAGCACGCCCAGCAGCCCGCGCAGCTCGCCGATCGCGGTGCGCGCGGTCTCCTCGACGGTCTGCAACGCCGACCGCGCCAGCTCCGGGTCCCGCTCCAGCACCCGCCGGGCCGCGCCGGCCTGCACGCCCATCACGGACACGTGGTGCGCCACCACGTCGTGCAGGTCGCGGGCGATGCGGATGCGCTCGGCGACGATCGCGCCGCGCGTGTTCTGCTCCTGCGACAGGCGCAACTGCCCGCCCCAGTGCTCCAGTTCGGCCCGCCGGCGCGCGGACAGCCACGCCACGCCGCCGAAGAAGTACGCGGACAGGAAGAACATCAGGTTGAACACGATCCCGTACAGGACCGACGCCAGCACCGGGTCCAGCGGCCCGGTCACGCCCTCGAACGGCGGCGCGGGCTGGACGGTGAACCGCACCAGCGCGTACCCCAGCCAGAGGAACATCCCCGCGATGACGGCCAGCCGCACCCGCCGCGCGGCGGTCCGGTTCCGCGCCCACGCACCCGCGCTGTAGAGGGCGATGAACAGCGCGATCGACGGGACGAGGTTGTCGCTGACGCTCCGGGCCTGCCCGGCGATGAACACCGCGCCGACCACGACCGGCACGACCAGCGGGTACCGCCGGCGCAGCGCCAGCGGCGCGCTCACCGCCGCGCCCCACGCGTACTGCTCGGCCAGCCCCGGGCCGGGCCCCGAGGCGTGCGCGCCCATGCTGGTGACCAGGGCGGTCATCACCACCGACCCGGCGGTCACGCCCAGGGCCAGCCACCAGTCGTGGCGCTGCCGCGCGGGGGAGGGACGGGGTCGTCGCCACTGGCTCCAGTCGAGGTCCCCGGCCGGGCTCGGCGGGTCGTCGGGACGGGGCGTCATGCACCAGAACGTAGCTTGCGACCGAGGTGGGAGGCCCCTCGGGTGTGCGGAGTCCGCTTTGCAGAGTTTTCTTTGCACAGGGTAGTCTGCGATCATGGGCACCACCGAGGAGCTCGCGCTGGACCGGGCGCGCGCCCGCAGCCACCCGCTGCGCCTGGCGCTGCTGGACCTGCTGGCGCGCGGACCCCTGACCGCGACCCGGGCCGCCGCCGAGCTCGGCACCAACAGCGGCGCGACCTCGTTCCACCTGCGCAGGCTCGCGCTGTTCGGGCTGGTGGAGGTGGTGGCGGGGCAGCCCGGCCGGGAGAAGCCGTGGCGGCTGGCGCGGCAACCGGCCGACGCCCTGGACGAGCGCGACGACCTCCGCTACGCCCGGTGGCGCGAGCTGCGCGACCGCTACCCGGAGCGCTGGCGGCGGCAGTCGGCGGCCGGCTACACCCTCCACCTGACGCCGGACGAGGTGGACGCGCTGGCCGCGTCGATCCTCGACCTGGTCGCGCCCTACTTCGACCGGGAGGCGGATGCCGCGACCCGGCCGCCCGGTGCCGCGCCGGTGGCGTTGACCACCCGGCTGTTCCCGCTGGCCGCCCCCGAGGAGTTGACGCCGTGACGAGGCTCCCGATCGTGCTGTTCGGCCAGGCGGTGCTGCACGCGCCGACCCGGCCGGTGACCCGGTTCGACGCCGACCTGCGCCGCCTGGTCGCGGACCTGCTGGAGACCATGGACGCCGCGCCGGGCGCGGGGCTCGCGGCCAACCAGGTCGGCGTCGACCTGCGGCTGTTCGTCTACGACTGCGGGCCGGCCGGGCGGGGCTGCGTGGTCAACCCGGTGCTGGAACGCCTGCCCGGCGGGCTCCAGGACGGCGGGGAGGGCTGCCTGTCCGCGCCGGGCCTGTCCTACCCGACGCCCCGGGCGCTCGAAGTCCGCTGCTCCGGGACCGACGAACACGGCGTCGAGCGGGAGATCACCGCGTCGGGGTACCTGGCCCGGTGCTTCCAGCACGAGGTGGACCACCTCGACGGGGTGGTCTACGTGGAGCGCCTGGGCGGCAAGACCCGGCAGCGGGCGGAACGGGCCGTCGCGGACGCGCCCTGGCAGGGCCGAAAAGTCCGGCACGTGTGATGCGGTCGGCACGGAGGTCGCCGCGCGTCGCGCCGGGCGTGTCCACAGTGGACGGACGGCTGAACGCCCGAGGGCGGCCGGTCGGCCGCCCTCGGGGTCGTTCCGGGGGACCCGGAGGTCCCGGGAACTCAGTACACGTAGCACTCCGTGCCGGAGTAGCTCGCCGTCCGCAGGTCGGCGGCGGCCCGGGTGCCGCGGAACTTGCGGTCGACCTCGGCCTTCTCGGCCGCGTTCGGCAGGTCGTTCTTGCACGTCGCCGGTGCGCTCGAACCCGACATCAGGTCCGTGCACAGACCGGTCCGGCGGTCGGGCAGACCGAGGATGTGCCCGATCTCGTGGGTGGTGATGCGGGGCCGGTAGTGGCCCTGCTGGACGGCCTGGCGGCCCATGTACACCGTGCCGTTGCCGAGCGAGGTCGGCATCGCCCGCGGCCAGCCGTTGTCCGCGTAGATCCGGATGTTGGTCGGCGTGCCGGGGCCCTTCTTGGCCAGCTTGACGTTGGCGACGGACTTGTTCCAGTTCTCCGCCGCCTTGTCCCAGTCGGCCACGAACTCCTGGGCCTGGCTGGTGTCGTAGTACAGGGTGCGCACCAGCGCCTGGGACTCCGCCGCCGTGGCACTCGGGGCGGTGACCGCCACCAGCGGCAGCAGTGCGCCCAGCGCCAGTACGGCGGCACGCGCGATCTTTCGCACGAGCATGGTGATCTCCTTTGAGCAGGGAACAGCCAGGAGCCTTTGACAGGGGGTGGCTCCCGCAGCCCAAGTAACCAGGCGTAGCGGAAGATGAACAGACCCGTACGTAGGGTTTGACTGTCGTGAACACGGGTCTACGGGCACCCCTGGTCCGTCTGTCGTAACGTGTTGGGCCGCAAGGCGGCAAGAACTGCCACAAGAACATCCACAAAGGACGCTCATGACCTCTGTCCCGCCCCCGTGGTGGACCTCGGCCGTCGTCTACCAGGTGTACCCGCGCAGCTTCGCGGACGCGGACGGTGACGGGATCGGCGACCTGGCCGGCCTCGCCTCCCGCCTGGACCACCTGCGAGAACTGGGCGTGGACGTGGTGTGGCTGTCGCCGGTCTACGCGTCACCGCAGGCCGACAACGGCTACGACATCTCCGACTACCAGGCGATCGACCCGGTGTTCGGCACGCTGGAGGACTTCGACCGGCTGCTGGCCGAGGTGCACGCCCGCGGCATGAAGCTGATCATGGACCTGGTGGTGAACCACACCTCGGACCAGCACCGGTGGTTCGTCGAGTCGCGGTCGGGGAAGGACCACCCGAAGCGCGACTGGTACTGGTGGCGGCCCCCGCGCGACGGGTTCGCGCCGGGGGAGCCGGGTGCGGAGCCGACCAACTGGGAGTCGTTCTTCTCCGGCCCGACGTGGACCCTGGACGAGTCGTCCGGCGAGTACTACCTGCACCTGTTCGACCGCCGGCAGCCCGACCTGAACTGGGAGAACCCCGAGGTCCGGCAGGCCGTGCACGCGATGATGCGGTGGTGGCTCGACCGGGGCGTCGACGGGTTCCGGATGGACGTCGTCAACCTGATCGCCAAGGACCCGGAGCTGCCCGACGGCGCGCCCACCGGGACCGGCGGCCTCGGCAACGGCTTCCCGCACTTCGGGACGCGCCCACGGGTGCACGAGTTCCTGCGCGAGATGCACCGCGAGGTGTTCGAGGGGCGTCCGGGGCGGCTGCTGACCGTCGGCGAGATGCCGGGCGTGACGTGGGAGCAGGCCAGGCTGTTCACCGACCCGGCGCGGCGCGAGGTGGACATGGTCTTCCAGTTCGAGCACGTCTCGCTGGACCACGGTCCCGGCGGCAAGTTCGACCCCCGGCCCCTGGACCTGCGCGACCTCAAGGCCAGCCTGGGCCGGTGGCAGACCGCGCTGGGCGAGGTCGGCTGGAACAGCCTGTACTGGAACAACCACGACCAGCCCCGGGTGGTGTCCCGGTTCGGCGACGACGACCGCTGGTGGCGCGAGTCCGCGACCGCGCTGGGCACCGTGCTGCACCTGCACCGCGGCACGCCGTACGTCTACCAGGGCGAGGAGCTCGGGATGACGAACGCGCCGTTCGCCGGGCCGGCCGACCTGCGCGACGTCGAGTCGCTCAACCACTACGGGACCGCCGTCGAGGCGGGCGCGGACCCGGCCGAGGTGATGCGCGGCATCCGCGCGATGGGGCGGGACAACGCCCGCACCCCCGTGCAGTGGGACGCCGGCCCCAACGCCGGGTTCGGCGCGGGGGAGCCGTGGTTGCCGGTCAACCCCAACCACACGTGGCTCAACGCCGAGGCGCAGTACGGCGATCCGACGTCGGTGTTCCACCACTACCGGCGGTTGATCGCGCTGCGGCACGAGCTCCCCGTGGTGGCGCTGGGCGATTTCCGGATGCTGCTGCCCGACCACCCGCAGGTGTACGCGTACGAGCGCTCGCTGGGTGACGTCCGGCTGCTGGTCGTGGCGAACCTGAGCGGCACCGCGCAGACGGTCGGGATCGACTGGCCCGCAACGGACCCGGTGCTCTCCAACGTCGAGCCGGCGCGGCTGGACGGCACCGTCGAGCTCACGCCGTGGGCGGCTCACGTGTACACCGTGGGCGGCACGGCGCGGTAGGTCGGTGCCGGGCGCGGCGTCGACGTGCTCCGGCGGCCGGGCACCGGCCGGCCGCCGGCCGTCCGGTGTCGGCCGATCGGGTGGCCAAGGCGGTGGAAGGGCCGTGAACCGGGTTAATCGCGAGCGCTACCGGGACCGGCTCGTCCACACTGGACCGGTGCTGCTGACGCTGACCACCACCCACCGCCCGGCGACCGACCTCGGCCACCTGCTGCACAAGCACCCCGGCCGGGCGCAGTCGTTCGCCACCTCCGCCGGCCGCGCGCACGTGTTCTACCCCCGCGCGGACGAGGAGGAGTGCACCGTCGCGCTCCTGCTGGAGGTCGACCCGGTGGCGCTGGTGCGAGGCCCCGGCAGCACCCTCACGCAGTACGTCAACGACCGGCCGTACGTGGCCGGCTCGCTGTTCACCGTCGCGCTGGGCTCGGTGTTCCGCACCGCGATGAACGGCCGCAGCCAGAGCCACGCCGAGCTGGCCGCGACCCCGATCCCGCTCATCGCGCGCATCCCCGTCCTGCCTCACCGCCTGGTCGAGGAGCTGTTCACGCCGTTGGGCTGGACCGCGCGGATCACCCCCGTCCCGCTGGACGACGAGGACGGGTCCCGGTACGCCGACGTCACCCTCACCGGCACGCTGACGCTGTCCGACGCCCTCAAGCACCTGTACGTGCTGCTGCCCGTCCTCGACGGCAGCAAGCACTACTACGTGTCCGAGGACGAGGTGGACAAGCTGCTGCGCGCCGGCGAGGGCTGGCTCGGCGCGCACCCCGCGCGCGAGCTCATCACCACCCGGTACCTGGCGCGCAGCCGCCCGCTGGTGCGGTCCGCGCTGTCCCGGCTGGCCGACGTCGAGGGGGTCGAGCCCGAGGAACTGGACAACGCGCTCGCCGAGCCGCGCGTCCGGCTCGCCGCGCAGCGCCGGGAAACCCTGGTGGCACTGCTGAAGGAGGCCGGCGCGCGGCGCGTGCTCGACCTGGGGTGCGGCAGCGGGGCGCTGCTGCGCGCGCTGCTCGCCGACCCGTCGTTCACCGAGGTCCAGGGCGTCGACGTGTCGGCGCAGGCGCTGAAGGTGGCCGCGCGCAAACTCGGTCTGGAGCGGATGGGGGACCGGCAGCGCGAGCGGTTGACGCTGCGCCAGTCCTCGCTGACCTACGCGGACCCGGAGCTGGCGGGGTACGACGCGGCCGTGCTGATGGAGGTCGTGGAGCACCTCGACCCGTCCCGGCTGCCCGCGCTGGAGAACTCGGTGTTCGTGGTGGCCCGGCCGCGCACGGTCCTGGTCACCACGCCCAACGTGGAGTACAACGCGCTGTTCGCCACGCTGCCCGAGGGGCAGTTCCGGCACTCCGACCACCGCTTCGAGTGGACCCGCGCCGAATTCCGCGCGTGGGGCGACGGGATCGCGGCCCGGCGCGGCTACACCGTGCGCTACCTGCCCGTCGGGCCCGAGGACGCCGAGCGCGGCGCACCGACCCAGCTCGCGGTCTTCACCCTGGGGGACGACAACTGATGGAGCTCAAGATCCCCGAACTGTGCCTGGTCGTGCTGGTCGGCGCGTCCGGCTCGGGCAAGTCCACGTTCGCGCGCAGGCACTTCGCGCCCACGCAGGTCCTGTCCAGCGACTACTTCCGGGGCCTCGTCGCGGACGACCAGAACGACCAGTCGGCGTCCGCCGCGGCGTTCGACGTGCTGCACTACGTGGCGGGCAAGCGGCTCGACGCCGGGCGCACCACCGTGGTGGACGCGACGAACGTGCGGCCCGCCGACCGCGCGCACCTGGTCCGGCTGGCGCGCGAGCACGACGTGCTGCCGGTCGCGATCGTGCTGGACCCGCCCGAAGAGGTCTGCCTGGCGCGCAACGCCGAGCGCCCGGACCGGGACTTCGGCCCGCACGTCGTGCGCCGCCACCGCGCCGCGCTGCGCAAGTCGCTGAAACACCTGGCCAAGGAGGGCTTCCGCAAGGTGCACGTGCTGCGTGAGCAGTCCGATGTGGACAGTGCGGTGATCGTGCCCGAGCGCCTGCTCAACAACCTGCGCCACGAGACCGGGCCGTTCGACGTGATCGGCGACGTGCACGGGTGCCGCGCCGAGCTGGAGGAGCTGCTGACGGAGCTGGGTTACGACCTGGTGCGCGACGCGGCCGGGCGGGCCGTCGACGCGGTGCCGCCCGTCGGTCGGCGGGCGGCGTTCGTCGGCGACCTGGTGGACCGGGGCCCGGACACGCCCGGCGTGCTGCGCCTGGTGATGGGCATGGTCGACGCCGGTCACGCGTTCGCGGTGTGCGGCAACCACGAGCAGAAGCTGGTGCGCGCCCTGCGCGGGCGCGACGTCCAGCTCAAGCACGGCCTCGCGGAGTCGCTGGCGCAGTTGGCCGGGGAGTCCGACGAGTTCCGCCGGGCCGTCGAGCGGTTCTGCGACGGGCTGGTGGCGCACTACGTCCTCGACGGCGGCAACCTCGTCCTGGCGCACGCCGGCCTGCCGGAGCGCTACCACGGCCGCGCGTCGGGGCGGGTGCGCGGCTTCGCGCTCTACGGCGACACGACCGGCGAGACCGACGAGTACGGCCTCCCGGTCCGCTACCCGTGGGCGAACGAGTACCGGGGCCGCGCGACCGTCCTCTACGGGCACACGCCGACCCCCGAGGTCGAGTGGGTCAACAACACCCTGTGCCTGGACACCGGTGTCGTGTTCGGCGGCAGGCTGACCGCTCTGCGCTACCCGGAGCGCGAGGTGGTCTCCGTGCCCGCGCACGAGGTCTGGTACGAGCCGGTCCGCCCGCTGGTCGCGCCGGAGCCCGAGCGCGCGCCCGACGTCCTCGCGCTGTCCGACGTGACCGGCCGCCGCGCCGTCGACACGACCCACCGGGGCCGCGTCGCGGTGGGGTCGGAACAGGCCGCGTCGGCGCTGGAGGTGATGAGCCGGTTCGCGGTCGACCCGAACGACCTGCTGTACCTGCCGCCCACGATGACGCCGACGGCGACGTCACGGCGGCCGGACGTCCTGGAACACCCCGAGGACGCCTTCGCCGAGTACCGCGCCGCCGGCGTGCGGGAGGTGATCTGCGAGGAGAAGCACATGGGTTCCCGCGCGGTCGTGCTGGTGCGCCGGGACTCCGGCGTGGTCCACACCCGCACCGGCCGCCCGTTCTTCACCGGCGGGGTGGCCGACGAGCTGCTGGCGCGGGTGCGCGCGGCCGTGACGGACGCGGACCTGTGGGGCCGCTTCGACACCGACTGGCTGCTCATCGACGCCGAGCTGCTGCCGTGGAACGCCAAGGCGGGCGGTCTGATCAAGGACCAGTACGCCGCCGTCGGCGCGGCGGCCCTCGGCGCGCTCTCCGCCGCCTCGGACGTCCTGGCGCAGGCGGCGGCGCGCGGCGTGGACGTGGCGGACCTGGCCGCCCGCACCGGTTCCCGGCTGTCGAACGCCGCCCGCTACCGCGACGCCTACCGCCACCACCTCTGGCCCACCGAGGGTCTGGAGGGGGTGCGCCTGGCCCCGTTCCAGCTCCTGGCGGCGCGTGGCCGGACGTTCTACGACCGCGACCACCTGTGGCACCTGGAAACGCTGGGCGGGCTGCGGGGCGAGCTCTTCACGCCCACCCGCCACCGGGTGGTGAACACGGCCGACGACGCGCAGGTGGCCGACGCCGTGCGGTGGTGGGAGGAGCTCACCGCGGCCGGTGGCGAGGGCGTGGTGGTCAAGCCGCTGGCCAACCTGACCAAGGGCGCGCGCGGCCTGGTGCAGCCCGGTGTCAAGGTCCGGGGTCGCGAGTACCTGCGCATCGTCTACGGCCCGGACTACACCGAGCCGGACAACCTGGCCCGCCTGCGCAAGCGTTCGGTGGGCGCGAAGCGGTCGCTGGCGCTGCGCGAGTACGCCCTGGGGCTGGAGGCCCTGGACCGCGCCGCCCGCGGCGAGCCGCTGTGGCGCGTGCA
The DNA here is from genome assembly GCF_040640215.1 of Actinosynnema sp. NPDC023587. Classification (NCBI taxonomy): domain Bacteria; kingdom Bacillati; phylum Actinomycetota; class Actinomycetes; order Pseudonocardiales; family Pseudonocardiaceae; genus Actinosynnema; species Actinosynnema sp. NPDC023587. Next base: position 385,272 of record NZ_JBFABG010000007.1, on the reverse strand, counting down.
CGAGTGCGTCTTCGCGGTCCTGGCCCTGGAGTCCGAGCCGGTGGACCCCCGCCTGTAGCGGCCCGCCGGGTGGCCCGACCCGGGTCACCCGGTGGCCTGGGCCGCGCTCCGGCCGACGAGGCCGGGGTCAGGTGCGCGCCGCTGGTGGCAGGCCGTGCACGGCGAGACCGAGCAGCCGTTCGGCCGGGACGCTGGAACACTCCTGCGCCCGGTGCGGCAACCCGGTGGCCGCGCCGCGCATCGCCGCGCACGCCGTGTGCAGCTCGGAACCCTCGTCCCGCAGGGCGGCCGACACGGACTCCGGCAGGCCCCGGTAGGTGGTGGAACGGGCCACGAACTCGGTCAGCCACTCGGTCAGCGCCGCCGCCGGCGGTGCGCCGGCCAGCGCCTCGGCCTTGGCGCGCAGCAGGTCGAACCGCTGCCGCAGCAGGGCTTCCAGCAGCGCCTCCCGGGTCGGGAAGTGCCAGTACAGGGTGCCGATCCCGGCGGGCGATGTCCCGCGGCGACGCGTCGGTGCCGTGTTCGGCGAACGCTTCGGATCGGGCGGCACCAGCGCGGGCTCGGGCTGCCCACGACGGTGCTGCGCCCGGTGACGTTCGTGGAGAACCACGCCGCGCCGGGGTTCGGGGTGCCGGGCGGGCACGCGCCGTGCTCGGGCAGGAGACCGACACCGACCCGCTGCCGGCCGAAGCGCTGTCGGCGCTGCGGATCGACCCGGACGACATCGCGGCGGCTGACTCATTCGCCGGGTGGCGGGCGGACGTTCCCGCGCTGCTCAAGGCGTACCGGGGCTGAACGCCGCGCGCACCGGTGCGGCCACCACCGGCCGCACCGGTGCCGCCCGGTTCGCGGCCCCTTCGCCAACCCCCGGCGTCCTCCGGCGGTCAGCGGCGGTCAGCGGCGGTCAGCGGCCGAAGGTCTCCCGGATCGCGTGGTCGAGCGCGCCCGGTCGTCCGACGCCGATGAACAGCTCGCGCGTCAGCAACCGGTCCAGGTGGGCGAGGTCCAGTCCGGACTCCTTGCCGGACAACCGGTTGGCGGCACCGGCTACCCGCAGCGCGGACCGCAGCACCGCCGGGTGCAGCCGGCGGACCCGCCTCGGTCGCCCGACGGCGTCGGCGATGCGGGAGAACATGCCGTGCCACGTCATGTTCTCGTCGGCGACCGGGAGGTCCGCGCCGGACACCTGCTCCAGCGCCGTCACCGCCGTCTCCGCCACCCGGTCGGCGGACGTGGCCGCGCTGCCGCCCGGCGGCGCGGTCAACGGGCTGCCCGACCGGGCCCACCGCGCCAACGGACCCGCCCAGTTCGGTTGCCGGTCTCCGGCGCGGCCGAACACGAAGGGGAGCTCCAGCACGGCGACCGGGAACCCGGCGGCCTCCCGCGCGACACGCGCCTGCTCCACCCGGCTGCGCACGTACGGGTGCAGCGCGGCGAGCCGCCATTCCGGGTGCTCGCGGTGGAAGTGCGTGTAGTACGAGCCGAGCACCACGCCCCGGCCGAGGCCCTCCTCGCGGGCGGCGGTGAACAGCCGGCGGACCGGTTCCACGTTGCCCCGGTGGAACACCGGGTACGCGGGCCGGCGCGGGGTCCGCCGGTCGTCGACGCCCGCCGCGAACACCACGCCGTCGTGCCCGGCCAGCAGTGGCCGCAGGTCCGCGACGGTGGCCGTGGTGGCGTCGACCACGTGGTCGAGGCCGGCGTGGCGGGTGCGGGAGGCGGTCGTGGCCTCGTGCCCACCTCGTCGGAGTCGGTCTACGACGTGCTGTCCGATCAGGCCGCCGGCACCCACCACGAGGATTCGCATGGCGGTGATCATGCCCCCTCCCCGGCGCGTCGCCCACGTGCCCGGCGCACCGCGCCGCCCTGGGTTCCCACGACCCGGGGCGGTGCGGGCGCGGGACCCGTGCTTGGCTGTGCCGCGTGGCGCGTTTTCACGACATCGGGCTGCGGCACTTCGTGGCCCAGATCGAGCAGGCCGGCGCGGAAGTCGGGGCCCGGGTGCGGTGGCACTGCGATCAATGGCTGGCCGAGCTGGTCACCGACGACCGCCGGGCCCTGGTGATCGGCCGGGTCTTCCCGCTCAACGACGCGGCGGCGGCGCAGATCGCGACGGACAAGGTGGCGACGTGCGCGCTGCTCGCCGACGCGGGCGTGCCGTTCGTGCCGCACCACCTGCTGAGGTTCGGCACCGGGCCCGACCCGGTCGCGCTGACCCGCGAGCTGGTGGGGCTGCCGGCGGTGCTCAAGCCGCACCGGGAGAGCAGCGGCGTGGACGTGCTGCGGGCGGTGGACGAGGCCGAGGCGCTCGCGGCGCTGACCTACCTCGAAGGCCGGTACCGGGCGATCGCGGTGTCGCCGCTGCTGCCGATCGAGGACGAGTACCGGCTGGTCGTGCTCGACGGGGACGTGCTGCTGGTGTACCGCAAGGCGATCGCGGCGGGGGAGTGGCGGCACAACCTGAGGTTCGGCGCGCGCCCGGTGCTCGACGTGGACCCGACCGCGCCGACCCCGGCGGCGCTGGCCGCCATGCGGGCGCTGGGCCTGCGGTTCGCGAGCGTCGACGTGGCGGTGGTCGCCGGCCGGCCGAAGGTGCTGGAGGTCAACTCCGGGGTGTCCCTGGAGCACTTCAGCCAGGCCGGCGAACGCCACCGGGCCCTCGCCGCCGACGTCTACCGCGCCGCCGTGCGGGCCTGCCTGGCGTAACCGGTCAGCGGACGCGGTCGTCAGGCTTCGGGTCGGCCGGTCAGATGTGGCCGGGTCCCTGTCCCCGGCGGACAAATTCGGTACTCGTCGGCCGTGCGCGTCCGCCAGACTGGTCGACGTGCTGGTCTTGTCGGTGGTCATCGGTTCGCAGGTCCACGGCCTGGCCACCCCGTTGTCCGATGTGGACAGACGGGGTGTGTTCGTCGTGCCCACGCGGGATTTCTGGCGCTTCGAGAAGCCGCCCACGAGTCGGGGCGGGGCGCGGCCCGAGGAGCTGGACCGGGAGGTCGAGCACTTCTGCGCGTTGGCGTTGAAGGCCAACCCCAGCGTGCTGGAGGTGCTCGTGTCGCCGCGCGTCGAGGTGCGCACGGGGATCGGGGCGGAACTGCGCGTCCTGCTGCCCGCGTTCCTCTCGCAGCGGGCCGCCGAGAGCTACCGCCGTGCGACGGCGGCGCACTTGGCGCGCATCCAGTCGCGCCGGGAGGCGACGGGCGGGACGAAGTGGAAGCAGGTCATGCACGTGGTGCGGCTGCTCCTCGTGTGCCGGGACCTGGTGCGCTCCGGTGAGCTCTCGATCGACATGACCCCGTACCGCGCACGCCTGCCGGCGGTGCGCAGCGGCGAGGTCGGGTGGTCGGAGGCGCTGGCGTGGGCGGACGACCTGCGGGCGTCGATCGCGTCGGCCCGGAGCCCCCTGCCGGCCGAGCCGGACCGGCGGGCGGTCGAGGAGTGGCTGGTGTCGGTGCGGGAGCGGGGGTTGGCGGCGTGAGCTACGAGGTGCCGGACCTGGCGGAGGTCGTCGCCGCCCAACCCCGGCCGCTGGTGTTCGTCGCGGTCTCCGGGGCGCACCTCTACGGGTTTCCGTCGCGGGACTCGGACGTGGACCTGCGCGGCGCGCACGTGCTGCCGGCGGACGAGGTCCTGGGCCTGGACCCGGGCCCGGAGACGCTGGGGAGGATGTGGACCCGGGAGGGGGTGGAGCTCGACCTGGTGACGCACGACGTGCTCAAGTTCTGCAAACTCCTGTTGCGCCCCAACGGTGACGTGCTGGAGCAGGTGACGTCACCGCTGGTCCTCCGCACGACGGAGGCCCACCGGCGGCTGCGGGAGCTGGTGAGCTCCTGCGTCACCACCCACCACGCCCACCACTACCAGGGGTTCGCGCGCAACCAGTGGCGGCTGTTCGAGCGGACGGACGAGCTCAAGCCCCTGCTCTACACGTTCCGCGTGCTGCTGACCGGCATCCACCTGATGCGCACCGGAGAGGTGCAGGCCAACCTGCCCGCGCTCCTGGCCACCCACGAGGCCCCCGCGTACCTGGCGGACCTGGTCGAGGCGAAGGTGGCGGCCGAGCACGGCCGGCTCCCCGCCACGCCGGCCCGGTCCCGCCTGCGGGCCGACGTGGTGAAGTGGCAGGCGATCCTGGACGAGGCCCGGTGCGCCAGCCGCCTCCCCACCGCCCCGACCGCCCGCGCAGCCCTGAACACCCTCCTCCTCGACCTCCGGCGCAGCCCGCCCCGCTGACCGGCGGTGCCCTTCACGGGAGCCGCCCCCCGGCCCCGTGAAGGGCGCGGCGGGCTGCGGGCAAGTAGGGACGTGATGAGGATGACCGCGAAATCAGTCGTGAGCGGCCAGGGGCCGCCGCCCGAGGAAGGGCCGGACCTGGCGGGGCCCGATCCCGGGTCGGTGTTCGGCCGGCTCTTCGACGAGCACGCCGGGTCGCTGCACGGCTACCTGTCCCGGCGGGTCGGCGACCAGACCGCCGACGACCTGGTGTCGGAAACGTTCCTGGTCGCGTTGCAGCAGCGGCACACCTACGACCCGGCGCGGGCCGGGGTGCGGCCGTGGTTGTACGGGATCGCCGGCAACCTGTTGCGGCGGCACGTGCGCCAGGAAGTCCGGGGCTGGCAGGCCAGGGCGCGGGTGGCGGGGGCGGACCGGGCGCAGTCGGAATCGCCCGAGGTCCGCTCGGCCGAACGGGTTACCGCGCAGCAGCGGGTGCGGCAGTTGGCCGGCGCGCTGGCCGCGCTGGAGCCCGGTGACCGGGACGTGCTGCTGCTGACGTCGTGGAGCGGTCTGAGCTCGCCCGAGGTGGCGCAGGCCCTGGGCATCCCGGTGGGCACGGTCTACTCGCGGCTGCACCGGGTGCGTAGGTGGTTGCGGGCCCACGGTTCCGCGACGGTCAGGGGATGGGAGGACGGCGATGCGTGAGGGGGATCGGGCCGGTATGGGACAGGTGTGGACCGAGGACGAGCTGGACCGCGCGCTGACCGGGCTGCACGCGGACATCGAGACCGATCAACGGGGTCTGGCCGGTGTGCGGGAGAACCTGGTGGCCGTGGCGGACGGCCGGACCCGGCCGCCGCTGGAGCCGGTCGGGACCGGCCGGGCCGGGACGGGTGCGCCGCGCCGGCGGCCGTTGCGCCGCTGGTTGGCCGCTGCGGCGGCCGTTGCCGTGGTCGCGGCCGGAGGCGTGCTGGCGCAGGCGGTGTTCTCCGACAACGCCGCCACCGCCCAGGCGCGGGAGGCGTTGACCAGCGCCGCCGACCTCGCCGCGCGGGCCGAGGACCCGGTGCTGAGGGGTGACCAGTACCGCTACCTGGCCACCCACGCCTGGTGGCTGAAGACCGTCGGCGCGCAGGAGCGGAGCTTCTCCTTCCTCGACGAGAACCTCGTCGAGGTGTGGATTCCCGCCGATCCGGCCGGGGAGTGGCTCCAGCGGCGCGGGGAGACCGGCCACCGCAAGTGGGTCGTGGGCACCGAGGCCGACGCCCGCGCGGCCGGGGTCGTGCTGGAGGAGGTGCCGTGGCCGGAGCAGCGCGCCCCGGGCGGCAGGTTCGTCGGGAACGCCCCCGAGGGCGGCAACTGGCAGTTCCCCACGCCGGAGTTCCTCGCCGGTCTGCCCACCGACCCCCGGCGGTTGTACGAGCGGCTGGCCGAGGACAGCGGCGGCGGTGCGCAAGCCCTGGTCTACGCCGTGGACGCGTTGCGCACCGGCCGGGTGCCCGCCGCCGCGCGCGCGAACCTGCTGCGGGCGCTGATCCACCTGCCGGGGCTGGACGTCACCGACCGCGCCGCCGACCTCGACGGCAACGAGGGGGTGGCGCTGGGCATCTCCGAAGGCGGGGTGCGCCAGGAGGTGGTCCTCGACCCCGACACCGGCGAGGTGATCGGGGAGCGGAAGGTGTCCGACTCGGTGGCCGGCGGCATCCCGGAGGGCACCGTCACCAGCTACACCTCCGTCACCACGGCGGTGGTCGACGGCATCGGGGTGAAACCCGCCCGCTGATCCGGCGGCGGTCAGGTACCACGATCCGCCGACCAGCGAGGACCGGGTTTTCGCGTCGACGAGCGCAACCCGGTGGAGGGCCGTCGCGTCATGTCGGTAGGTTCGGCCGAACCGGCGTGATGGTTCTGGGGTAGGGGGAAACCGTTGTCTGTCGTGGGGTTGGGGCGTGTTCTGGGCGCGGCCGTGGTGCTGCTGGCCGCTCAAGGGTGTACATCCGGCGGCGGGGAGGTGGCCAACCCCGACCTGGCACCCCGGGGCACCACCATGACCACCGCGAAACCCACGCGCCAAGACCTCGGCAACAAGGTGGGCCTCACCGGCGCGGTGACCATGAACCCGATCTTCGGGCTGGTCGCGCCGGTCGGCGGGCAGATCCGCTACTTCGACGTCGCGGAGGCCGAGAGCACGCCCACCACACCGACCCGGGTCGCGAACGTCTGGGCGGACGGCACGCCCAACCAGGTCGTGGTGCCCGCCGGGTCGACGTTCGGCGGGCGGCTGGTCGACGACCGGTCGACCGTCACCGCCGGGATGCCGATCGCCTCCGCCAAGTACGCCGGCTACGGCATCGTCGCCGACATCAACGGCGAGCAGGCCTACCAGATCGCCGACTCCGTGACCGGCGCGGTCCGCGCCCAGATCAAGAACGGCCCGGGGCCGTTCGACTGCTCGCTGCTCGGCACGATCGCCGCGCTGCCGGCGGGCACGGTGCCGCCCCCGCCGCCGCCCCAGCGGGAAGAACCGGACCAGGACGTCGAACGGACACCCGGCCGGGGCGCTCCGCAGACGCCGGAGCAGCCGCGCGACACCTCCGGTCCCACCGGTCTGCGGCTGGTCTGCACCGCGCCCGACGACGTGAAGCTGATCAACGGCGCGACCGCGACCCTGGAGGTCGTCACCGCCACCGCGCCGAACGCCCTGGTCGTCCCGGTCGAGGCGGTCGCGGGCGGGCAGGGCAAGGGGAAGGTCGACGTGCTCGCGGCGGACGGGTCGCGGCAGACCAAGGACGTCGTGCTGGGGCTCACCGACGGCAAGGTGGTCGAGATCAAGGAGGGCCTGACCGGCGAGGAGACGCTCGCCGTGCCCGGACCGGACCTGCCGCGCGGACCGGAGAACGCCGGCCGGCCCGAGGGCGGTTCCCGGTGACGCCGCTGATCCGGCTCTCCGGGATCAGGAAGACGTTGAAGGGCCAGGAAGAGCCGCGCACCATCCTGGACGGCGTCGACCTCACCGTCCACAGTGGAGACAGCGTCGCCATCCTCGGCCGCTCCGGTTCGGGCAAGAGCACGCTGCTGAGCGTGCTCGGCCTGTTCGACCGGCCCGACTCCGGCGAGTACGTGTTGGGGGAGCGGGACATCACCCGCCTCCCGGAGCGCAAGGCCGCCGCGCTGCGCAGCGCCGAGTTCGGCTTCGTGTTCCAGCGGTTCTTCCTGCTCAAGCACCTGACCGCCGCGCAGAACGTGGCGATGGCGCTGGTGAACGGCCAGGGCTGGCTGCCGCGCCGCAAGCGCCGGGCGAAGGTGCTGGCGGCGCTGGAGCGGGTCGGCATCGCCCACCTGGCCAAGCACAAGCCGCCCCGGCTGTCCGGCGGCGAGCAGCAGCGCGTGGCCATCGCCCGCGCCCTCGTGCGCGAGCCCCGCATCCTGCTCGCCGACGAGCCGACCGGCGCGCTGGACACCGAGACCGGCAACCTCGTCGTCGAGGTGCTGCGCGCCACCACCGACCAGGGGTGCGGGCTGGTGCTGGTCACCCACGACCAGGACCACGCGGCGAAGATGGGCCGGGTCCTGACCCTGTCCGGGGGCGTGCTGCACCCGACCGCCGAGCGGGTGGTCGTGTGATGCGCCTGTCCGGGCGGCTGCGGTCGTCCCTGATCATCGGCGGGCAGGGAATCCGGGCCCGCAAGCTGCGCACGTTCCTGTCCATGATCAGCCTGTTCATGGGCGTGCTCGCGATCGTGGCGGTCCAGGCGGGCTCGGAGATCGCGAACCGCGCCCTGCTGGAAGACGCGGAGATGTTCCAGGGCAAGGACGGCACCCGCCAGATGTACCTCAGCCCGGAGAACAACAGCGTGGAGATCGTGCTGGACGTGGTCGCCGGGCGGTCCGACGCGGTTGCCGTCACCAACACGAAGGCGATCATCGGTGAGCCCGGTGTCCAGCCGGTCAACAAGGGCGGCGGACCGATCGACCAGCCCGGCCGCAGCGGTCCGGAGACCTACTGCGACGAGAACGGCTGCCGCGAGGTCCCGGATTCCGACCAGGGCGCGCCGTCCGGCCAGGCGATCGAGTTGCAGCTCACCGGGTTGTCCGGCGACATCCGGGCGTTCCGGCCGTTCCGCCCGGTGTCCGGGCAGTGGCTGGACTTCACCGGAGACCCGTCGCTCGCGCCGCGCCTGGTGCTGAACAAGAAGGCGGCCGAGGCGTTCGACCGCTTCCAGGTGCCGGCCGAGATGCGGCTGACCGGTTCGCCGGTCAACGCGACGCCGCGCTTCATCGGCGTGGTGGACGACGGCGGGTACGTGCCGGTCGCCTACGTGCGGTCCGACGAGCTGGGCAACTGGACGTCGGCCCAGGGCGCGGGCAGCGCGCGGTCGGGCCCCGGTATCCAGGTCATGTTGTCCCCCGGCGCTTCCGAAGTCGAGCACACGTTGCGCGCGCGGCTGGTCGCGGACGGCGCGAAGCCCGAGCAGATCCAGGTCAACGTGATCAACACGTTGGAGCGGATGTCCTACCAGCTCGCGCTGATGCGGTGGATCTTCCTGGGCATGGCCGCGCTGGTGCTGCTGATCGGCGTCGCGGGCATCCTCAACGTCGGCCTGGCCACGGTGGGGGAGCGGATCGAGGAGTTCGCGCTGCGCCGCGCCGTGGGCACGCCCAGGCTGCTGCTGGCGGGCATCGTGCTCGCCGAGACCCTGCTGACCGGTCTGCTCACGGCGGCCGGGGCGATCGGCGTCGGAGTGGTGGCGTTGCAGGTGGCGAGCGGCATGTTCGGTTCGCGGTACCCGTCGCTGCAAGGGGTCGAGTTCCCGTGGCAGGCCGGGGTGGCCGGCGTCGTGGCGGGCCTGGTGGCCGGCGTGCTCGGCGGTCTGGTGCCGGCGATCCGGGCGGCCCGCATCCCGATCGCGACCGTGATGCGGGCCTGAACCCCGCGCGCCGGGCCGTGCCGGAGCCAGACCGGGCACGGCGGGGCAGGCGGACGCGGGCGCGGCGCATGTCCACAGTGGACTGACCGGTGTGGCGCTGCTGTTCGGCATCGGTCCGCGTACGAGCAACGTCGTTCGCGCCCGGTGATCGGCCGAACGCGGCAGCAGACGCCGACATCCCGCTTGGCCCGTCGTCGACCCCCGCACCGGAGATGCCATACCTCCTACCTCCGGAGGTATGGCTCTGCCGGGCGGTGCTGACGGGCTGCGGTGGAAGCGGGCGCGGATGTCCCCAGATTCACCCCAACAGGTAACGGGTGTCCCCTGGCTGGTCGAGACCCTGTATCTCTAGTGCGACAGGGCGCACCTGTTCCAGTAGGGGAGGACCGGTCATGGCCGACTTGGTGCGGTTGCGCGCGAAGCACGCCCGGCGCTTCGACATGTTCGACGCGAACGGCGACGGGGTCGTCCGGCAGCGTGATTTCGCCGGACTGGCCGAACGCCTGGTGCGCCGGTTCCGGGTGCCGCCGGAGTCGATCGGGGCCGAGCGCATCCGGGCGGCCTACGAGATGGTGTGGCTGTTCCTGCTGGCGCACGGCGGTGACGACGGACGGGTGACGAAGGCCCGTTTCCTCGACGCGCTGGGCAGCACCGATCTCGCGTGCCGGATCGGAGCGGCGGACGCCGTGGCGGTGAGGGAGTGCGGCGCGGCGGCGGACGGCGTGGTCGACATCGAGCAAGTCGCGGAGATCATCGTCGTGATGGGTGCCCACCCCGGAGACGCCCCGATGATCCGAGAAGCCCTGAAACGCGACGGCAAACTACTGCCGATCACCTCGGTGACGCGCCTGGTGACGGGCTTCTTCGCAGAAGACACCCCCTCCACCCTGTACGGCCGCTGACCCAAACCCGACCCGGCCGACCTGACTCGGCCCGGCCCTGCCGGACCCGACCGGACCGGATTCGGGCCGGGCCGGGCGGGCAGGGTCAGGCGGTCGGGCCGTCGACTGGTCGGCTCTTCGACTGGTCGGCTGGTCCGCTGGCTGTGCAAGCGGGCAATCGGCTGGTCGATTGGTCGATCTGCCGGCCGGGCAGCCAGCGGTGGTGGCCGTAGCCGTGGTGAGGGTGGCGGCGGTCAGCCAATGCGCAGACCCAGTGCCGCCGCGATGGTCAGGGCCTGTGCCGGTTCGATCCGCGCCCCCGCCAGCGTCACCGAGCTCGGGTCGATGCCGGTCAGGTCCGAGCCTCGCAGGTCGGCTTTGGTGAAGTCCGCGTTGTGCAGCCACGCGTCGGTCAGGTCGACTCCCGCGAACTCCGCGCCCTGGCAGCGCGCGCCGCTCAGGTCCACGTCGTGCATCCGCACGCCGCTGAACGACGCCCGCCGCAGGTCCAGGCCCGGCATGCTGGTGAACGACCAGTCGCCGCCCACCACCTTGAGCAGGTCGTAGGAGCCGCCGTCGAACACGCTGCCGACCAGTTTGCAGTCGGTGAACGTGGCGTCGAAGAACTCGCACCGGACGAACGCGCAGTTCACGAATGCCGCGCCGGTGTGCGTGGACGCGTTGAACTCCACGCCCCGGAACACGCAGCCGGTGAACGTCGCGCCCCGGTCGTCCAGGCCCGCCATGTCGACGTCGACGAACGCGGTCCGCTCGTACCGCTCGCCGGCGATCTCGTTGACCGCCCAGTCCCGGTCGCGCACGGTCTGGTCGGTCTGCGGTGTCGGGATGCTTCGTCTGCGTTCGGCCACCTCTGAACTATCCCAAGTCAGCCGGTCCGGAGCGGACCCCTCCCGCTCGCGGTCGTGGCGTGTCGTCTGCTGGTCGTGGCTGTCCGCTGGTCGTCAGGTGCCATCAGGTGCGTCTGCTGGTCGTCAGGTGTCGTCCGCTGGTCGTCAAATGTCGTCGGGTGTCGTCGGGTATCGCTCGGTGGTCGTTCGATGGTTGCCGGGTGTCGTCGGGTGGCGTTCGGTGATTGCCGGGGGTTGGTCGCGACGATCCATATTCAACGGAGTTCCGGGAACAGCGTTACCGTACGTTTTTCGAGATCATCACCCGATTGAGTGGTCGGTGTGGTCATGGGGCTGTGCGGCGACGGAACAGGAAGGCTGCGCCCAGGACTCCCACGACGGTGAACGACGTGCACCACAGGACCGCCGCCACGCCCGACCCCCCTACCGGGCCGCTCATCATCAGACCGCGCAGCGTCTCGATCACCGGTGTCACGGGCTGGTGCCCGGCCACGCCCCGCAGCACGGCCGGCATCGTCTCCGTCGGCACGAACGCGCTGCTCACGTACGGCAGGAACATCACCACGAACGAGAACGCGCCCGCTGCCTCCGGGGTGCGGACGAGCAGGCCGAAGCACGCCGCGAGCCACGACACGCCCACCATGAACAGCAGCAGCACCCCCGCCACCGCCAGCCACGCGAGCGGCCCGCCGGTCGGCCGGAAGCCGATCAGCAGCGCCACCGCCAGCACCAGCGACGTCGACACGACGTTCCGCGCCACGCTCGCCACCACGTGCCCGACCAGCACCGCCGACCCGGCGATCGGCAACGACCGGAACCGGTCGATCACGCCCGTGGTCATGTCCTGGTTCACGCCGACCGCCGTGCCGGCCGCGCCGTAACCCGCGCACAGCAGGATGATCCCGGGCACCACGTAGTCGACGTACTGCCCGCCCACGGCGATCGCGCCGCCGAACACGTAGACGAACAGCAGCAGGATCACCACGGGCAGGATCACCGCCACCAGCAGCGCGTCCACGCTGCGCAGGCTGTGCCGCAACCCCCGTCCGATGAACGTCGTCGAATCACGCAGCACCGCGCACCTCCGGTCCGGTCAGCGAGAGGAACACCTCGTCGAGCGTCGGCCGGTGCAGTTCCAGCCGGTCCACCGGCACACCGCGCCGGTCCAGCAGGTCCAGCACCTCGCGCACGTGCCGCGCGCTGCCGTCGCCGGGCACCCGCAGGCTGAGCTTCTCCCCGTCCGGCACGCCGTCGAGGGCGGCGGACGCGTCCGCCAGCGCGGCCCGGTCGGGCAGGAACAGTTCGACGGTCGCGGCCCCGGCCCGGTCCTTGAGCTCGGCGGCGGTGCCCTCGGCGACGATCTCGCCGCCGTGCAGCACGGCGATCCGGTCGGCCAGCCGGTCGGCCTCCTCCAGGTACTGGGTGGTGAGCAGGACCGTCACGCCGGACCGGGCCAGGTCCGCGACGGCCGACCACACCTCGCGCCGGCTGCGCGGGTCCAGCCCGGTCGTCGGCTCGTCGAGGAACAGCACCTGCGGGCGGGTGACCAGGCTCGCCGCCAGGTCCAGGCGACGGCGCATCCCGCCCGAGTAGGTCGCCGCCCGGCGGTCGGCCGCGTCCGCCAGGTCGAACCGGTCGAGCAGTTCCGCCGTCCGCTCCCGGGCCGCGCGCCGGTCCAGGCGGCGCAGCCGGGCCATCATCGCCAGGTTCTCCCGCCCGGTCAGCAGCTCGTCCACGGCGGCGTACTGGCCGGTCAGGCTAATCGCGGCGCGCACCCGCTCCGGTTCGGCGACGACGTCGTGCCCGGCGACGCGGGCCGTGCCGCCGTCGGGTCCGAGCAGGGTGGCCAGCACGCGCACGGCGGTGGTCTTGCCCGCCCCGTTCGGGCCGAGCAGCGCGAACACCTCACCGCGCCGCACGCCCAGGTCGAGCCCCTTGAGCACGGCGTGCCGCCCGAACGACTTGCGCAGGCCCACCGCCTCGACTGTGTATGTCATAAACTCAGTGTATGTCATACACACGACTAGGCTGCAAGTCGGCGACGAGCGCGGATGCGAGGACATGGACGACTCGGTGTGGGAACGGCTGGGCAAGGAACCCCGGCAGGGGCTGAGCGCCCGGCGCATCGTGCGGGCCGCGATCGAGCTGGCCGACGCGGACGGGCTCGCCGCCGTGTCGATGGCCCGCGTCGCGGAACGCCTGGGCTTCACGACGATGTCCCTCTACCGGCACGTGCGGAGCAAGGACGAGCTGCTCCTCCTGGTGGTCGACACCCTCGCCGAACCGCCCGCGTCCCTCGCCGAGCCGTTCGACGGGTGGCGCGCGGGCATGGAGCGGTGGTGCCGCGAGCACCTGACCGTCCTGCGCCGGCACCCGTGGGTGCTCCAGATCCAGGCGTTGACGCCCCCGAACACCCCCAACCAGCTCGCCTGGATGGACCACGGCCTGCGGGTGCTGGAGGACACCCCGCTGCCGGCCGACGACCGGATGTCGGTCTTGTTGCTGTGCACGGGTTTCGTGGTGGGTCAGGCCCGGTTCGCGACCGAGGTGTCCGCCGAGGCCGAGCGGGCCTACGGCGTCGAGCTGGCCCGATCGGTGGACGCCGAGCGCTACCCCGCGTTGCGCCGGGTCGTGGACGCGGGCACGTTCGGAGCGGGCGGCGTGGACGAGGAGCACGACTTCACGTTCGGCCTCGCCCGCCTGATGGACGGCGTGGAGCAGTTGGTGCGGCAGCAGGTCTGATCGGGACCGGAGCGCCGCTCACCCGCCAGGTACAGGACTGGTCGACCAGTCACTCGCGTGTTCCGCGAAACGGCCGAACCCGGCGTCGGCTGTTCGGGTCAGTGGTGGCGGATGCCCGCCGAGAGGGTGCGGGCCCACGGCGCGTCCACGCCCGACGCGTCGACCGCCACCACCAGGTGGCACAGCATCCCCCGCGCGAAGAACTGCCGCACCTGCTCCTCGCCCGCGCCGGACACGCCCCGCACGTACTCGACGGTCCTGGCGTACCCGCGTCGCAGGAGCTCGCGCACGGCGGGCTCGGAGATCGCCGCGCACTGGGCGTGCATCTGCACCAGCAGCAGGGCGTTGTCCTCGGCGATCAGCCTGGTGTAGACCTCGCCCATGGCGTGCAGCACCACTTCGGGCGCACTGCCCTCGGCTCGCGCGACGCCCTCGCCCAGGCTCTCCCGAATCCGGGTGAAGCACCGCTCCACCACGGCCAGGAACAACGCCGCCTTGTCGGGGAACAGCCGGTACACGTACGCCTGGGAGATGCCCGCCGCCTTGGCCACCTCACCGGTCGTGGTGCCGTAGTAGCCCTTGGCCCCGAACGCGCCGAGCGCGGTCCGCAGCACGGTTTCCCGGCGCTCGTCGGCGGTGGACAGGCGGCGTTCCGCAGGCGGCATCGGACTAACCAAACACTCACACTTCGCGGTGTCAAGTTCGGGGATCGCTGGTCGCGTCCCACTCGATCGGATGCCTAGGGTGCCCGCATGTCACGTCGCTGGGTGCCCTGGGTGGCCGTGCTGACCGTCGCTCTCGCCGCCTGCGGCACCCCGTCCCCGGCGGCGGCTCCGTCCACGACCGTCTCCACCGTCACGACCACCGTGACCACCGCCGTGACGAAGGCCGTCCCCACCACTCTCGCCGCCACGACCACCACCACGGCGACCACGACCACGACCACTCGCCCGAAGCCCGCGCCGGCGGGCAACCCGGCCGGCACGGCGGTCGTGCCGGCCGAGGCCGGACCCGAGGACGTCCGCCGGCCCACCACGGTGATCGGCACCGGGACGCCCGCCGGGTGCACGTCCCAGGCCGTGGTGGCGGCCGTCGCGGCGGGTGGGGTGATCACGTTCGACTGCGGCCCCGAGCCGGTCACCATCACAATGGCCACGACCGCCAAGGTGCGCAACGACGGCCCCCGCGAGGTGGTGGTCGACGGCGGTGGCCTGGTCACGCTCAGCGGCGGCGGCCGGCGGCGCATCCTCTACCAGAACACCTGCGACGCGGCGCTGGGCATCACCACCGCGCACTGCCAGGACCAGGACCACCCCCGGCTGAGCCTCCAGAACCTCACCCTCGCGGACGGCGACGCGACCGGCGACGCGGTCGAGGGCGGCGGGGGCGGCGCGGTGTTCGTGCGCGGCGGGCGGGTGAAGGTGGTCGACTCCCGCTTCCGGGGCAACCGGTGCGACCAGTCGGGCCCCGACCTCGGCGGCGCGGCCCTGCGGGTGCTCGGTCAGCACGGCGGGCACCCGGTGTACGTCACCGGCAGCACGTTCAGCGGCGGGGTGTGCGCGAACGGTGGAGCGGTGAGCAGCATCGGCGTGTCGTGGGTGATCCTCAACAGCGTGTTGAGCGGCAACTCGGCGGTCGGTCGGGGCGCGAACCCGGCTCGGGCGGGCACGCCCGGCGGGGGCAGCGGAGGGGCGGTCTACGTCGACGGCAACCGGTTCACCCTCCGGATCGCGGGCTCGGTGGTCGAGGACAACCGGGCGAGCGAGGGCGGCGGGGCGGTGTTCTTCGTCAGCAACGACCGCAGCGGCACGATGTCCGTCGAATCCTCGTCGCTGCGGCGCAACCCGAGTGCCGGCTTCGAGACTCCCGGCTACCCGGGAATCTTCTTCCTGGGCGCGGTAAATCCGACTGTGAGTGGTTCAACCATTCAGTAACAGCGGGGAAACAGCCGGAACGCCGGAAGAAATCCCGTCGTTCGTCGGATTGTGAGCGGGGCTTCCGGGTGCGCATCATGAGCCGCCGGCGCTGCGCCGGAGCACCATCCCTGTGACTCGACGCCCGGCCACCCTGCACCGCACCACCCGGCCGGGCGCGGGAAGGAACGACTGTGCGTCACACCGCGCGAAAGGCGCTTGCCCTTGCCGTGGGCATCGCCGCGACCCTGGCCGCGTTCGGCGGCCAAGCCCACTCCGCTCCACCACCGCCGGACCCCGGCGGCGTCACCCCGCAGGTCGTCGGCGGCACGCAGGCCGCCAAGGGCGAGTTCCCGTGGATGGTCAGATTGTCCATGGGCTGCGGCGGCGCGATGTACTCCGAGCAGCTCGTGCTGACCGCCGCGCACTGCGTCAACAGCACCGGCAACAACACCGGCATCACCGCGACCTACGGCGTGGCGGACCTCCAGGACGCGTCGGCGGTCAGGCGGACCTCGACCTACGTCCACCGGTCGCCCACGTACCCGACGTCGACCGGTGGCGACTGGGCGCTGATCAAGCTCTCCAGCCCCATCGCCGGCGCGGCCCTGCTGCCGATCGCCACGACGACCGCCGACAACTCCGGCGTGTTCACCGTCGCGGGCTGGGGTGCCACCCGCGAAGGCGGTGCTCAGTCGCGATACCTGATGAAGGCCCAGGTGGACTTCATCGCCGACACCACCTGCAAGAACGCCGACCCGTACTACCGCAACCTCAAGCCGGCCGCCGAGATCTGCGCGGGCGACCTGGCCCGGGGCGGCATCGACACCTGCCAGGGCGACTCCGGTGGCCCGATGTTCCGCCGGAGCGGTGCGGGCGCGTGGGTCCAGGTCGGCATCGTCAGCCACGGCAACGGGTGCGCGCGGGCCAACAACCCGGGCGTCTACACGGAGGTGAGCACGTTCGCGGCGGCCATCAAGGCGGCGGCGGACAACCTCGGCGGCACCCCGAACCCGCCCGGCAAGACGTTCGAGAACGCGGACGACGTCACCATCCCGGACGCGGGCGCGGGCGTGTTCAGCGACGTGACGGTCAGCGGTGTCACCGGCAACGCCCCGACGGCGCTGAAGGTCACCGTCGACATCAAGCACTCCTACAGCGGTGACGTCGTGCTCGACCTGGTCGCGCCGGACGGCTCGACCTACCGACTGAAGAACGCCGGCAACTCCAGCACGCCGAACATCACCACGACGTACACGGTCAACGCGTCGTCCGAGGTCGCCAACGGCAAGTGGCGGCTGAAGGCGCAGGACGTGTACGCGCAGGACACCGGCTACATCGACCTCTGGAAGCTCACCTTCTAAGTCCGCCGGAGGTTCACGCGCACGTGACGGGGCCCGCTGCGAGGGTGGGTCCCGTCGTGCGTGCGCAGGTGGTGTTCACGCCCGGACCGGCGCGCGGTCGGGGCACCTATGAGGCCGGTTTTTCACTTGGCGCGCAACAACTTCCAGCCGACCAGTGCGCAGCCGACCAGCATCAGCGCGCCGTGCGCCATGCGGGCGGCGGGCGGTGTGAAGAACTGCGGCAGGAACAGCGCGAACGCCACGGCATAGGGGATGGCGAGCGTTTTCAACTCCGTGGCGGCCATGATCGCGCCCGCCCCGAGCAGCAGCAGGCCGACGGCGAACATCGTGATGGCGGCCGGGTGGTAGCGGACCGCGTCGACCATCTCCAGCAGCGCGGGGTCCGGGTCGCGCGCGGCCCGCGAGCCGATGGCGTGCAACCCGAAGACCTCCGCGCCGTAGTAGGGCAGCGTCAGCCCCGCGCCGATCGCGGTGACCAGGGCGGCCCGGCGGACCGGGAGCGCGGCGGCGACCAGGATGAAGCCCGCCACGGCGAACAAGTGGGACGTGATCCACGCGGTGGTGCCCATCGCCGCGAGGCCCTGGACGGTCTTCTCGTCCGAGTACGGCCGGAGCACCGGGTACAGCAGGAAGAACACCCCGGCGAGTCCGAACGCGCCTGCCCTGAGCCTGTCCATCGACGCCTCCGTGAGCGCTAGTCGTTTTAGAGAGCACCGCTCTCGACGGCCATGGTGGTGGCTCCGGCCGGGCACTGTCAAGAGCGGTGCTCTCTCTTGTTGCACCTGCTCTCTCGGTCGGCCATCATCGACGCCATGACGGCGACACCCAGGCAGCGCGCGCGGGCGCAGACGATCGAGGACGTCAAGCGGATCGCCCGGGAGCAGCTCGCCCGGGAGGGCAGCGCGGCCCTGTCGCTGCGCGCCATCGCCCGTGAACTGGGGATCGTGTCCTCGGCGGTGTACCGGTACGTACCCAGCCGCGACGAGCTGCTGACGATGCTGATCATCGACGCCTACAACTCGCTCGGCGACGCCGTGGCGGCGGCCGAGGCCGCGTGCCCGCGCGCGGACCTCGCCGGCCGGTGGCGGGCGATCGGCGTGGCGGTCCGGACGTGGTCGGTGACCCGCCCGTCGGAGTACGCGCTCGTCTACGGCAGCCCGGTGCCCGGCTACCACGCGCCGGTGGAGCGCACCGGCGAGCCGGGGACGCGGGTGTCGATGCTGGTGATGGCCCTGCTGGCGGACATCCAGCGCGACCGCCCGCAGGTCGCGGTGGCCGGGCCGCTGGGCGGCGACTTCGCCGTGCTGCGGGACTTCCTCGGGCTGGCCATCGGTGACGACCTGCTCGCGCGCGGGTTCCTGGCGTTCTCGGCGCTGTTCGGCGTGATCAGCTTCGAGCTGCACGGCCAGTACGTGGGCAGCCTGACCGACTACGAGGCCCACTTCACCCACCAGTTGGACTCCCTGGCCGTGCTGCTGGGCGTGTGACCGCAGCCGGTGGCACACCCAGCGGCTGGGCGCGCGGTTTCCGCCGGGGTGTACCGGGCACCACACCGCCTCTGCGACAGAGAGTCGCCGGAAAGTAGACACGTTCGGGGTAATCATGTAGCCCGATAAGGGGGTGAATCCGCACTCGGGCGGCCCAATGGGCCTGCGCATCCGCCGAGGGCGGTGACGTGTCACCTGACAGCCTGGCTTTTTGTAGCACACGGATGAATGACCTTGTTGACAGAACCCCTCCGTCACTACCTTTCGTAAGCGATGAATTCGCGGATCTGTGGAATTCACTCCAGGTGGTGAGAGGACCGCAATGAACGTGTACACCACAGGTCTGTTGTGGGTCGGTGGCGCGGCCGTGGTCGCGGCCCTGCTCGCGTACCTGATCCGCAAGTACGGACCCGTGGAGGGGCGCTCGGCCAACAACGAGGCCGCCGGGCAGGTGTTCACGATCGTGGGCGGCCTGCACGCGGTCCTCATCGCGTTCGTGCTGATCGCCCTGTTCGACGCGGTCGGCTCGGCCGGTGATTCGACGTACCGGGAAGCCGACGGGCTCGTCGCGGCCACCTGGGCGGCCGACGCGCTGTCCCCGGAGACCGGCGACGAGGTGCGGCGGCTGTCCCGCGACTACGCGAAGACGGTGATCGACGAGGAGTGGCCGAAGCTCGCGGACGGCCAGGACTTCGAGTCCGAGGGCTGGAGCCAGCTCGACCAGATCCGCCAGGTGGTGGCCGCCGCGCCCGCCGACGACGAGTGGGAGATCGACCGCAAGAAGGAAGCCGCATCGCAGTTGTGGCAGGTGTACCAGGCCCGGCAGCAGAGGCTGGACGCGGCGGGCGGCGGCGTGAGCTCCGTGGTGTGGTTCGTGCTGGTGATGGGGTCCGTGCTGGTCGTCGGCCTGCCGCTGCTGTTCGGCGGTCCGCTGATGCGCACCCACGTGCTCATCGTCGCCACCCTGGCCGCGACCATCACGATGCTGCTCTACGCGACCTACCAGCTCCAGAACCCCTACGGCGGCGGCGCGGAACTCGCCCCGGACGCGTTCACGATGGCCGTGGAGAGACTCGGATGATCGAGGAGCTGGCCCTGGCGGTCTGCTCGGCCATCCAGGTCGAGGCGGACCACCACGGGCCGTCCGAGGTCTACCTGGTCGACCTGTCGTCGGGCGCGGTGCGCGGACTGGGCGCGCTCGACGTGCGGCTCAACGCGATCGGCTACTCCGCGCCCCAGGACCGGGTGTACGGCCTGGACGACGACGGCCGGGTGGTCGTGCTGGACCGCGAGGGCCGGCGACTGGACGTGCCGTCGCGGCCCTCGCACCTGCTCCGGCACGCGACCGCCGGCGCGGTGGTCGGCGAGCGGCTGGTGGTGCGGGTCGCCAACCTGCTGCTGTCGGTGGACGTGGACCCGACCAGCGCCCGGTACCTGGAGGTCGTGCACAGGACGTGGCTGTGGGCGGTGCCCGAAGCGATCACCGTGGACGACTTCGACGTGAACCCGGCGGACGGCCTGCTCTACGGCGTGGCGACGTTTCCGCACGGCCACGCGTCCGTGGTGACGCTGGACCCGACGACGGGCGAGGTGCGCAGGGTGCCCGGCGCGGGCCGGCTGCCCAAGGGCGAGGCGTACGGCGCGGTGGTCTTCGGCCGCGACGGCGCGCTGTACGCGACCAACAACCTCGGAGGCGGCCACAGCACGCTGCACCGGGTCGCGCTGGACGGTTCGGGCGCGGTGTCGAAGATCGTGGTGCGACCCGCCGTGCACACCCTCGACGCGGCGGGCTGCCTGTCCGTGCCACCGGTCGTGGACCCGCCCGACCCCGAACCCACGCCTGGACCCACGCCTGGACCCACGCCGGAGCCGACTCCGGAACCCACGCCCGAACCGACTCCCGAGCCGACGCCGGAACCCACCCCGGAGCCGACTCCGGAACCGACGCCCGAGCCCACTCCGGAGCCGACGACACCGCCGCGTCCGCCCGGCGTGCCGCAGGTCCCGGTGGTGCCACCGGTCCCGGGCGCACCGATCGCGCCCCCACCGCCCGCCCCGCCGGTCCCGGAAGAGCCGGTGGTCGCCCCGACCCCACCGGCGGTCACCCCGTCCCCGACGAGGGCGAAGATCCGCGTCGCCGAGGTGCGCGCCGAGCCGTCGACCTCCGGGGTCAACCGCGCCGTCCGCGACCAACGTCGCTGGGGCCTGGTGGCGTTGCTCCTGATCCTGGGCGCGGGAGCACTGGCCCGTCAGCACGCGCGGAACCGCTAGGCGTGCTGCCCCGGGACCGGGTCCCCGATGCCCGCCGTCCCTCGCCGTCGCGCCGACCGGGATGTGCCGGTTGACGGAGCGCGCGGCGTCGTGAGCGCGGGTGGGCGGCGGTCAGGGCGCGTACTGGTCGACCGCGTCCGGGTCGCTGCCCACACCGTGCAGGACGGCGTCGAGCAGGCCGGGGAAGCGGGCGTCCAGGTCGTCGCGGCGCAGTGAGAGCAGGTGGGCCCGCCCGGAGGGGCGCTGCCAGATCACGCCCGCGTCGCGCAGCACCCGCCAGTGGTGGGTGAGCGTGGACTTGGAGATCTCCTTGCTCAGCACCGTTCCGCACGGGTGCTCCCCGCCGTCCGCGAGCACGCGGACCACGGCCAGGCGCATCGGGTTGCCCAGCGCCGTCAGCACGTTCTCCAGCTTGATCCGGTCCCGGTCGGGGTGGTGGCCGATCACCCGACCCAGTGTACGTCAGTACGGGAGTTGTCGTACGATCCGACCGTACGTAAATAGTCGTACTGTCGAATCAAAGGACGTCCCGTGGTGGAACACCGGAAGCCGGGCCTCAGCCTCGCGCTGCTCGCCCTGGCTCAGTTGATCTTCGCGCTCGACCTCAACATCGTGTTCGTCGCGCTGCCCGACATCAGCGCGGAACTGGGCTTCACCAGTCAGAACCAGCAGTGGGTGGTCAGCGCCTACGTGGTGGTGGCCGGCGGCTTCCTGCTGCTCGGCGGCCGGGCCGCGGACCTGCTCGGCCGCCGCCGGATGTTCGTGCTGGCCCTCGTCGTCTACGCGGTGTCGTCGCTCGCCGGCGGGCTGGCGACCAGCCCCGGGGTGATCATCGCGGCCCGCGCCGTGCAGGGCCTGGGCGGCGCGCTGCTGCTGCCGTCCACCCTGGCGCTGCTCAACACCCTGTTCGAGGAAGGCCCGCGGCGCAACCGCGCGCTGGCCGTGTGGGGCGGCGCGGGTGCCAGCGGGTTGACCGTCGGCGCACTGCTCGGCGGTGTGCTGACGGAGAGTTTCGGGTGGCCCGCGGTGTTCTTCGTGAACGTGCCGCTCGCGGGCCTGGTCGCGCTCGCCGCGTTGGCGGTCATCCCGGCCGACGGTCGGAGCGGCGTGCGCCGGCGGTTCGACCTCCCCGGCGCGCTGACCGTGACCGGTGGTGCGACGCTGCTGGTCTTCGTCCTGGTGCAGGGCCCGGAAGCCGGGTGGACCTCGTCGACCGTCGTGCTCGCGGCCGTGCTCGCGGTGGCGCTGCTGGCCGCGTTCGCGGTGATCGAGACGCGCAGCGCCGACCCGTTGATGCCGCCCCGCCTGCTGCGCAACCGGAGTCTCGTCGTGGCCGTGGCGGTGACCGCCATCTTCATGGGCACGTTCGGCGCGCTGCCGTACTTCCTGACCGTGCTGTTGCAGGACGTCCACCGGTTCTCCGCGCTGGAGGCCGGGCTGGCCTTCCTGGTGCCGTCGCTGGCGATCGCGGCCGGCACCCAGGTCGGTGAGCGCGCGGCGACCCGGCTCGGCACCCGGACCACGTTGATCACCGGGTTCGCGATCGGTGTCGTGGGCACCGCCGGCCTGGTGTTCGGGTTCGACGCCGAGCGCACGTTCCTCGCCGCCGTCCCGGGGCTGGTGGTCTCGGGGGTGGGGCAGGGGATCGTGTGGACGGCGATGTGGATCGCGGCCTCGGCCGGGGTCGCGGCGCACGAGCAGGGCGTCGCGTCCGGCCTGGCGTCGACCGCGCTGAACCTGGGCAACGCGGTCGGGCTCGCGGTGCTGATCGCCGTTGCCAACACCGGGGTTCCCGAGGGCGCGGGCGCGCGCGAGGCCATCGCCGGGGGCGGTGCGATCGCGGTGTTGCTGACGGCGGTGGGGATGGTGGTGGGGCTCGGCGCGGTGTTCGCGCTGCCGCGCAGGGCACCCGTGGTGGAGCAGGCCCCCGCGCTGGTGTGAGGCGGTCCGTGCCGGCCGGCGTCGTCCGGCACACCCACCCGGTGTCCTCCGAAGGGCGGAGATCCGCCACGACCATCGGCCGACTCGCCGAACCCTTGCCCGGCCCTAGTTTCCCCGTCGGGGAGGCTCACATGAGTGGTCGGATCACGGCTTTGGACGTGTTGCGCGGGGTGGCGGTCCTGGGGACGCTCGGCACCAACATCTGGATCTTCACCGACCCGGCCGGGCCCGGCGGGTTCCTCGACGGCGCGTCGGGGCCCGTCGAGGCGCTGGTGCGGATGGTCAGCAACGGGAAGTTCCTGGCGTTGCTGTCGATCCTGTTCGGGATCGGGTTGGCGGTGCAGCACCGGTCGGCGGTGCGGCGCGGGCAGCGGTGGCCCGGCTGGTACCTGTGGCGGTCGGCGCTGCTGATGGTCGAAGGGCTGCTGCACTTCGTGCTGATCTTCGAGTTCGACGTGCTGATGTTCTACGCGCTGGTGTCCGTCGCGGTGGCGTTCCTCGTCGGGCGCGGGACGCGGGTGGTGTGGGGGTGGCTGGTCGGCGCGGCCGTCGTGCACGTGCTGCTCGTCGGGCTCGTGACCGTGGCGCTGTTCCTGGGGGAGGCGTCGACCGGTGGCGGGTTGGCGATCGACACGTCCGGCTGGTGGGCGCAGGTGCGGTCGCGGCTGGACCACTTCCTGGTGTTGCGGGCCGAAGCCGTGTTCGTGGTGCCGTTGAGCACGGTGCTGTTCCTGGCCGGGGTGCTGCTGCTGCGGGCCGGGGCGCTGGAGGACTCCGTGCGGGGGCGGCGGGTCCGGCGGCGGTTGACGGGGTGGGGCCTGGGGGTCGGGCTGCCGCTGAACGTGCTGACCACGCTGGCCGGCGGCGAGTGGTTCGCGGTCGACCGGTACCTGTGCGCGCCGCTGGTGGCGTTCGGGCTGCTGGGCGGGATCACCGCGCTGGTGCACCGGATGCGCGCCGAGCCGGGGGTGTTGCGGGCGGGCGTCACGGCGGTGGGGCGGACCGCGTTGTCGTGCTACATCGGGCAGAACCTGATCGCGTCGGTGCTCTGCTACCCGTGGGGCCTGGACCTGGTCGGGCGGTTCGGCCACCTCGGCGGGTGGTTCACCGCCGTGATGTGGGTGGTGGTCTCGGCGGTGCTGGTGCTCGGCGCGTCGTGGTGGACGCGGCGGTTCAGCCGAGGGCCGGTGGAGGCGGTGTGGAACTGGGCCTACCGCGCGCCGCAGCGCCGTTCGGCGGTGGTGTGAGCAGCCGGTGGTGTGAGCAACCGGTGGTGGGTGCGGCCGTGAGGTCCGACCGCCGGCCCGGCGAGGGGGAGACGGCGTCCACAGTGGACTGGTGCCGGGCTCGTGCGGGTGGCGGGTCCGGCGTACCGTCGGCTCCATGACTGCGGAACGCGGGCGGGTGCGGGTCGAGACCGGGGCCAAGCGGGTGCGGGCCTACCTGGCGGGCTCGCTGGTCGTGGACACGGTGCGGCCCGCGCTGGTGTGGGAGAAGCCGTACTACCCGACCTACTACTTCCCGGCCGAGGACGTGCGCGCCTCGCTCGTGGCGACGGGGGACGTGCTGCGCTCGCCGAGCCGGGGCACGGGCGAGGTGCACGACGTGCGGGTCGGTGACGTGGTGGCCGCGCGGGCGGCGATCACGTTCCCGGAGTCGCCGCTGGAGTCGTTGCGCGGGGCGGTGCGGCTGGAGTGGGACGCGATGGACGAGTGGTTCGAGGAGGACGAACCGGTCTACGTCCACCCGCGCGATCCCCACAAGCGGGTCGACGCGCTGCCGAGCAGCCGGCACGTGCGGGTCGAGGTCGGGGGCGTGCCGGTCGCGGAGTCGCGCCGGCCGGTGATCCTGTTCGAAACCGGGCTGCCGGCGCGGTACTACCTGCCGATGACCGACGTCCGGATGGACTTGTTGCGGCACACCGAACTGCGGACGGGCTGCCCGTACAAGGGCACGGCGGAGTACTGGTCGGTCGTGGTGGGGGACGAGGTGTACGAGAACGTGGTGTGGGGGTACCGGACGCCGCTGCCGGAGAGTCGCGCGGTGGCCGGGATGGTGTCGTTCTACAACGAGAAGGTGGACATCTTCGTGGACGGCGTGCGCGAAGAGCGACCGCGAACGCAGTTCAGTTAGCCCGATCGGGTTGATCCGGTCACCGGGTCGCGTTACCGCCCGGACACGACCTGCCGACCGGCGAACGTCGGGCCGGTCGCCCGGTGTCGTGGGGCCGGCCCGCCCGGTGGCCGACCCCGGTGCCCCGCTGCCCGTGCCCCGCGCGACCCGGCCGACCTCGGCCGACCCGGCCTGCGGTAGGTTGCCCGCGCAGTGCGAGGTGGACCGGGCCGAGGTGGTCGCGTTCCACGGTCCCGCAGTTCCGGCGGCCGGTCGAGCAGCGTCCCGGCCCCTCCTGGCGAACGGGGGAAGTGGACATCGTCATCGACCATCGTGGGGGTACGGGGACGCTCCGCAACGGGCTGTTCCGCCCGGACGGCGGATGGTCGTCGGTCGTCGTTCCGGTGGAAAGTCGCCTGGTGCCCTCCAACGTGTTCCCCGCGTCGCCCAAAGGCCACCGCGACCCCCGGATCGTCGCCCGCAAGATGACGCTCCTCCAGGCCCCGCACATGAAGCCGCTGACCGAGTTCGCGCGCAGGATCGCGGGTGAGCGCAAGGCCGACGTGCCGCTGTTCGACCCGGCGAGCGGCGGGGTCAAGTCGAAGGTCCTGCTGCTGCTGGAGTCGCCCGGACCGGCTTCGACGGGTACCAGGGCGGGTTCCGGCCTGATCTCGCTGGACAACGACGACCAGACCGCCGTGAACGGGTTCAGCGCGCTCAAGGAGGCGGGGCTGTCCCGCGAGGTGTGCCTGAACTGGAACGTCGTGCCGTGGTACCTCAAGGGGCACGCGCCGACGCCCGCCGACCTGCGCGCCGCTGTGCCCTACCTGGTCGAACTGCTCGGGATGCTCAAGGAGCTGAAGGTGGTCGTGGTGCTCGGCACCCCGGCCGGCACCGGCTGGGGCCTGTCGGGACGCGGGTACGGGCTGAAGGTGTTCAACGCGCCGCACCCGTCGCCGCAGTCGATCAACCGCGACCGGGCCACCCGGTGGCCGCAGTTGGTGGGAGCGTTCCGCCAGGCGGCGGACGCCCTCAAGTAGGGCCGGGCCGCCTGGGCGGGGTCACCGGGATGGGTGGCCCCCGCCGAACACCTCCTACCCCGCGAACCGCCCCACCTCCCGCGCCCACTGGGCGAAGGACGTGGCCGGCCGGCCCAGGACCCGCGCCACGTCGTCGGTCACCACGGCGTTGCGGCCCGACCGCGACCACAGCACGCCGCTGCGCCAGGCCGGGTCGAAGGCGGCCGGGTCGACGTCCACCACCGCCACCGCACGGCCGCGCGCCTCGCCGAGGATCGCGACCTGCTCCGGCACGCTCAACGCCGCCGGTCCGGTGAGGGTGTAGAGCTGCCCGTGGTGCGCCGACGAGGTCAGCGCCGCCACCGCCACGGCCGCCACGTCACGCGGGTCGATCACGGCCTGCGGCACGTCGCCGGTCAGGTTGTGCACCGGCTCCCGGGTCAGGTTCGTCGCGAACGACGACGGCCGCAGCACCGTCCACTCCAGACCGCTGTCCCGCACCGCCTCCTCGCCGGCCAGGTGCCACGGCGCGATCACCTCGCCCTCCCACTCCTCGCCGGTGCCGACGGCGGACAGCCGGACGATCCGCCGCACGCCCGCCTTCCGGGCCGCCGCGACGAAGTTCGCGTCGTGGACGGCCGTCTGCGCCGCCGGCACCAGGTAGGCCGCCTCCACCCCGGCCAACGCCTCCGCCAACGACCCGGGGTCGTCGTAGTCGCCGTGGACGTGGTCGGGCCGGGTGGGGTTGCGGGTCATGCCGCGAACGTCGTCGCCGCGCTCCAGCAGGAGGTCGCGGACCAGTCCGCCGGTGGTGCCGGTCGCGCCGGTGATCAGGTACATGACCTGATCCTGCGCCCGCGCCGGCCCTCGGGGATTGGAAGAATCGGCGCTGTCGCCGGGCCCGCCCGCTCGGCACCCCGCGCACGGCCTTGGCCGGCATCGGGCGCACGGACGGCATCACGGGCAGGTCCACCGGGCGAGCGCAGGTCGGGAACGGAATCGGCACCCCGTGCGAAACGAGGGCCGGAGTTGTCCGCAATAACTCCTAGAGTTGCCGCAACGACCGAGAGAGAAGGCCCCCATGACGAACGCCACCGCGCAGCTCACCACCGAGCAGGCCGACCTGTTGTCCACCCTGGCCACCCACCGGGGCTTCCTGCTGCACACCGTGCGGGACCTGACCGACGAGCAGGCGGCGGCCACGCCCACGGCCAGCGCGCTGTCCCTGGGCGGGCTGATCAAGCACGTCCGGTCGGTGGAGGAGAGCTGGATGCGCTTCGCCGTCGGCGGCGCGGAGCTGATGATGAGCGAGCAGGCCGACTGGGAGAACGGCTTCCGGATGGTGGCCGGCGAGACGCTGGCCGGCCTCGTCGCCGACTACCGGGAGACCGCCCGCAAGACCGGGGAGCTGGTGGCCGGCCTCGACGCGGACGCCGCGCACCCGCTGCCGGAAGCGCCGTGGTTCGAAGCGGGTGCCGTGTGGACGGTCCGCCGGGTGCTGCTGCACCTGATCGCCGAGACCTCGCAGCACGCGGGCCACGCCGACATCATCCGGGAGACGCTGGACGGCCAGAGGACGATGGGCTGACCGCTCGGCGCGCACCGGGGGAGCCCACCGCCTTATTCCCGCTTCCGCGTCCGGATGATCGTGAGCTTTCCCCCGCGCTGCCCACCCCCGGGGTCTCGTAGAGTGCGAACGGGGACGAGCCAGGAGGAGCGGCAATGGGGCTGAAGATCGGCTACAAGGCGTCCGCGGAGCAGTTCGGGCCTCGGGACCTCGTGGAGTACGCGGTGCGCGCCGAGGAAGTCGGCCTGGACAGCGTGACCGTGTCCGACCACTTCCTGCCCTGGCGGCACGAGGGCGGGCACGCGCCGTTCGCGCTCACCTGGATGGCCGCCGTGGGGGAGCGCACGAGCCGGGTCCTCATCGGCACGAGCGTGCTCACGCCGACGTTCCGCTACAACCCGGCGGTGATCGCCCAGGCGTTCGCCACCATGGCCCTGCTGCACCCGGACCGGATCATGCTCGGCGTCGGCACCGGCGAGGCGCTGAACGAGATCGCCGTGTCCGGCCGCGAGTGGCCCGCGTTCAAGGAGCGCTTCGCCCGGCTGCGGGAAGCGGTCCGGCTCATCCGCGAACTCTGGACCAGCGACAACGTCAACTTCGACGGCGAGTACTACACCCTGGTCAACGCCAAGGTCTACGACCGGCCGCGACGCCCGGTGCCGATCTACATCGCCGCCGGCGGGCCGACCGCGGCCAAGTACGCGGGCCGCGCGGGCGACGGGTTCATCTGCACGTCCGGCAAGGGCATGGAGCTCTACACCGACCAGTTGCTGCCCGCCGTCGCGGCCGGTGCCGAGGCCGCCGGGCGCGACCCGGCGGCGATCGACCGGATGATCGAGGTCAAGCTGTCCTACGACCGTGACCCGGAGGCCGCGCTCGCCAACACCCGGTTCTGGGCCCCGCTGTCGCTCACGCCCGAGCAGAAGCACAGCGTGGACAGCGCCGAGGAGATGGAGCGGCTGGCCGACGAGCTGCCGATCGACCAGGTCGCGAAGCGCTGGATCGTCGCCTCCGACCCGCAGGACGCGGTCGCGCGGATCAAGCCCTACCTCGACGCCGGTTTCGACCACCTGGTGTTCCACGGGCCGGGCCACGACCAGGAGCGGTTCCTCACCCAGTTCGCCGAGGACGTCGTGCCGCTGCTGCGCGAGCTCGGCTGAGTCGGAGTCGGCGTCGGCGTTCGAGTCGGCGTCCGGGCCCGGGAGCGCGGCCGGCCGTCGGCTCAGAACCGGGCGAACCGGCGGATCTGCCGCTCGTGCGCCGGGTACCGGGGTACGAGGTCGTCGGCCTTCGCGAACTCCACGACGTCGTCGGTGTACGGCGGCACGACGATCGTGCCCACCAGGGACCACGCGCCCTCCGGCGCGCTCGCCTGCCACACGCCGGGCTCCACGACCACCTGCGGGCGCTGGCCGGCGGCGAGGTCCAGGCCCAGGACGGGCTCCTCCGCGCGACCGTCCGGGTGCAGCAGCAGCATCCGCAGCGGCGCGCCCGCGTGGTGGGCGTAGACCTCCAGGTGCGCCAGCCGGTGCAGGCCGGAGACCTCGGGCGCGCGCAGCAGGTAGTAGATCGCGGAGGCCTCCGGCGACCGCCACGTCTGGGCCCAGTGCCCGCCCTCGACCGGCAACTCCGCCAGCCCGAGCAGGTCGACCGCCTCGTCCGGGGTCACGTCAGCTCCGCCTCCACCGACCCGTGCACCACGACCATCCCCTTGCCGAGCCGCTTCGCCGTGTACATCGCCGCGTCCGCGCTGCCCAGCAGGTCGTCGGCGGTCAGCGCCGGGTCGTGCGCGGTCCGGTGCGAGATGCCGACGCTGGCCCGGATGTGGTGCTCGCCGCCGGGGGTCCGCAGCGGTGACGACATCGTGTCCAGCACGCGCCGGCCGATCTCCTCCGGCGGCGACGGGTAGCCGTCCACCAGGACGCCGAACTCGTCGCCGCCCAGCCGGGCCACGGTGTCCTGCGCGCGCACGCAGTGCTGGAGGCGTTGGGCGACGATCCGCAGCACCGCGTCACCCTCGGCGTGGCCGTAATTGTCGTTCACGTCCTTGAAACCGTCCACGTCGATGAACAGCACCACCAGCGGCTCGGGGTTCGCCAGCGCCGCGTCGAGCCGCTCCCGGAACAGCACGCGGTTCGCCACCCCGGTCAGCGGGTCGTGGTACGCCTGGTGCCGCAGCCGCTCCCGGCTGTCCCGCAACTGCTCCAGCAGCCGGACGTTGTCGACCAGCGTCAGGAGCTGCCGCGCGATCACCAGCAGCACCACCGCCAGGCCCACGTAGATCTCCAGCGGGTTCAACCGCACCCCGGTCGCCGTGCCGACCACGATGAACAGGCCGGTGATCAGCATCGGCAGGTAGGGCACCAGGATGTGCAGCATCTCGCCCGCGCGCAGCTTCCCGGCCGGTGCCCGCTCCCGGCCGGTGCCGCTCGGCGCGACGGACGACAGGAAGTACAGCGCCGGGCACACCATGAACCCGATGTCGGCGGCCACCGGGATGTCCGTCGCGCCCTTGCCGACCAGGTAGGCGAACACCCAGCCGGAGGCCGACTGGCCCAGCCCGGCCAGCGCCACGAACAGCATCGGGAGCTGCCGCACCGACCGGTGCGACCAGGACGACACCAGGAGCACGACCAGCATCACCAGGTACGCCGCCGGGTGCGCCACCACGGTCGCGAAGCCCGGCCCGGAGGTGGCCCAGGCCCGCACCATCGACTCCAGCAGCGACACCCAGGTGAGCACGAACAGCGAGCCGACCACGATCAGCCCGTCCAGCACGATCACCACCCGGTTGCGGTGGTTGGGCAGCGACCCGGTGCCGCCGTGCCCGAGCACCAGCACCGCGCACAGGGCCAGCACCGGCACCAGGATGAAGCCCAGCGGGGCGATCGTGGTCGACGGCAGCGGGACGCCCAGGAACACCAGTCCCCACGTCCACGCGCACAGCCCGACCACCAGGCTCGCCATCGAGGCGGCCATCCACAGCCGCCACCGGCGCGCCGTGCCCTGCCGGCGCAGGCCCGCGCGCCAGTAGCAGACCATCGCCGCCGTCGCCCCGGCGAGCTGGGTGAACTTGTCGACCGCGACCGCCGCCGGCCGGTCCAGCGCACCGGACAGGACCAGGGTCACCACCACGACCAGGCACGCGCAGACGGCAGCCGCGATGAGGCTGAACCGTCTCAGGGTCATGGCACCCCGTCTATGCCGCGACTGGAGTCGATCAGTGGACCGAGTCACTGTAGTGACCCGGTGACGCTGTGTCGACCGGGGGGTCCGCGCCGGTCACCGACGCGTGTCGGGCCGGGCCCGCGACCGGCGAACCGGTACGGTTCGAACTGGTGTTCGTGACGGGCTTTCCGAGGGGACCAGCGTGCGCGTGTTCGGAGTCGACCCCGGCCTGACCCGCTGCGGTTTCGGGGTCGTCGACGGCGGTCCCGGCCGCACCGTGCGGCCGGTCGCGGTGGACGTCGTGCGCACGCCGGCGGACGCGGACCTGGCGGTCCGGCTGCTCCAGCTCTCCGACGCCGTGGAGGAGTGGCTCGACCGGTACCGGCCGCAGGCGGTCGCCGTCGAACGGGTGTTCAGCCAGCACAACGTGCGCACCGCGATGGGCACCGCCCAGGCGGGCGGCGTCGTGGCGCTGTCGGCGGCGCGGCGCGGCCTGCCGGTCGTGTTCCATACCCCGAGCGAGGTGAAGGCCGCCGTGACCGGCTCCGGCCGCGCGGACAAGGCCCAGGTCACCGCCATGGTCACCAAGATCCTGGGTCTCCGGGTGGCCCCTCGGCCCGCCGACGCCGCCGACGCGCTCGCGCTGGCCATCTGCCACCTGTGGCGCGCACCCATGCGCGCCCGGCTGGAGGAGGCCCAGGCCAGGGCGGCCGAACTCGCCCGCGCGCACCGCGCGAAACTTGCCCAGGCCACCGCCCGGCACGCCGCCGGGCCGACGCGGGCCCAGACCGGAGGGAAGACCGAGTGATCTCGTCGCTGCGCGGGCAGGTGCTGTCCATCGGGCTCGACCACGTGGTCGTGGAGGTCGGCGGCGTCGGCTTCGCGGTGCAGGCCACGCCCACCACGCTGGCCGGGCTGCGCCGGGGCGACGAGACCCGGCTGGACACCGCGCTGGTCGTCCGCGAGGACTCGCTGACCCTGTTCGGGTTCGCCGACGCCGAGGCCCGCGAGCTGTTC
Organism: Actinosynnema sp. NPDC023587; assembly: GCF_040640215.1. NCBI lineage: Bacteria > Bacillati > Actinomycetota > Actinomycetes > Pseudonocardiales > Pseudonocardiaceae > Actinosynnema > Actinosynnema sp. NPDC023587. The sequence continues at coordinate 353,781 of NZ_JBFABG010000007.1, read as the reverse complement.
GGCCTGCTCCAGACGGTGTCCGGGATCGGGCCCCGGCTCGCCCTGGCGACCCTGGCGGTGCTGGAGCCGGACCAGTTGCGCGCCGCGCTCGCCGACGGCAGCGTCACCGTGCTCACCCAGGTGCCCGGCATCGGCCGCAAGGGCGCGGAGCGGCTGATCATCGAGCTGCGGGACAAGGTCGGGCAGCTCGCGACCGCGCCCGCCGCCGCGCCCGGCGCGGGCCGGGTGCGCACCCAGGTCGCGGAGGCGCTGCTCGGCCTCGGGTTCCCGGCCAAGCAGGCCGAGCAGACCGTGGACGCCGTGCTGGCCGAGGACGGCTCGCTGGGCACGTCGGAGGTGCTGCGCCGGGCGCTGGCCGCGCTGGGCCGCAAGCGATGACCTTCGAGGAGTTCGAGCCGGACAGCGCGCTCGACCCGGAGCGCGACCCCGCCGAACGGGACGTCGAATCCACCCTGCGGCCCCGGGACCTGCACGAGTTCGTCGGCCAGCCCAAGGTGCGCGAGCAGTTGGAGCTGGTCCTCCAGGGCGCGATGCGGCGCGGTTCGCCGCCGGACCACGTGCTGCTGTCCGGGCCGCCCGGCCTGGGCAAGACCAGCCTCGCCATGATCATCGCGGCCGAGCTCGGCGCGTCGCTGCGGATCACCTCGGGGCCCGCGCTGGAGCGCGCCGGCGACCTGGCCGCGATGCTGTCCAACCTGGTCGAGGGCGACGTGCTGTTCATCGACGAGATCCACCGGATGGCCCGGCCCGCCGAGGAGATGCTGTACCTGGCGATGGAGGACTTCCGGGTCGACGTCGTGGTCGGCAAGGGGCCGGGCGCGACCAGCATCCCGCTGGACATCGCCCCGTTCACCCTGGTCGCCGCGACGACCAGGTCCGGTGCGCTGACCGGGCCGCTGCGCGACCGGTTCGGGTTCACCGGGCACATGGAGTTCTACAGCGCGGACGAGCTGGAGCTGATCATCCGGCGGTCGGCCCAGATCCTCGGCGTCGACCTGCGCGAGGACGGGGGGCGGGAGATCGCCGGGCGGTCGCGCGGCACGCCCCGGATCGCCAACCGGCTGCTGCGCCGGGTGCGCGACTTCGCCGAGGTGCGCGCGGACGGCGCGGTGACCCGCGCGGTGGCGCGCGACGCGCTGGCCGTCTACGACGTGGACGAGCTGGGCCTGGACCGGCTGGACCGGGCGGTGCTGGGTGCGCTGGTGAAGTCGTTCGGCGGCGGGCCGGTGGGGGTGTCCACGTTGGCCGTCGCGGTCGGCGAGGAGCCGACCACGGTCGAGGAGGTGTGCGAGCCCTACCTCGTCCGCGCCGGTATGTTGGCGCGTACGCCGCGTGGCCGGGTCGCGACCGCCACGGCGTGGCTGCACCTGGGGCTGGAGCCCCCGGCGAAGGCTCCTGGTGAGGCCACCCGCACGCTGTTCGACGACGCCGGCGACTGATCGGGATTGCTGACCTGGCACAATCGGCGGCGGCATCCCAGAAATCCGGACGTTCCGGGCAGACCTGTCCCGCCGCGCCGGTTGAACGGAGAATGATGGGCAACCTCTCTTCCCTGATGTTCCCGCTGCTGCTCGTACTGCTCGCCGTGCCGCTGTTCCTCAGCGCGCGCAAGCAGAAGAGGGCGGCCGCCGAGCAGCAGGCGCTGCTCAACTCGCTGGAGCCCGGTGACCTGGTCATGACCACGTCCGGGCTGTACGGGACGGTCGTCGAATCCGGCGAGGAGCTCGACGACACCAAGATCGAACTGGAGATCTCGGAGGGCGTCGTCACCACCTGGCTGCGCCAGGCGATCCGGGAGAAGGTCGTGACCGACGTCGAGGAGGACGAAACCGACGCCGTGGTCGACGACGTCGCCGACGACACCGCCACCGCTCCCGCCGTCGTGGACGAGCCGGCCCGTCCGGTCCAGCAGGACAGCAAGAAGTAGCAGCGCGAAAAGCGAATGGGTTGTGCCGCCGCGCGGCACAACCCATTCCTCGCCGTGCCCTTTCCGGCGGGCATTCCCCTGGTCAAGTGTGAACGCCGAACGGCCGATGTGACGGGTCCGGTGGACGCCTTATGGCCGGTCAGGCCATTGTCCCGGAGGTTCGCGACCGGAGCGGAATCCGGTGACAGACAACTCACACGGTGCGGGGTACGCTGCGCAATCGACCCGGCAGGGCAGTGCCGGGCGGGCATGCGCTGCCCTGATCCGCAACCACGGTCGCGGCGGCGTTCGACATCATCTTCGGAGTTCTAGGAGACGGACGGACCGTGGCACCTCCGGCCGGGCAAATCCGCCCCGCGAAGTACTTGGGCGCGTTTGTCCTCATCGTGGTCGCGCTGTACTCCTTGGTGTTCTTCACCGGGAACGGCAAAGCGACTCCCAAGCTCGGCATCGACCTCCAGGGTGGCACGCGGGTCACGTTGACCGCACGCGCACCCGACGGGCAGACGCCGACGGACCAGGCGCTCGACCAGGCCCGGGAGTTGATCGAGACCCGGGTCAACGGTCTCGGTGTTTCCGGCGCGGAAGTCGTGCGCGACGGCACCAACCTGGTCATCACGGTGCCCGGTGCGGACAGCGAGGGCGCGAAGCGCCTGGGCCAGACCGCGAAGCTGAACTTCCGCAAGGTCGTCGGCTCGCCGCTGCCCAACGCCGCGCCCGAGCCCCCGCCGACGTCGGGCACGCCGGGCACGTCGGGCTCGGCCGCGCCGACCACGACGCCGAGCGCGCCGCCGTCCGGTTCGGAGACGGCGTCCGCGCCCACCACCACCGCCCAGGGCCGGCCGGCCCCGGCGTTGGCGGGCCAGCCGACGACCACGACGCCGCCCGCCACGACGACGTCCGCTCCGGCCAAGCCCGAGGTCGACTGCCGCAAGGTGTTCAGCGGCGAGTACTCGGAGAAGGCCGAGGACTCCATCAACGAGTCGCGCACCTGCCGCCAGGACCCGGCGCTCACCACGCTGGACGCCCAGACGGTGACCCAGGCGCTGACCGCGTTCACCTGCCCGGCCAAGGACCCGCTGCTGGGCAACGACGACCCGTCGCTGCCGCTGCTCACCTGCGACCAGAAGCGTGAGTTCAAGTACGTCCTCGCGCCGGTCACGCCGCCCGCCGACGGCAGCGTCAAGGACTCCGACTTCAGCCTGTACACGCGGCTGAGCGGCGAGGACATCAGCAACGCCACCGCGGGTACGGACCCGCAGGGTGCCGGCTTCATCGTCAACCTGACCTTCAAGGGCGACGGCGGCGACAAGTGGGGCAAGTTCACCTCGGCGAACGTGTCCCAGCAGGTCGCCGTGGTGCTCGACAGCCAGGTGGTGTCCGCGCCGAACATCAACGAGCCGATCATCGGCGGCAACACCCAGATCTCCGGCAAGTTCAGCCAGCAGGACGCCGACGGCCTGGCGAACGTGCTCAAGTACGGCGCGCTGCCGCTGTCCTTCGAGGCGTCCGAAGCCGAGACGGTGTCCGCGACCCTCGGCCTGGCCTCCCTGGAAGCCGGTCTGATCGCGGGCGGCATCGGCCTGCTGCTGGTGTTCGTCTACTGCCTGCTCTACTACCGCCTGCTCGGCGTGCTGACCATCCTCTCCCTGGTGCTGTCGGGCGTCGTGGTCTACGCGGTGCTGGTGCTGCTCGGCCGCTGGATCGGGTTCACCCTCGACCTCGCGGGCATCGCCGGTTTCATCGTCGCGATCGGTATCACCGCGGACTCGTTCGTCGTCTTCTTCGAACGGTTGAAGGACGAGGTGCGCGAAGGCCGGTCCTTCCGCTCGGCCGTGCCCCGCGCGTGGGTGCGCTCCCGGCGCACGATCCTCTCGGCGGACGCGGTCAGCTTCCTGGCGTCCGCGATCCTCTACGTCATCGCGGTCGGCCAGGTGAAGGGCTTCGCGTTCACCCTGGGCATGTCGACCGTCCTCGACCTGATCGTGGTCTTCCTGGTCACGCACCCGCTGGTCGCGATGGTCTCGAAGTCGAAGTCCCTGTCCAGCCCGAAGCTGTCCGGCCTCGGCGGGGCCGTGCAGGCGGGTGCCGACGAGCGGGCCGCCAACGCGGCCGGCAAGAGCGCCGCCGTGAAGGAGGTCTGATCCGATGCCGCAGTCCAAGGGCAGCATCTTCCACCGGCTGTACGTCGGCAACGGCGCGTTCGACATCGTCGGCAAGCGCAAGCGCTGGTACGTCCTGTTCGGCGTGGTCCTGCTGATCTGCATCGCGTCGATCCTGTTCCGGGGGTTCAACCTCGGCATCGACTTCACCGGCGGTACCCGGCTCCAGATGCCGGCGAACTCGGCCTCGGGCACGATCAGCCAGGAAGCGGTCAAGGAGAGCTTCGCCGAGGCGCTCGGCGAGGAGCCGACCTCCGTGCAGGTGGTGGGCACCGGCGAGGCCGCGACCATCCAGATCCGCTCGGAGACGCTCGACGCGGGTCAGGTCACCGCCGCCAAGGCGGCCCTGAACGACGACCTCAAGCCCACCGGCGGCCTGGGGTCGATCAGCGACAGCGCCGTGTCCGCCTCGTGGGGCGGTGAGATCACCACCAAGGCGCTGATCGCGCTCGCGGTGTTCTTCCTCGCGGTGGCGATCTTCCTGGCGCTGTACTTCGAGTGGTCCATGGCCGTGGCCGCGCTCGTCGCGGTGATCCACGACGTGGTCATCACGGCCGGCATCTACTCGCTGGTCGGCTTCGAGGTCTCGCCGGCGACCGTCATCGGCCTGCTCACCATCCTCGGGTTCTCGCTCTACGACACAGTCGTGGTGTTCGACAAGGTCAAGGAGAACACCAGAGGACTGCTCGGCCTGACCAGGCGGACCTACGCCGAGGCGGCGAACCTGGCCGTGAACCAGACCCTGATGCGGTCCATCAACACGTCGCTGATCGCGCTGCTGCCCGTGGTGGGCCTGCTGGCGATCGGCGTGGGCCTGCTCGGCGTCGGCACCCTGAAGGACCTGGCGCTGGTGCAGTTGACCGGTATGGCGATCGGCGCGCTGTCGTCGATCTACATCGCCACCCCGGCGGCCGTGGACCTGAAGATGCGCGACCCGCGCTACCGGGCGCAGGCCGCACGGGTGCGGGCGCGGCGCGACAACCTGGCCCGCAAGGCGTCGGGCGAGGTCGCGACCGGCGGCGACGTCGTGGAGTCCACGGACGACGAGTCGCTGAAGGCCGAGCTGCGCCGGGAGAAGGCCCTGACCGCCGCTGCCGGCGTGCCCAACCGCACCGGCAAGGCCGAACCCCGCCGCCGCCCGACCGGCAAGAAGCACCGTTGAAGCTGGACCGGGCCCTCGGGCTGATGCGTGAGGTCCCGGACTTCCCCCGACCGGGGGTCGTGTTCCGGGACCTCACGCCCGTCTTCGCCGACCCCGACGCGCTGCGCGCCGTGGTGGACGCGCTCCAGGGCGAGATCCACCCGGACACGCAGCTCGTCGCGGCCGTCGAGTCCCGGGGCTTCCTGCTCGGGGCGGCCCTGGGCTACGGCTGGCGCTACGGCGTGGTGCCGCTGCGCAAGCCGGGCAAGCTGCCGGCCGTCGCGCACCGGGTGTCCTACGACCTGGAGTACGGGACGGCGACCCTGGAGCTGCCCGCCGACGCCATCGCCCCCGGTCAGCAGGTCGTGGTGGTGGACGACGTGCTCGCCACCGGCGGCACCGCCGCAGCGGCCTGCACCCTGGTGGAACGGGCCGGCGGCGTGGTCACCGGCGTCTCGGTGGTCCTGGAGATCCCGGCGCTGGGCGGCCGGGACCGGCTCGCGGGCCGGTCGGTCAACGCCCTCGTCTCCACCTGACCGGGGGGTGCCGGGGCACTCCCGGCACCACTCGATCGGGCGAACGACCGGTGGGACCGAAGTCCGACCTGCTGTTCGTCGTGTGAAGTTCGCCGCTCACCGGTCCGTCGCCCGGACTCACCGCGCGACGGAGCTATCCTCGGTTCCTAGCCCCGAGGAGCGTGGTTGAGCCAGGACACCGAACCCGCCGCGCCGACGCCGCCCGTGCCCGCACGGCCCCCGTCGGCCACCAGGCGCGTGCGCGCACGTCTCGCCCGCCGGATCACCGCCCAACGTGCCGCCCCGGTGAAGCAGGTCCTGGAGCCCCTCGCCGCGGTCCACCGGGACCTGCACCCCAAGGCCGACCTGGCCCTCCTCCAGAACGCCTACGACGTGGCCGAGGAGAAGCACCGCCCGCAGCGGCGCAAGTCGGGCGACCCCTACATCACGCACCCGCTCGCGGTGGCCACGATCCTGGCCGAGCTGGGCATGGACACCACGACGCTGGTGGCCGCCCTCCTGCACGACACGGTGGAGGACACCGACTACTCGCTGGACCAGCTCCGGATCGACTTCGGCAACGAGGTCGCGCTGCTGGTCGACGGCGTCACCAAGCTGGACAAGGTCAAGCTGGGCGCGGCGGCCGAGGCGGAGACCATCCGCAAGATGGTCATCGCCATGGCCAAGGACCCGCGGGTGCTGGTCATCAAGCTGGCCGACCGGCTGCACAACATGCGCACGATGCGCTTCCTCCCGCCGGAGAAGCAGGCCCGCAAGGCGCGCGAGACGCTGGAGGTGCTGGCACCGCTGGCGCACCGGCTCGGCATGGCCACGGTGAAGTGGGAGCTGGAAGACCTGGCGTTCGCCATCCTCCAGCCGAAGAAGTACGACGAGATCGTGCGCCTGGTCGCGAACCGCGCCCCCTCCCGCGACACCTACCTCAGCGGCGTGATCAACGAGCTGACCTCGCAGCTCGAAGGCGCGCGGATCACCGCCAAGGTCGAGGGCCGCCCCAAGCACTACTACTCGATCCACCAGAAGATGATCGTCCGGGGCCGCGACTTCGACGACATCCACGACCTGGTGGGCGTGCGCATCCAGGTGGACGAGGTCCGCGACTGCTACGCCGCCATGGGCGTGGTGCACGCGCTGTGGCAGCCGATGCCCGGCCGGTTCAAGGACTACATCGCCCAGCCCCGGTTCAGCGTCTACCAGTCGCTGCACACGACCGTGATCGGCCCGGACGGCAAGCCGCTGGAGGTGCAGATCCGCACCTACGACATGCACCGCACGGCCGAGTACGGCATCGCGGCGCACTGGCGGTACAAGGAGACCCGGGGCACGCACAGCGGCAAGGGCGTCGAGGTCGACGAGATGGCGTGGATGCGCCAGCTCCTCGACTGGCAGCGCGAGGCCGCCGACCCCGGCGAGTTCCTGGAGTCGCTGCGGTTCGACCTGGCCGCGCGGGAGATCTTCGTCTTCACGCCCAAGGGCGACGTGGTGACGCTGCCGACCGGGTCGACGCCGGTCGACTTCGCCTACGCCGTGCACACCGAGGTGGGGCACCGCTGCATCGGCGCGCGCGTCAACGGCCGGCTGGTCGCGCTGGAGCGCAAGCTGGAGAACGGCGAGGTCATCGAGATCTTCACCTCCAAGGCGGAGGGCGCGGGTCCGTCCCGCGACTGGCTGTCGTTCGCGGCCTCGCCGCGGGCCAAGGCGAAGATCAAGCAGTGGTTCGCGAAGGAGCGCAAGGAAGAGGCCATCGAGGTCGGCAAGGACGCCATCGCCAAGGAGGTGCGGCGGGTCGGGCTCCCGCTGCAACGCCTGGTGTCGGCGGACTCGATGGGCGCGCTGTCCAAGGAACTGCACTACCCGGACGTCTCCGCGCTGTACGCGGCGGTGGGGGAGGGGCACACCTCCGGCCGGCACGTCGTGCAGCGGCTGGTGGCCCAGCTCGGCGGGGTCGACCACGCCGAGGAGGAGCTGGCCGAGCGGTCCACGCCGTCCACGGTCGCGCGGCGGCGGGTCACCGGCGACGCGGGCGTCATCGTCAAGGACGCGGCGGACGTCTGGGTGAAGCTGGCCCGGTGCTGCACGCCGGTGCCCGGTGACGACATCCTCGGGTTCGTCACCCGGGGTGGCGGGGTTTCGGTGCACCGCACGGACTGCACGAACGCCGACGAGCTGCTGAAGACGCCCGAGCGGTTGCTGGACGTCGAGTGGGCTCCGTCGTCGTCCTCGGTGTTCCTGGTGGCGATCCAGGTGGAGGCGCTGGACCGGCACCGGCTGCTGTCGGACGTGACGAAGGTGCTGGCGGACGAGAAGGTCAACATCCTGTCCGCGTCGGTCACCACGTCCCGGGACCGGGTCGCGGTCAGCCGGTTCTCCTTCGAGATGGGCGATCCGAAGCACCTCGGCCACGTGCTGAAGGCCGTTCGGAGCGTCGAAGGCGTGTACGACGTGTACCGGGTGACGTCGGCGTCCTGACCCGGTCCCGCCGGCCGGCGGGACGCGTCAGCGAAACGTCGTGGTGCGGTGCCATGATCCACCTGCCGGGTGCCTCGCGCACCCCGGCGGGGAAGACGAAGGGGCCCGGCTCTCCTCTCCCGAGGGCCGGGCCCCTGCGCGTCCGGGGTCGTCCTCGACCCGCGCCCGCACCGCCGAGGCCGCCCACCGCGCCCACCGCGAACGCGACCCCGCTGCGACGTCCTGTCCGCCGTGCTCGGCACCAAAGCCCACTACCGGCACCCGCCCCGGGTCCCGGCGACCGCGAGGTCGGTGTGCCGTGCCGGAAAAGCGGAAGGGCCCAACCCCCTCGCGGGAGTCGGGCCCTTCCTCGTCCGGGTTCGGTCAGGCGATGGTGACCGACTCGAACTTCACTTCTTTGTTCGGCTTCCCGCCACCGGGCGACGGGTCGAACGCGCCGTCGTGGCCCGCGCGGGCCACCTCGTCGATCAGCTTCAGGCCGTCCTCGTCCAGGCTGCCGAACACCGAGTAGTCCGGCGAGAGCTGCGCGTCGCCGTAGACGATGAAGAACTGGCTGCCGTTGGTGCCCTTGCCGGTCTCCTGGTCCTTGCCCGCGTTCGCCATGGCCAGGTAGCCGCGCCCGTAGGTCAGCTCCGGCCAGGTCTCGTCGTCGAAGGCGTAACCGGGGCCACCGCTGCCGCTGCCCGACGGGTCGCCGCACTGGAGCATCTGGAGGCCCTCGGTGCCGATCCGGTGGCAGCCGACGCCGTTGTAGTAACCCTGCTGGGCCAGGCTGATGAACGAGTTCACCGCGCACGGGGCCAGCGAGCGGTCCAGGGTCACCTTCAGGTCGCCGATGTTCGCCTTGACGGTGGCGGTCGCGGTGCCGGTGGAGGAGATGCCGGACGCCTCGGGGGCCTTCGTGCCCTCCTTGGCCGCCGGCTCCTTCGAGGCCCGGTACTCGCAGTTCACCGGGTCGGCGAGCGGGGCCGTGCGCTTGGGCAGCGCCTTGACCTCGGTCGGGATCTGGATCGGGGCGGCCGAGCTGGAACTGGCCGCCGCGTCGGTGTCCCCGCCGCCGAAGTCCGCGGTGGTCAGGAAGTACACCCCGCCCGCGACCGCTACGACGAGCACGACGGTCAAGCCCACGGCGAGGACTCGGCGCCGCTTCGCGCGCTCCGCCCGACGGACGAGCTGGCGCTCCAGCTTCCGCTTGGCCTGCTCGCGGCGCTGCACGTTGGTCGGCACCTGCAACCTCCCCTGTTCTCGCGTCGACCGGCGACGATCGGTCAGCAGTCTAGGGGGCTCGTATATAGCTGGTGTCAGGCGGATAGGCTGGTGAGCAGGTCCACCGGCATCTGTTGCCGTTCCGTTGCCGTCGAGAGGTGTCCGCGTGCTGGTGATCGGGTTCCCCACCGGCGCTCTCCAGGCCAACTGCTTCCTGCTCGCGACCGGGCCCGGCGGGCCGTGCGTCGTGGTCGACCCCGGCCAGGACGCGACCGAGCCGCTGGCCGAGGCGCTGCGCGAGCACCGCCTGTCCCCGGTCGCGGTCCTGCTCACGCACGGGCACTTCGACCACACCTTCTCCGTCGCGCCCGTCTGCGACGGCAACGACGTGCCGGCCTGGATCCACCCGGCCGACCGCGCGCTGCTGTCCGACCCGCTCAAGGGGATCAGCGCGGAGTCGCGCGCGTTCTTCGGCGGGAACCTGGAGATGCGCGAGCCGCGCGAGGTGCGGGAGCTGTCCGACGGGGTCGAACTCGACCTGGCGGGGCTGCGGCTGACCGTCGACCACACCCCGGGCCATACCGGCGGGTCGGTGATGTTCCGCGCCGACACCGAGGAGGGCGGCCGGCTCGTGCTGTCCGGCGACACCCTCTTCGCCGGTTCCATCGGACGCACCGACCTGCCGGGTGGCGATCACCGGTCCATGCTCGCGTCACTGCGCACGAAGGTGCTGACGCTGCACGACGAAACGGTGGTCCTGCCCGGCCACGGACCCACGACGACCATCGGCCGCGAGCGCGCGGGCAACCCGTTCCTGCTGGAACTGGGCGACGACGCGCCGGCCGCACCGCACCGAGGACTGTAATCACCGTGACCGCGTTCTCCGCCCCCAAGGGCGTCCCGGACTACCTCCCGCCCACCTCCGCCGGCTTCGTCGCCGTCCGCGACACCCTGGTGGACTCGGCCCGCCGCGCCGGGTACGGCTACGTGGAGCTGCCCGTCTTCGAGGACACCGCGCTGTTCGCGCGCGGCGTCGGTGAGTCCACCGACGTGGTGACCAAGGAGATGTACACCTTCACCGACCGGGGCGACCGGTCGATCACGCTGCGCCCCGAGGGCACGGCGGGCGTGATGCGGGCCGTCATCGAGCACGGCCTGGACCGGGGTCAGCTCCCCGTCAAGCTCGTCTACGCCGGGCAGTTCTTCCGGGCCGAGCAGCCGCAGGCGGGCCGGTACCGGCAGTTCCACCAGGTCGGCGTCGAGGCGATCGGCGTGGACGACCCGGCGCTGGACGCCGAGGTCATCGCCATCGCCGACGAGGCGTTCCGGCGGATGGGCCTGACCGGCTACCGGCTGGAGCTGACCTCGCTGGGCGACGCGTCGGACCGGCCCGCGTACCGCGAGCTGCTCCAGTCGTTCCTCGCGGGGCTGCCGCTGGACGCGGACACGCGCCGCCGCGCCGCCATCAACCCGCTGCGCGTGCTGGACGACAAGCGGCCCGAGGTGCGGGCCCTGGTGGAGGACGCGCCGCTCATGCGCGACCACCTGTCGGACGGTTCGCGCGAGCACTACGAGGCGGTCAAGGGCCACCTCGCGGACCTGGGCGTGAAGTTCGTGGAGAACCCGCGGATGGTGCGCGGCCTGGACTACTACACCAAGACGTGCTTCGAGTTCGTGCACGACGGCCTGGGCGCGCAGTCCGCCATCGGCGGCGGCGGGCGGTACGACGGCCTGATGGAGCAGCTCGGCGGGCAGCCGCTGTCCGGGGTCGGGTTCGGCCTGGGCGTGGACCGCTCGCTGCTGGCGTGCGAGGTCGAGGGCCTGCGGCTGGGCGACCTGACGCGGTGCGACGTGTACGGCGTGCCGCTGGGGGCAGCCGCGAAGACCCGGTTGGTGGCGCTGTCCGCCGCGCTGCGCGCGGTGGGCGTGCGGTACGACCTGGCGTACGGCGGCAAGGGCCTGAAGGGCGCGATGAAGGGTGCCGACCGGTCCGGTGCGCGGTTCGCCCTCGTGCTGGGCGAGCGGGACATCGAGGCGGGCGTCGTGCAGCTCAAGGAGCTGGCCACCGGCGAGCAGCGCGAGGTGCCGCTCGCGGACGTGGTGGACTCGGTGCGGGAGGCGTTGGGCCGGTGAGCGAGGAGCAGATCCCCCTGGACCTGCTGGACCCCGCCGCGGTGCGCAAGCGCGCCCGGACGGTGGGGATCGGCGCGGTGATGGTGGCCGCCGCGTTCGGCGGGTTGCTGGGGCTGCTCGCCGGGCGGACCGCGGGGCTGGTCACGGCGGCCGTGTTCGCCGTGCCGCTGCTGCTGCTGGCGTGGTCGGAGGCGCGGCGGCGGGTGTGGCTGGCGGGCCACGTGCTGTCCGTGCGCGCCTTCGGCACCCGCTCGGTCGACCTGCACGCCGCCGACCAGGTGGACCTGCTGGTGACCGACCTGCGCGGCAGCCGGACCGTCGGGCTGCTCGTGCGCGGCGGCGGCAAGGCGATCAACCTGGCGCTGGCGATCTACGCGGGCACGGGCGGCCGGGAGCAGGGCGTGTTCGGGCTGCGGAAGCTGGCGGACGTCCTGGCCGGTCGCGGCGACGCGCAGGGCCTGGTGTTCGCCGACCTGCTCGTGGCGCAACTGCGCGCGGAGGCGCGTGGCGTGGCCGCCGCCGACCGGCCGCTCTACCGGCTGGGCTCGCTGGCCCCGACCGGGCGGCTGGCGCAGAAGCTCAACCCGGACGCCGTGTCGCGGTTCGTCTCGACCCTGGACTGACCGACGTGATGCTCTGCGCGGGACTTGCCCGCCCACCGCTGTCGGCAGACCGGTCCGCCCGCGAGATCAAACGCTGCCTTAAGCGCTGCATCGCCCGATAGCTCTGCCGACAACTCGAAACCCACCACAAGCACTCGACGCGTCAGAGGAGTGTCCTGCTCGGGACGGACCGTCCGGGGACGTCGGCGCGCGGTCAGTCGTCCGGCAGGCCCCACGTGCCCTTCGGCGGCGAGGGGGACTGGGTGGCGGTGGCGTCGGTGGTCGGCGGGGTGCCGCCGATGAAGCGGACCAGGGACTCGTCGTGCTCCACGCGACCCGGGAACGGGTCGCCCGCGGTGCGCCGGACCAAGTCGGCGATCGGCAGTTCCAGGTGGGAGCCCAGCAGCACGAAGTTGCCGAACCGCCGGCCCCGGAAGACGGCCGGCTCGGCCATCACGCACACGTGCCGGAACACCGCGCGGACGGTCGCGGCCTGGGCCTTGGCGAACGCGAGCCCGCCGCCGTCGCCGATGTTGGCCGCGTAGACGCCGCCGCCGCGCAGGGTGCGCGCGGCCAGCTCCACGAACTCCGCGGAGGTCAGGTGCGCCGGCGTCCGCGCGCCCGCGAACACGTCGGTCACCACCAGGTCGAAGGTGTCCTCCGGGGCCTTCTCCAGCACCGCCCGCGCGTCGCCGTGGCGGATCTTCACCCGCCACCCCCGGTCCAGCGGCAGCAGGCCGCGGACCAGGTCGATCAGCGCCGCGTCGACCTCGACGACCTGCTGCGTCGAACGCGGCCGGGTGGCGGCGATGTACCGGGGCAGCGACAGCCCGCCGCCGCCCAGGTGCAGGGCGCGGACCGGCTCGTCGTCGGGTGCGATCAGGTCGGCCACGTGGCCGAGCCGGCGCAGGTACTCGAACTCCAGGTGGCGCGGGTCGTCCAGGTCCACGTGCGACTGCGGCGTGCCGTTGAGGCGCAACGTCCACGCGCGCGGCACGTCCGGGTCGGGGACGAGTTCCGCGATACCCGAGTCGACCTCCCTGGTGATGGTCTCGTCGGCTTTCCGGGTGCGTCCCACGCCCCCGATTATCCCGGTGGCCGCCGGCCGCGCCGCCGCCGGTCGCCGGAGGGCGGTCCGTCCGCGACGCGGGCGACGACCAGGGCCCTTACCAGGGCTTCCCGGCGGGTCAGCCGAGGCCCCGGTCCCCCGGCCGGGGGACCGGGCGGCCCGGCCGTCGCCACGGTCCCTTGGCCGGGTCGTAGCCGGTGCGCAGGTCACCGGTCACCCGCCGCCGCCACGCCGGCTCCTGCGGTTCGTCCCAGGCGGGTTCGTCCCAGTCGTCGTACTCGTCTTCCCCGGCGGCGGCGTCGTCGTCGGGCTCGGGTTCCGGTTCAGGCTCGGGCTCGGGCTCGGGCACCGTCTCCCGGCTCGCCAGGTACGCCGCCAGCGCCGTCGTGACCGGCACCGCCGCGACCAGGCCGATGCTGCCCACCAGGGTTCGCACGATCTCCTGGGCGACCTGCTGGGCGGTGAGGATCTCGCCCAGGTCCCGGCCGGACAGCGAGAACGCCAGCAGCAGCGGCAGCGCCGTGCCCGCGTACGCCATGACCAGCGTGTTCACCACGGAGGACAGGTGGTCGCGGCCGATCCGCGAGCCGGCCGCGTACAGCTCGCGGAACCCGAGCGCCGGGTTGGCCCGGCGCAGCTCCCACACCGAGCTGGTCTGGGTCACCGTCACGTCGTCGAGCACGCCCAGCGCGCCGATGATCGTGCCCGCGAGCAGCAGGCCCCGGGTGTCGATGCCGTGCCCGAGCAGCGACACCAGGTTCGCGGTGTCCTCGTCGAGCCCGGTCAGCTTGCCCAGCGCCGAGAACAGCACGCCGAGCACGCCGATCAGCACGAGGCTCACCAGCGTCCCCAGCACCGCCGTGGACGTCCGCGCGGACACCCCGTGCGTCAGGTACAGCACCACGAACATGATCAAGCCGGCCCCGACCACGGCCACGGCCAGCGGGTCCTCGCCGGCCAGGATCGCGGGCAGCACGAACAGCACCAGGACCACGAAGCTCAGGGCCAGCGCTCCCAGCGCCGCCAACCCCTGCCAGCGGCCGAGCAGCAGCACGGCCGCCACGAACAGCACGGCCAGCAGCAGCATCGGGAACCCGCGCTGGAAGTCCGCGAGCTGGTAGGACTGGCCGGCGTTCGGATCGCCGCCGCCGTAGGAGAGCACCACGGCGTCGCCCACCGCGAACGTCGGCGAGGACGGCTGGTCCGGCACCGGGATGCGCACGTCGCGGCCGGGCGCGAAGCCGTCGGCCATCCGGACGGTCACCAGCACGCACCCGGTCGCGCCGGGCTGGTCGGCGTCCGGGCCGCACCCGCCGCGCACCACGGCCGTCACCTCGCCGCGCACCGGCACCTGGGCGAGGCCCGCCTCCGCGCCGGTGGGCTGGTCGTGGTCGAACGGGTAGAGCACCAGCGCGCCGACCACCGTGGCCAGCACCAGCGGCAGCAGCAGGACCAAGAGGAGTCTGCGGACCGGTGCGGAGGCGGGCGCGGCGTGGCGGCCGTGGCCATGGCCGTGCCCGTGTGCGGTGGTCTGGTCCTTGGCGTGCACGGCGCACATCCTGCCCGATCACCGGGCCCGGCTCGCGTCGAGCCGGGCCGGCCGGGGACGGAGCGCGCACCGGCGCGCACTCCGGTCCACAGTGGACGGTAGTGGTCCCGGTGTCCGACATGCGGACACTTCGGTGCGAATTTCGGGTCGGGGTCTTCAACCCGCCGGGTCGCGGTGCCACAGTCCCTGGGGTGACCAACTGGACTCCCAACCACGGCCAGGACTTCGAACCCGTGCCCTACCGGCCCGCGCGGATGTCCGCCGGGCAGTCGCTGCGCACGGCGGCCGAACTGCGCGCCCGGATGGACGAGCGGCGCACCGTGCGCATGTTCTCCCCGGACGCCGTGCCCACCCAGGTCGTGCTGGACGCGATCGCCGTCGCCTCGACCGCGCCCAGCGGGGCGCACCAGCAGCCGTGGACCTTCGTCCGCGTGGTGGACCCCGAGGTGCGCAAGGCCATCCGCGCCGCCGCCGAGCACGAGGAGCGCATCTCCTACGACGGCCGGCTGGGCGAGGAGTGGCTCGACGCGCTGCGCCCGCTGGGCACCGACGACGTGAAACCCCACCTCACCGACGCCCCCGAACTGCTCGTCGTGTTCCAGCAGCGGTTCTACCTGGAGCCCGATGGCAGCAGCCGCAAGCACTACTACGTCGACGAGTCGGTCGGCATCGCGGTCGGCATGCTGCTCACCGCGCTGCACCTGGCCGGGCTCGCGGCGCTCACCCACACGCCCTCGCCGATGAAGTTCCTCGGCGAGGTGCTCCACCGGCCGCGCAACGAGAAGGCGTTCGCGGTCATCCCGATCGGCTACCCGGCCGACGACTGCGTGGTGCCCAACCTGGTCCGCAAGACGCTGGACCAGGTCGTGGTCACCGTCTGACACGACCCGACGGCCGCGTCCCGGAAGTCGCCGACCGTCCACAACGGACAGTCGGGGTCGGCGGCCGGGTCGAGCGCCCGCGCGGCGGCGAGCTCGGCCCCGGTGTGGATGCGGCCGTACCCGGGTACCCGGGGTGTGCCGAGGTGCGCCGCTGGTTCTCGCGACAGCGTCGTCGTGCCGGTGCTCTCGGCCCCGGCCACCACGACCCGGGCGCACCACCCCGCCCGGGTCGCGGGGGCCAGGTGGTGCCCGCACGCTGTCGGATCGGCGGCGGGAGAACTCGCCCGGCACCGACGAGGGTGTGAATTCCGTCATGCCGCCATCGGCTTCCCGCGCGACGACACGGGTCCAATTCCGCAGGCCCAGCACGCGCGGCACGGTAAACCCCAGGTAAAGCACGGCGGTGGGCCGCATGCCCCGGTAGGCGTACAACGGAACGTAGATCATGTCCACGACGGCGTCACCCACTGGACCGGCGTGGTGCGGCTGACCGGCAGCGCGCTCGACACCCCTGTGCGATCACGCCCATCACCCGTACGCGGCCAGTGCCGGGTAGACGACCTGGAGCCCCGAGTCCGCGTACGGGCCGCCGGTCACGAACAGCACCAGGAAGGCGATGTTGTCGAAAATCCCGATCGGCCGGTTCTCCGGGCTCTGCCAGGCCGCCAGCCACACGCAGAGCGCGCCCATGACGAAAACCGCCATCTCGCTCCAGCTCGTGGCGACACCGCCGACGGCCGCCGCGAAGGTGGTGCGGGGTCGGAAAACGATGTCCGGCAGTGACGCCGGTAGTCCGTTTGACGGGTTTTCGAACACGTGTTCGAATGTGGACATGCGATGGGACGGGCAGAAGGACGGGACTGACCGGCAGCAGGTCCTGCCGGGGTTGCCGGGGCTGGTCCGCAGCGTGCGCACCCCGGAGTTCGCCGACGTCGTGTTCCACGAGGTGCGCGCCAAGTCGGTGTTGACCAAGGTCGCCGGCGACGGCCTGCCGTTCGGGTGGACGGTCAACCCGTACCGGGGCTGCACGCACGGGTGCACCTACTGCCTGGCCGGCGACACCCCCGTGCTGCTGGCCGACGGCCGCACCAAGCCGATCGCCGAGCTGGCCGTGGGCGAGGAGGTCTTCGGCACGGCCGAGGGCCGGTACGTCCGGACCCGCGTGCGGGCGCTCTGGACCACCGTCAAGCCCGCCTACCGGCTGACCCTGGAGGACGGCACGCAAATGGTCGCGAGCGGCGACCACCGGTTCCTCGCCGAGGACGGCTGGCGGCACCTCACCCCGGGTCGCTGCGATGACTTCGAGGAGCGGCCCTTCCTCGCGAAGGGCGCGCGGCTGGTCGGCACCGGCCGCTTCGCCGCACCGCCGACCGTGAACGACGACTACCGGCGCGGCTACCTCTGGGGCGTGGTGCGCGGCGGGCTGCCCGGCGACCCGGACGTGCTGGCGCGGGCGAAGGAGTACTCCACCGGTCGCATCCCGCGCGAGAGCGAACTGGTCGAGTGGCCGACGACGCCCGACGACGACTGGTCCAAGGGCTTCCTCGCCGGGCTGTTCGACTCGCGCGGCACCGCGACCGGCGAGGGCCTGGTGCTGTCCAGTTCGGACAGCTCGGTGTTCGAGGCGGCCGTGCTCGCGCTGATGCGGTTGAGGATCGGTCACGTCGTGGAGGTGCGCGGCGTGCGGATCACCGGTGGGCTCGCCGAGCGGCTGCGGTTCCTGCACCTGGTGGCACCGGTGGCGGCGCGCGGGAACGCCGTGGCGGGCACGGCGGTTCCGCGCCGGGCGCGGCTCGCGGTGGTGGCGGTCGAGGCGCTGGGCGTGTCGCGCACGCTCTACGACATCACCACCGGTACCGGGGACTTCGTCGCCAACGGCCTGGTCAGCCACAACTGCTTCGCCCGCAACTCGCACACCTACCTCGACCTGGACGCCGGGCACGACTTCGACACGCAGGTCGTGGTGAAGGTCAACGCGGCGGAAGACCTGGCCGCGCAACTGAAATCCCGCACGTGGCGGCGCGACCACGTGGCCCTGGGCACCAACACGGACCCGTACCAGCGCGCGGAGGGCCGCTACCGGCTGATGCCCGGGATCATCGAGGCGCTGGCCGGCTCGGGCACGCCGTTCTCCATCCTCACCAAGGGAACCGTGCTGTCGCGCGACATCCCGCTGCTGGCCGGGGCGGCGCGGCAGGTGCCGGTGGGCGTCGGCGTGTCGATCGCGCTGCTGGACCGGGACCTGCAAGCCGGTCTGGAACCGGGCACGCCGAGCCCGCGGGCTCGGCTGGAGCTGGTGCGCGCGGTGCGGGAAGCCGGTCTGCCGTGCGGGGTGTTCGTCGCGCCCGTGCTGCCCGGCCTGACCGACGACGTGGAGGGCCTGGACGCGTTGCTGGCGGAGATCGCGGCGGCCGGCGCGACCGGCGTGACGGTGCTGCCGCTGCACCTGCGGCCCGGCGCGCGCGAGTGGTTCACCCGGTGGCTGGTGCGGGAGCGGCCCGACCTCGCGGACCGCTACCGCCGGCTCTACGGGCGCGGTTCCCACGTCGACGCCCGGTACCGGCGGTGGCTCGCCGCCCGCGTCCGGCCGTTGCTGCACCGGCACGGTCTGGTGGCGAAGGGCAGCCTGGACGCGGTGGGCGTGCCGGGTGACGACGAGGGTGTGTGGCCGCAAGGCAGCCTGCCGTCGACCGCACCGCACCCGCGCGGCGTGGACCGCGAGCAGCTCACCCTGTTGTAGCCGGGGGCAAGCACGTCGCGGACACGGCGGCCTGCGGTCACACCGGCGTCTGCGGTGCTTGGTCCGGGTCACCGTGCCGATCCCGTGCCGCGCGCAGCCGCAGGCGGTCCAGGAACCTGATGGCCGGGGTCGCGGTGATCCCGTGCAGCACGATCGAGCCGATCACGACCAGCCCGACCACCCGCCAGATCGCCTCCGGATCGACGAACTGCCCGGCCTGGAGCGCGTACGCGACGTAGAACAGCGACCCGACACCCCGCACGCCGAAGAACGAGATGACGAACCGCTCGCGCGGTCCCGTCTTGCCGCGGGCCAGGGCGACCAGGCCGGTCACCGGCCGCACGACGAGGAGGACGAGCAGCGCCACCAGCACCTCCCGCCACCCGGTGCCCGCCAGCAGGCCGGTGACGGCCGCGCCGCCGAGCAGGAAGATGATCAGCACGGTGAGCATCCGCTCGATCTGCTCGACGTACTGGTGCAGGACGCGGTGGTAGCCGTGGGACCGCTCGCCCGCCCTGATCGTGCAGGCGCACACGAACACCGCGATGAAGCCGTAGCCGCCGACCAGTTCGGTGAGGCCGTAGGCGAGGAACGTCGCGGCGAGCGCCACGAACCCCTCCGCGTGCTCGGCCAGGCGGAACTTCTCCGACGGCGCGGCGAAGAACAGCTTGCGCAGCCCCCACCCGGCGACCAGCCCGACCAGGAGGCCGGCCGCGAGCCGCCACACCACGTCCACGGCGACCCAGTGCGGCAGCCAGGCGTCCGGGGCCGCGCCCACGATGCTGATGGCCACCGCCGCGTAGGTGAACGGGAACGCCAGGCCGTCGTTGAGGCCCGCCTCGGAGGTCAACGCGAACCGCGCCTCGTCCTCGCCCTCCTCGGCGTCGTCGGGGTTCTCCGCGGGCTCGGCGACCTGGACCTCGCCGGCGAGCACCGGGTCCGTCGGCGCGATCACCGCCGCGAGCAGCACCGACGACGCCACGCTCCACCCGAGCACGCCCCACCCCAGCAGCGCGATGGCGAGCACGGAGAGCGGCATCGTGATGGCCAGCAGCCGCCAGGTGGTGGACCAGCGGCGCAGGCCGACCGGCCGGTTCAGCGCGAGCCCCGCGCCCATCAGGGAGATGATCACGCACAGCTCGGTCAGGTGGAGCGTGATGGACCCGTGGTGCACGGGGTCGGGATCGGGCAGTGCGTCGAGGGTGGTGAACGCGAGCGCGCCCGCGCCCAGGAACACCATGGGCATCGAGATCGGCAACCGACCCAGTACCCGGGGCAGCAGAGCGGCCATGAGGGTGGCGACACCGACACTGGTGTAGACCACGGCACCGGAACCCGACACGAGACCTCTCTCCGCACGTGGGCCGGTCCGATCAGCGGCCGGCCACTCCCCGGCGAGTACCCGGCGGTGGTGGCACCAACCCCTCGGACCAGCGGTTGTGGCGCACGTCAAAGCCCGGCCGGGGGTTGCCGGACCGGGCTCCAGCAGTCACCGTACGTCGTACGGTACGATGTACGACATGAGTGCTGTGCCGGGTAGCGGGGCTGGGTTCGTGCCGACCGACGACGACGTCTCGGGTGTGTTGGAGTGGTTCGCGCGGTGGGACGCGCTGGCGGTGGCGAAGGACGTCGAGGCGATGGCCGGGATGGCGCTGTTCCCGGTCAACGCGGTGACCGACGGGTCGGCCGAGTCGTGGGACCGCGCGCGGTTCCTCAAGGACATGGCCGAGCAGCTCGGCGACGGCGAGGTCGGGATGGAGTCGGTGCGGACGCCGATCTTCCTCAACGCCGGCCTCGTGTTCGTGGTCACCGACGCGACCATCACGGTGGGGGAGTTCTCGCAGGTCGCGCGGTACGGCGACCTGCTGGTGAAGAAGGACGGCCGGTGGCTGTTCCAGACCATGGTCCAGGGCGGCTGGTGACGGCGGGCGCGTCCGCGACCGGGGCGCACGCCGGCCCGGACGACCCGGGCTGATCCGGAGGGGCGGGATTCCCATAGGAGCCCGCCCCTCCGCCGTGCTCGCCGTTCGGCGGACGAGCCGGCTGACCGGGTGGCCTCGGCGCGGCGGGAAGCCGAAGCCGCGTTCGGCGACGGTGCGGTCTTCTGCGAACCGCTGCTGGAGGAAGTCCGCCTCTGTGCGGAAGACCCGGCGCACGACTGGCGGCCGTCGACCGGCACCCTGCACCGCTTCCACGTGCCGGACGGCGTAAGAACCGACAGCGGTGTGGAGGACGGCAGCGTGGTCGGGGTGCACTACGACCCCCTGTCGGCCAAGGTCATCGCGTCGGCACCGACCCGGAAAGCCGTGATTCGCAAACCGGTCACCGCACTGGACCGGTCGGTCCCGCACGGGTTGGTCGCCAACCGCGAACTTCTCGTGCGGGTGTTGCGCCATCCGGCCTTCGCCGCCGGTGCCACCCACACCGGGTTCCTGGACCGGCACGGGCTCACCGAACCCCCGGTGGTGGACGTTCGGCCGGCCGCGCCGGCCGCCGCGTTGGAGCTGACCGCAATTCGTCGGACGAACCCACCGCTCGGGTGGCGGAATCTTCCGTCCCAACCGCAGAAAACCGTGTTCGAATTCCACGGTGAAACCGTGGGAGTGGCCTACCGGCACACCCGGCGCGGGGTGGTGACCGATCCCGGCGTGCACGTGGTGTCGACGTCACGCAGCGCAGTCGTGCTGGAGCGGGACGGGGTGCGGCGGACCGTGCGGGTGGCCGTGCACGAGGTTCCCCGAGCCGGGTCCCCGGGTGATCGAGGGCGGGACCGGAGCCCCGGTCCCGGGCACCGTCGTCCGGTGCTCGCCACGACCGGCGGCACGGTCGCCGAAGTCCTCGTGGCGGCGGGGGAGCGGGTCGACGTGCTCGCCGTGGTGGAGCCGGCGGCGGGACCGGTCGGGGTGGAGGACCGGTCGTGACGGACTTCGTGGAGAGCGACGAGCGGCGGGCGGTGCGCGGGGCGGCTGGGCTACCTGGGCGTGACCGTGCCGGAGGAGTGCGGCGGCGGTGGCTGCCCGGGTTCGCGGACGGCACGACCAGGATGGCGTTCGCGAACCCGGGCGGCGGCCGACGCCGTCGCCGGTGGTCGTGCCGACGGACGCGCTGGTGGGGGCCGAGGACGCCGGGTTGGCCCAGCTCTTCGCGGGGCTCGACCCGGAACGGGTCGTGGTGGCCTCCTTCGCCACCGGCCTGGCCCGCCGCGCGCTCGGCCAGGCGACCGACTGCGCCCGCACCCGTGCGGTGCGGGACACGCCGATCGGCGCGCACCAGGGCGTCGCGCACCCGTTGGCGCAGTGCGCGCTCCAGGTCGAACCCGCTCGGCTGATGACCCGGAAGGCCGCGGCTCTCTACGACGCCGGAGAAGACCGGGCTGCGGGTGAGGCGGCCGACATGGCCGAGTACGCGGCGGGTGAGGCGGTGGTGGACCAGGCCATCCAGGTGCACGGCGGGAACGGGCCGGTGTCCGAGTACGGACTCGGTGCCCCGCTCGCCGCGTCCCGGCTGTCCCGGATCGCCCCGGTGAGCCGCGAGATGATCCTGAACTTCGTGGCGCAGCACACCCTCGGGCTGCCGCGCTCCTACTGGATCAGGTCCACTGCCAGCGGAGTCCGACCACTCCCGGACCGAAGTCCAGGGCGACGGCGTACGCGTAGCCCCAGGTGTCCACCGGGGTTTCGCGCACGTCGGCGGGTTGGCCACCGGAGAGGTCGGTCGTGAACTGCTCGCACCGGATCGGGCGGCACCGCGAGTCGTACCGGACTTCCAGCACGTACTCCCGGACCGGGTGCCGGAAGCGGCGCGAGTGGGTGTTGTCGTAGGTCGGGTGGTGCGGCGCGACGTGGATGAGCTCGTACTCCACGGCGGTGCGCTCTCCCCTGCGCAGCGGCCGGTCGAACAACAGCTCGGCGATCATCAGACCGTTGCGCGGGTCGGCGGAGACCCGCCCCAGTCTGCACGAGCGCAGCGTGCCGATGACGGGCAGCGGGTCGCCGGGCAGCCGGGTGTCGTAGCCCAGCAGCACCCGGTCCACCCCCGCCCGCTCGGCGCGCAGCACCTGCCGCGACCGCACCCGGCGGGTGCTGCCGTCCATCGCCAGCTCCACCTGGTCCCGCAGGCTGAGCCGGGTCAGGTCCTGATCGGTGGTGGTGTCCACGTCCGCCAGCAGTTCGGCCACGGACTCGTAGTCGCTCGCGTGGGCCCACCCCTCGGGACCGGCCAACCGCATCCGGGGTCGTGCCTTCCCGCGTGGTCGAGGTGGGCCCAGCAGGGTGCTCAGGCCGCCTTCGCCGACCTCCAGGATCTCCTCCAGGTGGCCGACCGCGGTCAGCGAGTCGGGCCGCTCCGGTCGGCGTCGCCCCGACTGCCAGTAGCTCAGCGCGGCGATGCTGACCGCCACGCCGCGTGACCGCAGCTTGTGCTGGATGCGTTCCAGGCTGAGCCCTTTCGCGCGGATCGCCGATCGCAATGCGTCCGCGAAGGGGTCCGCTCCTGCGTCGATGCGTCGGGGATCGCGCACCCGCGATTCCGGTCCGACGACTGGCGTAGGCATCTCCGCTCCGTTCTCCCGAGGACAAGGCGAGCGACGTTATCGTGGGAAATCCTCCCAGGGGTACAGCCGATCGGGTTTCCCGACGTGAATTTAACCGAATCGGCGGGCAAAATCCGGTCGGCCGTGGAATGTTTGAATTCTCATTAACAGCAGCGCTGTGAAGGCGCGGTCCGGGCGATCGTCCCACCCGCACTGGGACGTCTGGTCGCTTCCCGGTACCCGAACCGCCGCATAGCCTCGAAGACGTGGGGTGATGTCTGGCACACCCCGCGCGGTCGCGGCCCCGCTCCCTGCCGCTCGCGGGAGTCCGACGACCGTTCCCTGCGAAGAACGGACACGAGTATGCGCAAGCTGAACCTGACCGCCGGGGCCGCCGTGGGCGCGGTCGCGCTCGCCCTGGTCGCCCCTCCCGCACAGGCCGCGGAGGGCGCGATCCTCTCCGCCGGGTCCGCCGAGGCCATCCCGAACAGCTACCTGGTGAAGCTGAAGGATTTCTCCGCGGCGAGTGCCGACTCGCTCGCCGCGCGCTTCGGCGGGCGGGTGGACCACATTTTCTCCACAGCGTTGAATGGCTTCTCCGCGACGTTGTCCGAGCGCGCCGCGAAGCGCCTCGCCGCCGACCCGGCGGTCGACTACGTGGAGCAGAACCAGGTGGTGCGGCTCGCCGCGACCCAGAACAACCCGCCGTGGGGCCTGGACCGCATCGACCAGCGCAACCTGCCGCTGGACCAGAAGTACACCTACAACAGCACCGGCGCGGGCGTGAACGCCTACGTCATCGACACCGGCGTGCGGATCAGCCACCGCGACTTCGGCGGCCGGGCCAAGAACGGCTACGACGCGGTCGACAAGGACAACGTCGCCCAGGACGGCAACGGCCACGGCACGCACGTCGCCGGCACCATCGGGGGCACCATCCACGGCGTCGCCAAGGGCGTCACGATCCACGCGGTCCGCGTGCTGGACAACAACGGCAGCGGCACCACCGCCGGTGTCGTCGCGGGTATCGACTGGGTGACCAGGAACCACGTCAAGCCGGCCACCGCCAACATGAGCCTCGGCGGCGGCGCGTCCACGACGCTGGACGACGCGGTGCGCAAGTCCATCACCGCGGGCGTCGTCTACGGCGTGGCGGCGGGCAACAGCAACGCCAACGCCTCCGGCTACTCGCCCGCACGGGTGTCCCAGGCGATCACCGTCGGTTCGACGACGAAGACCGACGCCCGGTCGAGCTTCTCCAACTACGGTTCGCTGGTGGACGTGTTCGCGCCCGGCTCGGACATCCTGTCCACCTGGCACACCAGCGACACCGCGACCAACACGATCAGCGGCACCTCGATGGCGACCCCGCACGTGGTCGGCGTCGTGGCCCGCTACCTCCAGGCCAACCGGGCGGCCACGCCCGCGCAGGCCGAGGCCGCGATCGTGAACGCGGCGACCACCGGCAAGGTCACCAACCCCGGCTCGGGCTCGCCGAACCGGTTGCTCCACTGGGCCCCCACGGCCTGACGCTCCCCGTGCGGGAGAACCCCGGCGCGCGACCCGCGCCGGGGTTCTCCCCGTTCCCGCGAAGGAAGCACTCATGCGCACACAGAGGGGAACGCGCGTGCTGCCGCCCGCCCTGGTCGCCGCCGCGCTGCTCGTCGCGGTCGTGGCCACGCCGGTGTCGGCCGCGCCGGAGGGCGAGGTGCGGCACGCCGGCTCGGCGCGGGCGGTGCCGGGCAGCTACCTGGTCAAGCTCAAGGACGGCGCACCGGTGGCGGCGCTCGGCTCGCGGATCACCGGCGTCGACCGGGTGTTCGCCGGGCCGTTCCACGGTGTCGCGGCCCGGTTGAGCGAGCGCCAGGCCCGCCGGCTGGCCGCCGACCCGGCGGTCGAGTACGTCGAGCAGGACCAGGTCGTGCGGGCCCACTCGGCGGCTCCCGGCGCGTCCGCCGGGCCGGGGGCGTCGTCGCCGACCACGCAGCACGACCCGCCCTGGGGGCTCGACCGGATCGACCAGCGGAACCTGCCGCTGGACACCGGGTACGGCTACAGCTCGAACGGCGAGCGGGTCACGGTGTACGTGATCGACACCGGGGTCCGGACGACGCACCGGGAATTCGGCGGCCGGGCGTTCCACGCGTGGGACGCGGTGGACGGCGACACCGTCGCCCAGGACGACAACGGTCACGGCACGCACGTGGCGGGCGTCATCGCGGGCCGCGTGCACGGCGTGGCCAAGGGCGTCGCCGTGGGTGCCGTGCGGGTGCTCAACGGCCAGGGCAGCGGCACCACGGCCGGCGTGATCGCGGGCGTGGACTGGGTGACCCGCAACGCGCGCAAGCCCGCGGTGGCCAACTTCAGCCTCGGCGGCGGGGTGTCCACCGCGTTGGACGACGCGGTGCGGGCGATGATCCGCTCCGGGGTGACGGCGTCGGTGACGGCCGGTGGCAGCGGCGGCGGCGTGGTCGACACCTCGCCCGCGCGGGTCGTCGAAGCGCTGGTGTCCGGTTCGTCCACGCGGACCGACGCGCGCGCGGCGTTCTCCAACCACGGCCCGGCCGTCGACCTGTTCGCGCCGGGCATCGGGATCACCGCCGCGTGGCACACCTCCGACACCGCGACCAACACCCTGAGCGGCACGTCGATGTCGACGGGCTTCGTGTCCGGGGTGGCCGTGCGGTACCTCCAGCACAACCCCACCGCGTCACCGGCCCAGGTGCACGCGGAACTCGTGAACGAGGCGACGCCGCTGCCCTGGGGGCGGCTCCTGCACTGGTCGCCCACGAGGTGACACCGGTCCCGTCAACCCGGGATTCCTCTCCCTGCAAAGGAAAACAGCCATGCGCACACTAGTGGTCGGCCTGGGCGTCACCGCCCTGGCCCTGGGGGCCGTGTCGACACCGGCACAGGCCGAAGGCGCGGTGCTGCACGCGAATTCCGCGTCCGCGGTGCCCGGCAGCTACCTCGTGAAGCTGAAGGACGTCGCGGCGCTCGGTGACGTGACGGCGCGGTTCGCCGGCGTCGACCGGGTGTTCTCCGGACCGTTCCGGGGGTTCTCGGCGAAGCTCGGCGCGGCCGAGGCGCGGCGGTTGGCCGCCGACCCGGCGGTCGAGTACGTCGAGCAGGACCAGGTGGTGCGGGCGCACTCGACGCAGCAGAACGCGCCCTGGGGGCTCGACCGGATCGACCAGCGGAAGCTGCCGGTCGACACCGGGTACAGCTACACCACCACCGGGCGCGGCACCACCGCGTACGTGATCGACACCGGCATCCGGACCTCCCACCAGGAGTTCGGCGGCCGGGCCTGCAACGGGTGGGACGCGGTCGACAACGACAACGTCGCGCAGGACGACAACGGCCACGGCACGCACGTGGCCGGCCTGGTCGCGGGCAAGACCTACGGGGTGGCGAAGCAGGCCAGGGTGTGCGGCGTGCGGGTGCTCAACGGCTCGGGCAGCGGCACGACGGCGGGCGTCGTCGCGGGCATCGACTGGGTGGCGCGCAACGCCGTGAAGCCCGCGGTGGCGAACCTGAGCCTCGGTGGTGGCGTGTCCACGGCGCTGGACGACGCGGTGCTCGCGTTGATCCGCTCCGGGGTCACGGCCTCGGTGACGGCGGGCGGCAGCAACGCCGACGCGGTCAACTCGTCGCCGGCGCGGGTGGTCGAGGCGATCACGTCCGGGTCGTCGACCGCCACCGACACCAAGACGACGTTCTCCAACTTCGGCAAGGTCGTGGACGTCTACGCGCCGGGCCAGAACATCGCGTCGGCGTGGCACACCGGCGACACGGCGACCAACACGCTCAGCGGCACGTCGATGTCGACGGGCTTCGTGTCCGGGGTCGCGCTGCGGTACCTGCAACGCAACCCGACCGCGACCCCGGCCCAGGTGCAGGCCGCGATCGTGAAGGAGGCGACGCCGTTGCCGTGGGGGCCGCTGCTGTACTGGTCGCCGTCGCGGTGATGCCCGCCGGGGCGTGCCCGGCCGATCAGGGAACGGGGACGAGGTCGTGCTTCATGACGACCTCGTCCCCGTCCACCTCCCCGGTGTCCTCGAAGCCGAACGCCTTGTACAGGCCGCGCGCGACCGCGTTGCCGGGCACCAGGCTGAGCGACAGCCGGGTGCGCCGCTCGGCGCGCGCCACCTCGGCGATCGCGGCCAGCCCCTTGCGGCCCAGCCCCCGGCCCTGCGCCCGCCGGTCGATCATGAACCGGACGATGTGCAGGTCGTGCGGCTGCTCGCGGAAGAGCAGGGTGAAGCCGACCAGGTCGTCCCCGGAGTACAGCGCCAGCGGTTCCATCCGGGGCCGGTGAATCCACGAGTCCGCGATGGACTTGAGGTTGGTGGCCACGAAACTCCGTTGCTCTTCGTGCACCTCCAGCGCGATGACGGCGCGGTAGTTGTCCTCGGTGACGGGTTCCAATCGCATGTCGGGCAAGGTAGCGCCCGCCTTGTACCAGGGCGTTCGGAATTCGGGAAAGCGCTGGTCACGCAGATTCTTGACGCTGCGTGATAACCGGCAATCTTTCACCCTTGGCCCACGTGTGCCCGGCCTGCTTGAGTTGGTGACTGTCAGCGAGGGCTAGGTGGCCCAGCGTCACACCCACTCCCTGCGGTTCCGTCCCGGTGGGTGGACGACGAGGTCATCGCTTCGAGAACGGGAAACTTGATGCGACAGTCACGACAGGTCCGGTTCCTGGCCGGCGTCGGCGCGGTGGCCATCACCGCCGCCGCGTCCGCCCTGGCGGCGTCCCCCGCCCAGGCCGCCGAGGGCGAGATCCGCGCCGCGAACGCGGCCGAGAAGGTGCCCAACAGCTTCATCGTGAAGCTCAAGGACGGTTCGGCGGACTCCGCGACCGCCCTGGCCGCGCGGTACGGCGGCCGGGTCGACCGCGTGTTCAGCAACTCCCTCAACGGTTTCACGGTGTCGCTGTCCGAGTCGGCGGCGAAGCGGCTGGCGGCCAACCCGGCCGTCGAGTACGTCGAGCAGGACCAGGTCTTCCACATCCGGACGACGCAGAACAACCCGCCGTCGTGGGGGCTGGACCGGATCGACCAGAAGAACCTGCCGCTGGACACCAAGTACAGCTACACCTCGACCGGCACGGGCGTGAACGTCTACGTCGTGGACACCGGTGTGCGGATCAGCCACTCCACGTTCGGCGGCAAGGCGCGCAACGGCTACGACGCGGTGGACAAGGACAACGTGGCGCAGGACGGCCACGGGCACGGCACGCACGTGGCGGGCACCGTCGCGGGCAGCCAGTACGGCGTCGCGAAGGGCGCGACGATCTACGGCGTGCGCGTGCTGGACAACGCCGGCAGCGGCACGACCGCCGGTGTGGTCGCGGGCATCGACTGGGTGACCGCCAACCACGTCAAGCCGGCCGTGGCGAACCTCAGCCTCGGCGGCGGCGCGTCCACGACGATCGACGACGCGGTGCGCAGGTCGATCCGGGCGGGCGTCACCTACGCGATCGCCGCGGGCAACAGCAACACCAACGCGGGCAGCACCTCGCCCGCCCGCGTCACCGAGGCGATCACGGTCGGTGCGACGGAGCGGAACGACGCTCGGGCGAGCTACTCGAACTACGGCTCGGTGCTCGACATCTTCGCGCCGGGGTCGGGCATCGCCTCGTCCTGGAACACCTCGGACTCGGCCACCAACACCATCTCGGGCACCTCGATGGCCACGCCGCACGTGGCCGGCGCGGCGGCGCGGTACCTCCAGAACAACCGCTCGGCCACGCCCGCCCAGGTCGCGTCGTACCTGGTCGGCCAGTCGACCGCCGGCAAGGTGACCAGCCCGGGTTCGGGCTCGCCGAACCGCCTGCTGTACCTGGCACCCGGCGCGTGATCCGCTGATCCACCCAGCCGCCCCCGGCTTCCCGCCGGGGGCGGCCGGGCACGTCCCCGCTACTTCTCCACGACCTCGGTGAACTTCAGCTCGGTGACCGGCTTCCCGTCGGACTCGCCCGCCACCGGCACGACACCGCCCGCCGCCACCCGGTCGATCACGTCCATCCCCCGGCTGACCTCGCCGATCACCGGGTAGTCCGGCGGGAATTCGCTGTCCTTGTAGACGATGAAGAACTGGCTGCCGTTGGTGCCCGCCGTGGCCCGGTTCGCCATGCCGATCACGCCGCGCCCGTAGCCGCCGGTCCGGGCACCCGGGTCGTCGTAGCGGTAGCCGGGACCGCCCACGCCGCTGGGCGTGGGATCACCGCACTGGACGATCCAGATGCCCGAGGTCACCAGCCGGTGGCACGAGTTGCCGTCGTAGAGGCGCTGCTCGGCCAGGTGCCGGAAGCTGTGCACGGAGCACGGCGCGAAAGCCGCCTCCAGGGTGAACTCCAACTCGCCCAGGGCGGTGTCCAGCCGCAGCACGACCCGCCCGGCGGACGGGACCTCCGCGCCCGGCGGTGGCTCGACGGCCTTGGTGTTCGGCTCCCCGGACGTGTCGACGTAGGTGCACCCGACCGTGGGGACCGGGGGCAGCGGCCCCGCGACCGGCGTGCCGTGGACGGTGTACGCGCACCCGCTGGTCAGCAGGACGAGCACGGCACCCGCGAGAAGAGGTCTGACCACCGCGTGATCATAGGCACCCGCCGGACCGCGCAGGAGGCCGAAGCAAACCTGGTGGCGGGTTCCGGGGGGTCGTTGGCTAGCCTTGGCGACCGAGCGGTGGTCAGCCATCCCCTTTTCGCTACCTGAGGAGTGCAGTACCCGTGATGCGCACGCACGAGGCCGGGACGCTCCGCGCCGAGCACGCCGGGCAGTCCGTCACCCTGACCGGGTGGGTGGCCCGCAGGCGCGATCACGGTGGCGTGATCTTCATCGACCTCCGGGACGCCTCCGGGATCGCGCAGGTGGTGTTCCGCGAGGGCGAGATGGCCGAGCGCGCCCACCGGCTGCGCTCCGAGTTCGTCGTCAAGGTCGTCGGCGAGGTCACCCGCCGGCCCGAGGGCAGCGAGAACCCCGAGCTGGCCACCGGCGCGATCGAGGTCTACGCCTCCTCGCTGGAGGTGCTCAACGAGTCCGCGCCGCTGCCGTTCCAGCTCGACGACCACCTGGAGGTCGGCGAGGAGGCCCGGCTCCGGCACCGCTACCTGGACCTGCGCCGCTCCGGCCCGGCCAAGGCGCTGCGGCTGCGCAGCGAGGCGAACCGGATCGCGCGCGAGGTGCTGCACGCCGAGGACTTCGTGGAGGTCGAGACCCCCACGCTGACCCGGTCCACGCCGGAGGGCGCGCGCGACTTCGTGGTGCCCGCGCGGCTGCGCCCCGGCTCCTGGTACGCCCTGCCGCAGTCCCCGCAGCTCTTCAAGCAGTTGCTCATGGTGGGCGGCCTGGAGCGGTACTACCAGATCGCGCGCTGCTACCGGGACGAGGACTTCCGCGCCGACCGGCAGCCCGAGTTCACCCAGCTCGACATCGAGATGAGCTTCGTCGAGCAGGACGACGTCATCGCGCTCGCCGAGAAGATCCTGGGCGGTCTCTGGCGCGGGCTCGCGGGCTACGAGATCGACCGGCCGATCCGGCGGATGACCTACGCCGAGGCACTGGCCAAGTACGGCACCGACAAGCCCGACCTGCGGTTCGGCCTGGAGCTGACCGAGCTCACCGAGTACTTCCGCGAGACGCCGTTCCGCGTCTTCCAGGCCCCGTACGTGGGCGCGGTCGTCATGCCCGGCGGCGCGGACCAGCCCCGCCGCACGCTCGACGCGTGGCAGGACTGGGCCAAGCAGCGCGGCGCGCGCGGTCTGGCGTACGTGCTGGTCGCCGAGGACGGCACGCTGGGCGGCCCGGTCGCCAAGAACCTCTCCGAGCAGGAGCGCGCCGGCCTGGCCGAGGCCGTCGGCGCGAAGCCCGGCGACTGCGTGTTCTTCGGCGCGGGCGAGCCGGACGGCGCGCGTGCGCTGCTCGGCGCGGCGCGGGTGGAGATCGCGCACCGGACCGGGTTGGTCGACGAGGGCTCCTGGTCGTTCGTGTGGGTCGTGGACGCGCCCATGTTCGAGGCCGTGGACAAGATCGGCGACGACATCGCGCTGGGCACCGGCCAGTGGACGGCGCTACACCACGCGTTCACCTCGCCCAACAGCGAGTGGATCGACAAGTTCGAGACCGACCCCGGCAACGCGCTGGCCGTCGCCTACGACATCGTCTGCAACGGCAACGAGATCGGCGGCGGGTCGATCCGAATCCACCGGGCCGACGTGCAGCAGAAGGTCTTCGAGATCATGGGCATCGGGCCGGAGCAGGCCCAGGAGCAGTTCGGCTTCCTGCTCGACGCCTTCAAGTACGGCGCACCGCCGCACGGCGGCATCGCGTTCGGCTGGGACCGGATCGCCATGCTGCTGGCCGGCGCGGACTCGATCCGCGAGGTCATCGCGTTCCCGAAGTCCGGTGGCGGTTTCGACCCGCTGACCTCCGCGCCCGCGCCGATCTCGGCGCAGCAGCGCAAGGAGGCCGGGGTGGACGCCAAGCCCCAGGAGCCCAAGTCCCCGGACGCGAAGCCCCAAGAGGCCAAGTCCCCGGGCGCGAAGGCGTAGCACCCCCCCCCGCGCACCCCCGTAGCTCCCGCGCGGCACCCCCGAAGCACCCGTCGGCCGCTCCCAGGCGCACAGCCCGGGAGCGGCCGACGTGCGTTCGGTGGGTGGACGTGAGCACGGCCACGGCGGGTCGGGCACAGTAGTGGGCATGTTGCACCTGCGGGCCGTGTGCCCCGTCGACGCGACGGACGCCGTGCTGGCCGTGCTCAAGGAGCACCCCGGCGTCACGCACGTCCTGTCGTTCCCCGGTGCCGCCATCGAGCCCGCCGGTGACGTGGTCGAGGCCGACCTCGCCCGCGAGGCCACCGACGAGGTCCTCTCGGCGCTGTGCGGGCTGGGCGTCGACCGCACCGGCGGTGTGACGCTGGAGCAGATCGACACCTCCCTGTCCGACGCCGCCGACCGGGCCGAGGAGGCCGCGCCGGGCGAGGGCGCGGACGCCGTGGTCTGGGAGGAGCTGCTCTCCCGCACCGGCGAGGAGTCGCGGCTCAACGTCACGTTCCTGGCGTTCCTCACCATCGCGTGCCTGCTGGCGGCGGTGGGGGTGGTGACCAACTCGCCGGTCACCCTCGTCGGTGCGATGGTCGTCGGACCCGAGTTCGGGCCGTTGGCGGCGATCGCGGTGGGGATCGTGCTGCGCCGCCGGGACCTGGTGCGCCGGGCCGCGCTGGCGCTGGCCGTCGGGTTCCCGGCGGCGATGCTGGTCACGTTCGCGTGCGCGGTCGTCGGCTCCTACACCGGCTTGTTCGACCGGAGCATGGTGCTCGGCGCGCACGAGGCCGACTTCGTGTTCCGGGTCGGCCCCTTCTCGCTGATCGTGGCGCTGCTGGCGGGCGCGGCCGGGATGCTGTCCATGACCTCGGCGAAGTCGGCGGCGCTGGTCGGGGTGTTCATCTCGGTCACCACCGTGCCCGCCGCCGGGTTCGCGGCGGTCGCGGCGGTGCTGGGGGAGTGGTCCATCTGCGGGTTGTCGGTGCTCCAACTGGGGGTGAACCTGGTCGGGATCGTGGTGGCCGCCGGAGTGGTGCTCGCGCTGCGCCACCGCCGAGGTCACACCCGTGACCTGCGACGACCGCTCTCGCACGGCTGAGCACCCCGCTCTTTCCCGCCAGTTGGGACGCGGATGCCACTGTGCAGACTTGGTTGCAGTATCGACAAGTGGTGGTCCGACCGCGCACCTGAGCACTACCGTCACGGTGCCCGGACGGGTTCTGTCAGGTCGGTGACCACCGGGGTAGGGTCGGAGGGGATGAGCGTGGAGATCACCGCCGACCCGGCGGACATCGACGACGCCGACCACTCGGACCTGCACGCGGCGATGGCCGCTGCCGAATCGGTGCTGAGCGGGCGCTTCGGCGCACCGGTGCGACTGGCCGACCCCGAACGGCTCGGCGGAGCCGGCCGGTCCGTGGTCGTGCGGGTGCGGGTGGCGTCGACCCCGTTCTCGCTGCCCCGGACGCTCGTGGTCAAGCGCTACCCGTCGGCGGTGGCCGACCGGGACCCGTTCGCGCACGAGGTCGTCTCGCACAAGCTGCTGACCGCGCTGCCCGGCGAGGACCGGTTGACCCCGGAGCTCGTCGCCCAGGACAACGGCAAGCGGCTGGTCGTGCTCGAAGACCTCGGCAAGGCCCCCCGGCTGGCCGAGAAGCTGCTCGGCCCCGACGCGCGCGCCGCCGAACGCGGCCTGCTGTCGTGGGCGCACGCGATGGGGCGGCTGCACGCCACCACGGCCGGCCGCGACGCGGACTTCGACGCGCTGATGCGCCGCCAGGGCAGCCAGTGCTGCGCGGACCCGGTCGCGGTCGACGTGCACGCCGCGCTGGCCGGGTTGCCGAAGCTGCTCGCCGAATCGTGGGGGGTCGACACGCCGCCCGCCGCGGTGGAGTTCGCGGAGCGGGCCGTGCGCGGGTTCGCCACCTCCCGGCGGCGCGCGTTCAGCCCGTCCACGTCCTGCCCGGACAACCACCTGGTGACCAGCCGGGGCGTGCGGTTCCTCGACTTCGAGGGCGGCTGCGTGCGCGACATCGTGTTCGACGCCGCGTGCCTGCGGGTGCCGTTCCCGTCGTGCTGGTGCGGCTACGGGCTGCCCGCCGGGATGTCCGAGGCGATGGTGGCCGCGTGGCGGGCCGAGGTCGGCTCGGTGTGGCCGGACCTGGACGACGACGCGGTGCTCCTGCCCCGGCTGCTGGAGTCCCAGCTCCTGTGGGTGTGGCTGGCCACGTGGCGCGGCCTGCCGGGACTGGACTCGGCGCTGCCGTCCGGGCACCGCCCGCTGGACTCGCCGCCGCGCAGCACCGTGCTCGCGTCGCGCTGGGTGCGGTTGCGCGCGGACGCGCTGGCCCAGGGCGTCAAGCCGGTCGTCGTGCACGCCGAGGCGGTGATCGCGGCGCTGGTGTCCCGGTACGGCGAGGACGTCACCGAGCTGCCGCTGTACCCGGCGTTCCGGTAGCGCGCCGGGCCGGCGGCCACCGCCCCGGCGAGGCGCACCGGTGTCCTAGCCGAGCTCGTAGACCGTCCAGTCGCCGATGGTCGTGGCCGTGAAGTTCTCGGCCACCCAGTCACCGATCCCGGTGTCGCCGCCGGGGCCGCCCACGGCCCGCCCGCCGGACACGTAGTAGCCGACCCGACCGTCCCGCACGTACTGCTGGAACTCCTCCAACGTCGGCGCGGGGTCGCCGCCGCTCCAGCCGCCGATGCCGATGACCGCCCGGCCGGAGGCCAGGGAGAGGCTCGCCGCGCCCTGCGCGCCGGTCGTCGCCGCCGCCCACGTGCCGGTGGTGGCCCTGAGCAGGTCCGCGAGCTCGGCGGAGGTGCTCGCCTCGCCCATGCCGCCGCCCATCCCGTCGGAGTGCCCGGCCGGGCCCGACATCGGGATGGAGCCGGAGTGCGTGGTCGCCGCCGTCGCGACGCCGAACGCCGTCGACGGGAGCAGCACCGCGCCGACCGCGAGCGCCGCGATCCGCCGCACGCCCATCACGATCGCCGTGGTGACCACGAGCGTCAGCGCGAGCACCACCCAGCCCAGGGCCGGTGCCCAGTCGGAGAAGCGGGCCAGCAGCGCGAAACCCCAGAACCCGGCCGCCGCGACCACCACGGCGAGCGCCGTGCGCACCGGCAGGTGCGCCCGGCCCCGCCACATCTCCCGACCCGCGATGGCCGCGATCGCGGCCACGCCCGGTGCGACGGCCACCGTGTAGTACGGGTGCGTGATGCCGCTCATGAAGCTGAACACCACGCCGTTCACCAGCACCCACGAACCCCACAGCAGCAACGCGGCCCGCGTGCGGTCGGTGCGCGGCGCGCGGCGCGTGAACCACAGCCCGGCCACCAGGCCGATGATCGCGGTGGGCAGCAGCCACGAGATCTCCGCGCCCATGCTCGCGCCGAACAGCCGGTCGGGGCCGGTGCCGCCGCCGAAGCCGACGTTCCCGTTGCCCGCGCCCAGGACCGTGCCCGTGCCGCCGCCGCCGCCCCGCCCGCCGCCGAAGATCCGGCCGAGCCCGTTGTAGCCGATCGCCAACTGCCACAGCGAGTCGTTCGTGGAACCGCCGACGTAGGGGCGCGACGCGGCCGGCCAGAGCTCGACCAGCGCGATGAACCAGCCGGCCGACACGACCACCGCGACGCCCGCGCCGACCAGGTGCAGCAAGCGCCTGCCGGGCGAGGTGGGCGCGGCCACCAGGTAGGCCACCGCGAACGCGGGCAGGACCAGGAACGCCTGCCCCATCTTGGTCAGGAACGCGAACCCGATCGCGACACCGGCGAGCGCCAACCACTTCCAGGACGCGTTCTCCAGCGCCCGGACCGTGCAATACGCGCCCGCCACCAGCAGCAGCACCAGCAGCGCGTCCGGCAGGTTGAACCGGAACATCAGCACCGCCACCGGGGTCACCGCGAGCGCGGCCCCCGCCAGCAGCCCGGCCACCGGTCCGGACGTGCGCTTCACCGTGGCGTGGAGCAGCCACACCGCCAGCACGCCCTCCACCGCCTGCGGCGCGAGGACCGCCCAGGACGAGAACCCGAAGACCCGGGCGAACAGCCCGCTCACCCACAGCGCGGCGGGCGGCTTGTCCACGGTGATGGCCCCGCCCGCGTCCAACCCGCCGAACAGCCACGCCGTCCAGCTCTGCGCCCCGGCCTGGGTGGCGGCGGCGTAGTAGGCGTTGCCCCAGCCGGAATCGGTGAGGTTCCACAGGTACAGCGCCGCCGTGCCGACCAGCAGGACGACCAGCGCCGGCGTGGTCCGGGAGCGCTGCGGTGCCGGCGTGGTCGACACCGGCGCGGGTGTCGCGAGAGTGGCGGTCATGACGTGGGCTCCAGGGGACGGTGTCGGGAATTCCGGTTGTGCGGCAACGGGAACCGCAGGACGGTGGTGAGCGGGTTCACGCCCGCGACGGCGGCCGGTCCGGTCCCGTGGCCGCCGCGCACCCCGCACGTGGAGCACCGGTCGGCCGCCGTGCGGACCGCGCCGACCGGGCACCGGGGGTGTCATCGCCGTGCCGCCGCGGTGAGGTCGTAGGTGGCGGTCCCGTCCACCGTCACCGCGACGAAGGTGTCGGCCACCCACTCCGCGATCCGCGCGGAGGCGTCGGAACCGGTCTCGGCGGGCATCCCCGCCCCGCCGACGAAGTAGTGGACCTGCCCGTCGCGGACCAGTTCCCGGAACTCCTCCAGCGTGGGCGCGGGATCGGTGCCGTTGAACCCGCCGACGGCCATCACCGGCACCCCGCTGCCCAACTGGTACCCGGCCGCGTTGTTGGACCCCACCGCCGCAGCCGCCCACCGGTACTCCCCGCTGTCGCCCCGCA
This sequence comes from Actinosynnema sp. NPDC023587, assembly GCF_040640215.1. Classification (NCBI taxonomy): domain Bacteria; kingdom Bacillati; phylum Actinomycetota; class Actinomycetes; order Pseudonocardiales; family Pseudonocardiaceae; genus Actinosynnema; species Actinosynnema sp. NPDC023587. The sequence goes on along the minus strand of NZ_JBFABG010000007.1, from coordinate 317,473 downwards.
GCAACGCCACCATCGCGGCTCCCGGCGCGGGGGCGCTCAACAGCCCGCCACCGCGACCACCGCCCAGCGGGAACACCGCCCCGCCGCGCACCCCGTTCTCCGGGCCGGCACTGGGAATCGCACCGGAGTGCGGGGTGGACGCCGTCGCCACCGAGAACGCGCCGGGCCCCGCCAAGGCCGCCACGACGGCGACCGGGACCACGACCGCCGCCGGCGCGACCGCCGAGAGGAACACCCCGACCGCCGCCGTCAACCCCAGCACCAGCACGGTCACGGCCAACCCCGTCGACCACCCCGCCAGCAACAGGGAGCACTGCAACGCGGTCACCGCCAAGGCCCCCGAGAGCGCCGCCGCCGCACCGGGTTCCGCCCGCCGACGCCAGAGCACGACGGAGCCGATCCCGACGACCGCCCCGATCGCCGGCGCGAGCGCCACGGTGTAGTAGGCGTGGATGATCCCGCTCATGGAGCTGAAGACCCCGGCGGTGACGACCAGCCACCCACCCCACAACCCCAACCCGATCCGCTCCCGCCGGCCACCGGCCCACAGCCCGGCGACGAGCAGCACCACGGCGGTGGGCAACAACCAGGCGATCTGGCTGCCCATCTCGCTGCCCAGCAACCGGCTCCACCCGGTGGACCCCCACCCGCGACCGCCGCCCACGCTGCCGACCTCGTCACCGGTCAACCGGCCGAAACCGTTGTAGCCCAACGTGATTTCCAGGACGCTGTCACCCTGCGAGCCCCCGATGTAGGGCCGCGCGTCACCGGGGACGAGCTCGACCGCCAGCACCCACCACCCACCGGCGACCACCACCGCCGCCAGCGCACCCGCCAGGTGGAGCACCTTCCGGCGCAGCGGCGTCGGCGCGGCCACCAGGTAGACCAGGCCGAACGCGGGCAGCACCAGGAACGCCTGGAGCATCTTCGCCAGGAACGCGAACCCGATCGCCGCACCGGCCAGCGCCAACCACGTCCACGACGCCTTCTCGACGGCCCGGACCGTGCAGTAGGCCCCCGCGATCAGCAGCAGCACCAACAACGCGTCCGGGTTGTTGAACCGGAACATCAACACCGCCACCGGGGTCAGCGCCAACACCGCGCCCGCGATCAACCCGGCCGCCTGCCCCGCGACCCGTCGGACGGTCGCGAACAGCAGCCACACGCTGCCCACGCCCATCAGGGCCTGGGGAACGAGGATGCTCCAGGGGTCGACGCCGAAGAGCCGGGCGGACAGCCCCATCACCCACACCGAGGCCGGTGTCTTGTCGACGGTGATCGCACCGGCGGGATCGGTGGCCCCGTAGAACCAGGCCGACCAGCTCCGCGCACCCGCCTGGGCGGCGGCGGAGTAGTACGCGTTGGCCCACCCGGAGTCGCCCAGGTGCCAGAGGTAGAGGACGGCCGTTCCGGCCGGCAGCAGCACCAGGGGTAGTCGCGCTCGCATGGAGCACAGGGTGGTGCCCGCGCCTGGGCGGTCGTTGTGCCTTCCCTGTGAGCGGCCTGTGCGACTCAGCCGGGCAGGCGCACCACGAACCGGGTGCGGCCGGGCCGGCTGTCCACCGACACGTCCCCCTCGTGCGCGGCCACCACGGCCGACACGATCGACAGCCCCAACCCCGTGCTGCCGGCGGCACGGGACCGCGAGGTGTCCCCTCGGGAGAAGCGTTCGAACACCTCGCCCTGGAGCTCCACCGGGATGCCCGGCCCGTCGTCCGCGACGGTCAGCACCACGTCCCCGCCCTCCTGTCGGAGCGACGTGGTCACGGTCGTCCCGGCCGGGGTGTGGACCCGCGCGTTCGACAGCAGGTTCACCAGCACCTGCTGCAACTTGTGCGCGTCCCCGGGCAGCGTCACCGGCTCCGGCGGCAGCTCCAACCGCCAGTCGTGGTCCGGGCCCGCGATCCGCGCGTCGCTCACGCCGTCCACCACGACCCGGGACAGGTCCACCGCGTCCCGCCGGAGCGGACGTCCCGCGTCCAACCGGGCCAGCAGCAGCAGGTCTTCCACCAGCGACGTCATCCGCACCGCCTCGGACTCCACCCGCCGCATCGCGTGCCCGATCTCCGGGGGGACCTCGGCCGAGCCGCGCCGGGTCAACTCCGCGTACCCGCGAATGGCGGCCAACGGCGTGCGCAGCTCGTGGCTCGCGTCGGCGACGAACTGCCGAACCCTGGTCTCGCTGGCGTGGCGGGCCGACAACGCCTCGCCCACGTGGTCCAGCATCGCGTTCAGCGCCAGCCCGACCTGCCCCACCTCGGTGTCGGGATCGGCGTCCCCGGCGGACACCCGTTCGGCCAGCGCCACCTCCCCCCGGTGCAGGGGCAGTTCCGCGACCCGCCCGGCCGTGGCGGCGACCCTCTCCAACGGCCGCAACGTCTTGCGGATGATCAGCGCCCCGGCCAGCGACACCGCCACCAGCCCGGCCAGCGCCACCGCGCCGACGATGAACCCCATCCGCAGCACGACGACGTCCACGTCGGACATCGGCAGCCCGGTGACCACCACGCTGCCGTCGCGCCCGCGCACCGCCACCACCCGGTAGTCGCCGAGCTCCGGGCCCAGGCCGACGGTGTGGGCGTCGGCGTCCGCCGGCACCGAGGCGAGCGCCCGCACCTCGTCGGTCGGCAGGTCGACCGGCGCGTCCTTGCCGGGCTTGATCTGCGTCCCGTCGACGCCCGACGGCCGGAAGACCACGACCAGCGTCCCCGTGGAGAACCCGGGCCGGTCGAGGGGGTTCTCCGGGATCATCCCGGGAATGGGCGGCCCACCCCGCTCGACCCGGCCGGACGCCTCGCGCAGCCGCTGGTCGAGCTGGTTGACCTGGAAGTCCCGCAACGCGAACACGGTGACGATCCCGATGCCCGCGCACACGATCGCGATCAGCACGACCTGCTCGACGATCAGCCGCGTCCGCAGCGGCCAGCGCTTACGGTGCGGGCTTGAGGACATAGCCCGCGCCCCGCATCGTGTGGATCATCGGCGCGCGCCCGACGTCGATCTTCTTGCGCAGGTAGGAGATGTAGAGCTCGACGATGTTCGCCTGGCCGCCGAAGTCGTAGCTCCACACCCGGTCCAGGATCTGCGCCTTGCTCAGCACCCGCTTGGGGTTGCGCATCAGGAACCGCAGCAACTCGAACTCGGTGGCCGTCAGCTCGACCGACACCCCGCCCCGCCGCACCTCGCGGGTCTCCTCGTCCAGCACGAGGTCGCCCACCACCAACCCGGTTCCCGCGCCGGCCTCGGAAACCCCGGTCCGCCGCAGCAGCCCCCGCAACCGCAGGACGACCTCTTCGAGGCTGAACGGCTTGGTGACGTAGTCGTCGCCCCCGGCGGTCAACCCCGCGATGCGGTCCTCGACCGCGTCCTTGGCGGTCAGGAACAACACGGGCAACGCGGGCGACTCGGCCCGCAGCCGCCGCAGCACTTCGAGCCCGTCGAAGTCCGGCAGCATCACGTCCAGCACCACGACGTCGGGCCGGAACTCCCGGGCCACCCGAACCGCCGAAGTCCCGTCCAGGGCGGTGCGAACCTCCCACTTCTCCATCCGCAGGGCCATGGACATCAACTCGGCCAGAGTGGACTCGTCGTCGACCACGAGAACCCGAACCGGACTCCCGTCGGCCCGCCGAAGCTCAGGAGCAGTCACCGCGCGCATACCCCCATCGTCACAACGGGCCGTGAGCCCACCCTGTGCGACCCCTGTGTACCACCTGTGAACACCTCCGGCAGCAACGCGCAACGCACCCCTTAAAACCCCGCACCCACCCCCTACAAACCCCGCGTCGTGTTCTGCCCGGCGGCGACCGTCCCCTTTCGAACCATCCGGTCCGCACACGCACAGCCACCCCCCAACGACCGCACAGCCCACGCACAGAATCCCCGGCCACGGTGGTCGCATGACTACCGAAACCGAGCACCCGACCTGGGGTGGACAACCACCACCGCAGGCCGCTCCCGGCCCCCGCTGGTCCGGTCGGAAGACCGTGGTCGCGGCGGCCATCGCCGTGGGCATCGCCGCCGCCGGCGGCGGCGTCATCTACGCCGCGAGCAACTCCGAGGCGGCCCAGTCGGGCACGGGCGGCCCGCGCGGCGGCGGTCCCGGCATGATGATCACGGGCGGACCGTTCGGCGACACCGCGCACGGCGAGTTCCAGAACGGCGAGGTCACCGAGCTCGACGACTCCTCCATCACCGTCAAGAGCACCGACGGCCACACCCGGACCTACAAGATCGACGAGAACACCACCGTCAACGGCACCAAGGGCACCGCCGGCCTGGCCAAGGGCGACACCGTCCTGCTGGTCGCCACCGAGGGCACCGCCACCGGCATCACGGAGGGCGACCGCGTCCGGCGCGGTGACCGGCCGCAGCCGCCCGGCGGCCAGGACGACCCGGGTGCCCCCGACGGGGAGGGCGACGAGCCGGGGCAGCCGCCCACCCGCTGAACCCGGTACGACCGTCCGGGCACCGCTGTCCGGCCTGAAGCGATCGGCGCTCTCGGCGTTCCCGGTCACGTCCGCCCTGCTCACGGCAACTCCCACGGCGTCCGCCCACACCCGACCGCCCGGCGGCGACCCGGTGCCCGCCGAGAGCGCCCCGCCCACCGAAGACACCCCGGAGCGCCTTCCGAATAGGGTCGAGTCATGACCCAGGGGCCCGGCGCGCACTTCACCCTCACCGTGCTGGGCACCACCGACCTGCACGCCCACGTCTTCAACTGGGACTACTACGCCGACCGCGAGTACGACGACCCGGAGCACGACGACGTCGGCCTGGCCAAGATCGCCACCCTCGTCCGCGAACTGCGCCGCTCACGCCCGCCGCACAGCACCCTCCTGATCGACGCCGGCGACACCATCCAGGGCACCCCGCTCGGCCACTACTACGCGGCGATCGAGCCCGAGCGCCCGCACCCCATGGCCGTGGCGATGAACGCCATGGGCTACACCGCCGCCGCCGTCGGCAACCACGAGTTCAACTACGGCATCCCCCACTTACGCGCGTTCGAGCGGCAACTGGACTTCCCCCTGCTGGCGGCGAACGCGTTGACGGTCGCGGGGGAGCAGGCCTTCCGCGCCCACACCACGGTCACCGTCCACACCGGTTCGGCACCGCTGCGGGTCGGCATCCTCGGCCTGACCAACCCGGGCGTCGCGGTCTGGGACAAGACCCACGTCGCGGGTCGGCTGACGTTCCCGGGGCTGGTGGAGGGGGCGCGGACCCACGTCCCGCCGCTGCGCGCGAGGTGCGACCTGGTGATCGTCGCCGCGCACTCGGGCGCGGACCTGTCGTCGTCCGTGGGGGACCTGCTCCCGTTCCCGGAGAACTGCGCCGCCCTGGTGGCAGAGGAGGTGCCGGGCATCGACGCCGTCCTGGTGGGCCACGCGCACGTGGAGATCGCGCAGCGGTACGTCACCAACCGGGTGACCGGGCGGAAGGTGCTGCTGACCGAACCGCTCTACTGGGGCAAGCGGCTCAGCGTCCTGGAGTTCGACCTGGTGGACACCGGCGACGGCTGGCACGTCACCGACTCCCGCTCCCACGTCCGCAGCACCACCACCGTCCCGGAGGACCCCGCCATCACGAGCCTCCTGCGCGAGGCCCACGACCGCGTGGTGACCTACGCGAACTCCCGGATCGGCACCTGCCGCGCGGAGATGTCGGTCCGCACCGCCCGCTACGAGCGCACCGCCGCCCTGGACTTCGTCAACCACGTCCAAGCGGCCACCCTCCGCGCCGCGCTCGGCGGGCGCATCCCCGTCCTCTCCCTGGCCTGCCCGTTCACCAGGAACGCCACCATCCCCGCCGGCGAGGTGTCGGTGCGCGACGTCGCCGCCCTCTACCCGTTCGAGAACACCCTCGTGGGCGTGGAGCTGACCGGCGCGCAGCTCAAGGACTACCTGGAGCGGTCCGCGCGGTACTTCCGGCACCACACGACCGCCGGCCCCCACCACCCCGACGAGCTGACCAACGCCGACGACCTGCCCGACTACCTCTACGACGTGGCGACCGGTCACACCGACCCGCTGACCTACGACATCGACCTGGCCAGGCCGCCGGGCGACCGCATCACGAACCTGCACCACGCCGGCACCCCGATCCGACCGGAGGACCGCTTCGCCGTGGCCGTGAACGACTACCGCCAGTCCGGCGGCGGGAACTTCCCCCACATCTCGACCGCTCCCGTCCTGCACCACCGGCACGAGGAGATCCGCCGCCTGCTGATCGACTGGGTGGGGGCGGCGGGCGGCGTGGACCCGGCGGTGTTCGAGATCCCCAGTTGGCGACTCGTGGTCCACGGGACCCCGGTGGTCCTCCGATGATCCCCGACGTGATCGCACCGGACCTCGACGTCCTGTTCTGCGGCATCAACCCGGGCCTGCTGTCGGAGGCGACGGGGCACCACTTCGCCCGTCCCGGGAACCGCTTCTGGCCCGCCCTGCACCAGTCCGGTTTCACCCCGCGCAGGCTCGCCCCGGGCGAACAGGACGAACTGCCGGCTCACGGCCTGGGCATCACGAACCTGGTGGCCCGCCCCTCCGCGAAGGCCGAGGAGCTGTCCGCCGCCGAGCTCAGGGAGGGCGCGGCCGTCCTCACCGCACTGGTCGAGGCCCAGCGCCCGAGGTTCGTCGCGGTCGTCGGGATCACCGCCTACCGCACGGCGTTCGGCAGGCGGACCGCGAAGGTGGGCCCGCAACCGGAGCCGATCGGCCCGGCCAGGCTGTGGCTGCTGCCCAACCCGAGCGGGCTCAACGCGCACTACCGACTGGCCGACCTGGCCGACGTGTTCCGCGAGCTGCGCCTGGCGGTCGCCGAGACCCGGCCGGACCGCCGGTGACCCGGCAGCACCCCACGGCCTCGCGCGGCAGCGCCGCGACCTGCGGTTACAGGTTGCGCAGCCCCACCAGCACCCGCTCCAGCAGTACCTGGTCCGGCCCGCTCGCGGCGGTGGCGTTGTCGTGCATGCCCACGACCCCCATCGTGATCAGGTCGCCGAGCAGCACCCGCACGACCCCCAGCGGCAGCGCCAGCAGCGCGGACACCTCGGCCACCGAGCGCGGGGAGGCGCACAGCTCCACGATGGAGCGCTGCTCCGGCCCGGTGTCCCGCATGGCGATCGCGACCCCGTTCGTCTCCAACGACACGAGGGTCTCCAACCTCAGGTCGTAGTCGGACGAGGTCCGCCCACCCGTCCACGCGTAGGGCCGCACCAGGGAACCGTTCCACTCCTTCTCGACCTCCGGCGCGCGGCCCGGGACCCACTCGTCCTCGAACTGCCCGCTGAACGGGGCCGTCTCCTCCACCAGCGCCTCGGCGTCCTCCCGGCCCGCCGCACCGCTCCAGCGGCCGGCGTCGACCCAGCTCCCGGCACCCCCCGCACGCCCGGCCTCGACCCAGCGCCCGGCTCCCGCCTCGCGCTCGGCCTCCACCCAGCGCCCGGTCGCCGTCCCGAGCTCCGCTTCCAACCCGCGCTCCACGTCCCACACCCGCCCAGCATCCCGCAGATCACCCGCGTCCGGCAGGTCCTCCGGACTCCCGTCCGGACGCCGCCGCGACGCGCGGACCCGGGTCGCACCCGGATCGCACCCAGCTTCGCGCGCCGTGATCGCCACCGCCACCCGGATCGCCGCCCGCGATCGGCCGGCCCGAGGGCGTCCGAGCAGGCCACCGACCCGATCCGCACGACTTCGGCGACGCGCGGAGCCCCCCGAACGGGCACCTGTCGAGCCGATCACCCGGCACCGGCCGCGCTGCGGGATGATGCTGCGGGATGATGACGTCATGCGCATCCGCGAGGTGGAGATCTCCGACGACATGATCCGGCTGGGTCAGTTCCTCAAGCTGGCCGGCCTGGCGGAGAACGGCGCGCACGCGCGCGAGCTCGTGGAGGAGGGCGACGTGACCGTCAACGGCCGGGTCGAGTCCCGCCGGGGCGCGCAGTTGCACGACGGCGACGTGATCGCGGTCGGCGAGGAGAAGACCCGGCTGGTCGCCACCGGCTAGGGCCACCCCGCCCCGGCTCCGGGCACCCCTGGAATCGACTCGCGGCCTCCCGACCCCGCCGACCCCGAACCGATCCCGAAGTCTCGGCACCTCGCGAGCCCGGCGCTGCCCGGCACCGGGCCGACGCGAAATCGGCGGACTCCGCACGATCCAAGGCGGACATCCACCACGGCACGCCCCTCAGCACGCCGGCAGGCTCTACGTGAAGCCGCTCACGCCGGTCGGACGCCGCGCGACGAACGCGGGTGCGGCCGGGTGCGCCGGATCCTGCGCCGTGGAGCGCACCCGCCGGTGCGCCGACCGCCGCCGCCACCCCGCGCGGGACCATTCCGCGGGCGACGTGAAATGAGTCACTCCCGATCCGGCGGTCGGGCCCGCCCATTTCGTCCGGTGGTGACGGGAAGTGCCCGGACCGTTGCGCCGAATAGTCGCTTCCGGTCTGTGAATGGGTGACAACGGGGTGCCACCCGCACCGCCGGCCCTCAGGGTCTTTCGGCCCTTTTCGGACCTGCCGGGGCCTGTTCCGACCCCGGTCGGAAGCGCGGTGTAACGGACGGGCTCCCAGGATCGATGGATGTCGCCGCTCGTGCGTGGCGGGGAGCACCGGCCACTGTGGACGGCCTTCGCCCACCACTTCCTGGGCTTTTTTGGCACACTTCTTCGGTAACCGCACGTCACGCGGCCGTCCTCGTGTGTGCACGGTCGGGGAGCGTGGCGAATCACGTTCGAGGAAGCTGTTCACTGTGTGTGTAACGCGCCGCCCTGGCTCGACGAATGACGGTTTGTGCAGGCGAGAAAAAACGCCGACCGCACATTTGCCACACACCACACGCGGGTCCGTCGGGGATGCCCTGCGATGTTGCACGTCCGAACCGGCCGAACCGGGGAGCACAGCGATGAGCGAGCAGGCCCAACCCACGCGACGCAGACCTGTCGCGGGGGTGAGGACGACCAACCGCACCACCCATCCCACCGTCAGCACGTGGGAGCCCGCCTACCGGTACGGCGTCATCGCCGCCGACGTCATGTGCACCCTCCTCGTGGTGGTGCTCGCCGGCGCGGTGCTGTCCGCCAACCACCTGACCTTCGGCCCGCTGCCGCTGCTCGTGCTGGAAGCGGTCACGGTCGGTGTCGTGCTCGGATCGCTGTTCCTCAACCGGGTCTGGAACACCTCGGTGCTCGGCCAGGGCGCGGAGGAGTTCCGCCGCCTGGGCCGGGGCCTGTTCGGCTCGGTCGTCGCGCTCGGCCTGGGCGCGCTGGCCGCCGGGATGCCCGGTGCCCGCCTGTGGGTGTTCGTGGTGGGCCCGGCGATCGCGCTCGTGGCGTTCCCGGTCCGCTACGCGCTGCGCCGCCCGCTGCATCGCGCCCGGGGCGAGGGCAAGTGCCTGCTGCCGGTCCTCGCGGCGGGCAACGTGGACACCGTCCAGGACCTGATCTCGCGCACCCGCCGCGCGCCGCACCTCGGCTGGCGGGTCGACGCGGTGTGCACAGTGGACGGACGCGCGGAGGTCGGCGTCGAGCTGGACGGCATCGCGGTCGTCGGCCGGTTCGGCGAGCTCGCCGAGCAGGTCCGCCGGGGCGGCTACCGGATCGTCGCGGTCACCCCGGACGCCTACTGGACGCCGCGCCGGCTCCAGCAGCTCGCGTGGGACCTGGAGGGCACCGGCACCGAGATGGTCGTCGCGCCCGCCCTGATGGACTTCGCCGGCCCGCGCCTGCACGTCACCGGCGTGCTCGGGATGCCGCTGCTGCGGGTCACCGAGCCGTCGTTCACCGGGTTCCGCCGGGTGATCAAGGCGATGGTGGACAAGGTCGGCTCGTTCCTGCTGATCGGACTGCTGTCGCCGGTGCTGCTCGCGGTCGCCGTGGCGATCATGGTCGACACCCGGGGGCCGGTGCTCTACAAGCAGCGCCGGGTGGGCAAGGGCGGCAAGCCGTTCACGATCGTCAAGTTCCGCACCATGGTCACCAACGCCGACGCGCTGCGCGCGAAGCTGGAGTCGGTGAACGAGGGCGCGGGCGTGCTGTTCAAGATGAAGCGCGACCCCCGCGTCACCGCCGTGGGCCGGGTGCTGCGCCGCTACTCGATGGACGAGCTGCCGCAGTTGTTCAACGTGCTCTCCGGGTCGATGTCGCTGGTCGGACCCCGTCCGCCGCTGCCCGAGGAGAGCGCGAAGTACGCCCCCGACGTGCGCCGCCGCCTGATGGTCAAGCCCGGCCTCACCGGCCTGTGGCAGGTCTCCGGGCGCAGCGACCTGTCGTGGGAGGAATCCGTCCGGCTGGACCTGCGCTACGTCGAGGACTGGTCGCTGGCGCTGGACGCACTGATCCTGTGGAAGACCTTCCGCGCCGTCTTCGGCGGTCAGGGGGCCTACTGACATGAGGAGCGAGATGGACCAGCCGATCGGCGTCGCCGTCATCGGTGCCGGGTACTGGGGGCCGAACCTGGTGCGCAACGCCCAGGCCACCCCCGGCCTCAAGCTGCGGTACCTGTGCGACCTGGACACCGAACGCGCCCGCCGGGTGCTCGGCGACTACTCGACCGTGCGCGTCTCCGGCTCGCTGGACGACGTGCTGGCCGACCCCGCGGTCGACGCGGTCGCCATCGCCACCCCGGCGGCCACCCACCTCCCGGTGGCGATGGCCGCGCTGCGGGCCGGCAAGCACGTGCTGGTGGAGAAGCCGCTGGCGGCCGGCTACGCGGAGGGCTTGGAGCTGGTGCGGGAAGCGGAGAACCGCGGCCTGGTGCTGATGCTCGACCACACCTTCGTCTACACGCCGGTCGTGCGGCACCTGCGGCAGCTCGTGCGCGCCGGCGAGCTCGGCACCGTGCAGTACCTGGACTCGGTGCGGGTCAACCTCGGGCTGGTGCAGCCCGACGTGGACGTGTTCTGGGACCTCGCGCCGCACGACCTGTCGATCTTCGACGCGATCCTGCCCGACGACGTGCGCGTGACGCGGGTCTCGGCGCACGGGTCGGACCCGATCGGCGCGGGCCGGGCCTGCGTCGGCCACCTGACGCTCGGCCTGTCCGACGGCGTCCAGGCCCACGTGCACGTGAACTGGCTGTCGCCGACCAAGATCCGCACGATGATCGTGGGCGGCTCGCGCCGCACCGTCGTGTGGGACGACCTGAACGTCGTGCAGCGCCTGTCGGTGCACGACCGGGGCGCGGACGTGATCGAGGGCGACGAGGCGCGCACGCAGGCGATCGTGTCCTACCGCCGTGGCGACACGGTGGCACCCGCGCTGCCCGAGCGCGAGGCGCTGCGCGGGGTCATGGCGGAGTTCGCCGCCTCCATCACGGAGAAGCGCGCCCCGCTCACCGACGGGTGGTCGGGCCTGCGGGTGCTGGCCATCCTGGAGGCGGCGTCGGCGAGCCTGGCCGCCGGCGGGGAATTTGTGACGGTGCGGGACGTTCGTCCGGCCAACTGGGAAGAGGCGGTTGCATGACTGGGGTAGCGGCCCCGAAGCAGGGCATGGACATGACGGTCACGCCGACCGGGATCGAAGGCGTGTTCGTCGTCCAGCCCGAGTGGTTCGAGGACGAGCGCGGCTTCTTCTTCGAGTCCTACAGCAAGCGGCGCTGGGAGCAGCACGGCCTGCATCTGGACTTCGTGCAGGACAACCACTCGCGGTCGTCCGCGGGCGTGCTGCGCGGCTTCCACTTCCAGAACGGCCTGGCCCCGCAGCACCGCCTGATCCGCTGCACGGTCGGTGCGATCTGGGACGTGGTGGTCGACATCAGGGTCGGTTCGCCGACCTTCGGCGAGTGGTTCGGCATCGAGCTCTCCGCGACCAACCGCACCCAGCTCCTGATGGGCCCGGAGTTCGCGCACGGTTTCGCGGTGCTCTCGGACATCGCCGAGGTGCAGTACAAGACGACCGGCTTCCACAACCCGGCGGCCGAGGGCCTGCTGGCGTGGAACGACCCGGACGTCGGCGTGCCGTGGCCGATCGAGGACCCGACCCTGTCCGCGAAGGACAGTGCCAACCCCAGCCTGGCGACCTACCTGGAGAACCCGGCGTTCCACTACGGAGAATCAGCGTGAACCTGCGTGACGCACGTGTCCTGATCACCGGCGGTGCGGGCCTGATCGGCTCGACCATCGCCGACCAGCTCCTCGACGAGGGCGTCGCCGAGATCGTCGTGCTGGACAACCTCGTGCGCGGCCGGATGGAGAACCTGGCGGCCCCGCTCGCGGCCGGCGCGGTGAAGTTCGTCGAAGGTGACCTGCGCGACGTGGACCTGGTGAAGTCCACCGTGGACGGCGTGGACCTGGTCTTCCACCAGGCCGCCATCCGCATCACGCAGTGCGCGGAGGAGCCCCGCCTGGCGCACGACGTGCTGGCGACCGGCACGTTCAACGTGCTGGAGGCCGCCGTCGAGGCGAAGGTGCACAAGGTCGTCGCGGCGTCGTCCGCGTCGGTCTACGGCCTGGCCGACGTCTTCCCGACCGAGGAGAGCCACCACGCCTACGCCAACCGCACGCTCTACGGCGCGGCGAAGGTCTACAACGAGGGCCTGCTCCGCAGCTTCAACGAGATGTACGGGCTGGACTACGTGGCCCTGCGGTACTTCAACGTGTACGGCCCGCGCATGGACGTGTTCGGCGTGTACACCGAGGTCCTGGTGCGCTGGATGGAGCGCATCGCGGCCGGCACCCCGCCGCTGATCCTCGGCGACGGCAGCCAGACCATGGACTTCGTCTACATCTCCGACATCGCCCGCGCGAACGTGCTGGCCGCCAAGAGCGACGTGTCCGACGAGGTGTTCAACGTCGCCTCCGGCACCGAGACCAGCCTGGCCCAGCTCGCCGACGCGCTGCTGGAGGTCATGGGCCGCACCGACCTGCGCCCCGAGCACGGCCCCGAGCGCAAGGTGAACGCCGTGCCGCGCCGGCTGGCGAGCACCGAGTCCGCCCGCACCAAGCTGGGCTTCGAGTCCACGGTGTCCCTCCACGAGGGTCTGGAGAACCTCGTCGAGTGGTGGCGCGTCGAGACCGCCGCGGGCAACCCCAACCTCCGAGGAGCCCAGGCATGATCCCGATCACCCGCCTCTACGTCGGCCAGGAAGAGGCCGACGCCGCCGCCGAGGCGGTGCTGTCCGGGTGGCTGTCGGTCGGCCCGCGCGCGGCGAAGTTCGAGGAGCTGGTGGCCGAGCAGGTCGGCGCGAAGCACGCGGTGGCCGTGAACAGCGCGACCACCGGCCTGCACCTCGCGCTGGCCGCGCTGGGCATCGGCGCGGGCGACGAGGTGATCTGCCCGTCGTTCACCTTCATCGCGACGCCGAACTCGATCCGCTACACCGGTGCCACGCCGGTGTTCGCGGAGATCGACGAGCGCACCTACAACATCGACCCGGCGCACGTCGAGCGGCTCATCACGCCGCGCACCAAGGCGATCATGCCCGCGTCCCAGATCGGCCTGCCGGCGGACCTGCACGCGCTGCGCGAGATCGCGCGCGAGCACGGCCTGCACCTGGTCGAGGACGCCGCGCCCGCGTACGGCGCGACCATCGACGGCGTCCGGCTGGGCACGATCAGCGACATCACCGTGTTCTCCTTCGACGCGCGCAAGATCCTCACCACGGGCGAGGGCGGCGTGGTCACCACGGACGACTCCGAGGTGGCGGCGAAGCTGAGGGCGCTGCGCGCGCACGCGGCCTCGATCTCCACGCTCACCCGGCACACGTCGACCGCGGTGATCGCGGAGAGCTACGACGAGGTCGGCTTCAACTACAAGATGACCGACATCCAGGCCGCGGTCGGCGTGGTGCAGCTCGGCAAGCTGGACCACGTCGTGAAGTCCCGCCGCGCGCTGGCGGCCCGCTACGACGAGCTGCTGGCGGGCAACAGGTCGCTGGTCCTGCCGCACGAGCCGGCCGGGTTCGGGCACGTCTACCAGTCGTACCTGGTGCGGTTGACCGACCACGCCCGGATCGACGTCATGAACGCGATGGCGCAGCGCGGCGTGGCCACCCGGCGCATCACCGCGTGCCACCTGGAGCCCGTGTACCACGCGGGCGACGCCACGCCGTCGCTGCCGGTGACGGAGAGGGTGGCGGCGGACCACATCCTCCTGCCGCACTTCGTGGGTCTGACCGACGAGGAGCAGGACGAGGTCGTCGAAGCGCTGAACGCCGCCACCGCCTAGCGGGGGCGGCCGGCGTCGGCCGGAAACCCGGTGGCCGGGAGCAGGGCCCGGCCACCGGGCCTCGGCGTGCCCACAGTGGTCACGCTGAGTGACTACGGCCCCCGGGTTCGGCATTGTCATCCAAAAGAGATATCCACCGGGCTAACGGCTTGGTACGGAAAGCCGACGTTCGGAGCAACAAGGTTGCACTACGGGGAGTAGTGACTGCCGCGCTACGGAGTGCGTTCGAGGAGTTGAGTGGTCTATGGCGTCGCCCGCAAGACGTCTTGTCAGGGCTCTGTGCGCAGTGTTGATGGTGGCCGGTTGCGTCACCCCCCTGGTGCTGCTCACCGCGACGGTCGCGAACGCCGCCCCGTGTGACGCGCCCGTGGTCAACAAGGTGCTCTGCGAGAACACCAAACCGGGCACCCCGGACTGGCAGGTGTCGTCCCGGGACGACTCCATCCTGGGCTACACCACGGACATCAGCGCCACTCCCGGTGGTCAGGTCGCGTTCAAGATGCTGACCAACGCCTCCTCGTACACGATCGACATCTTCCGGCTCGGCTGGTACAACGGCGTCGGCGCGCGGCAGGTCGACTCGATCTCGCGCAACACGCCGCAGAACCAGCCGCCGTGCCTGCGCGACACCCCCAGCGCCCTCATCGACTGCGGCAACTGGGCCGTGTCCCTGACCTGGAACGTGCCGGCCAACGCGGTCTCGGGCATCTACTACGCCCGCGTCACCCGCAACGACAACGGCCTCCGCAACGAGATCGCGTTCGTCCTCCGCGACGACACGAGCACCTCGAAGGTCCTGTTCCAGACGTCGGACTCGACCTGGGTCGCCTACAACCGCTACGGCGGCAACTCGCTGTACTTCGGCGACGGTCCCGGCCAGGGCGGTCAGGCGTACAAGGTGAGCTACAACCGCCCGTACACCGGCGGTGACGGCGACGAGAACTTCATCTTCAACGCCGAGTACCCGATGTTGCGCTTCATGGAGCGCAACGGCTACGACGTCAGCTACACCACCGACGTGGACAGCGCGCGTCGCGGGCACCTGATCAAGAACCACAAGGTGTTCATGGCGGTCGGGCACGACGAGTACTGGTCCAACGAGCAGCGCGCGAACGTCGAGGCGGCCCGCGACGCCGGCGTGCACCTGGCGTTCCTGACCGGCAACGAGATCTTCTGGAAGACCCGGTGGGAGAAGAGCATCGACTCCTCCGCGACCGACTGGCGCACGGTCGCCTCCTACAAGGAGACCAAGGGCACCCAGAGCGACGGCCTGCCGGACTGGACCGGCACCTGGCGTGACCCGCGCTACCCCGAGCAGGACGGTGGACGCCCGGAGAACTCGTTGTTGGGCAACATCTTCACGGTCAACGGCCGCCGCGACGACTCCCTCCAGGTCCCGGCCGCGTACGGCAAGATGCGACTCTGGCGGCACACGTCGTTGCAGAGCATGGCTACCGGCTCCACGTACACGTTCCAACCGGGCACGCTCGGCTACGAGTGGAACTCGGTGGAGGACAACGGCTACCAGCCGGCGGGCGTCGGCCAGTTCTCCCGCACCACGGTCGCCATGCTCGACGGCCCGTACGTGCTCCAGAACCACGGCGACCACTACACGCCGGACACCAAGACCCACGCGCTGACCTACTACAAGCACCCGTCCGGCTCGCTGGTCTTCGGCGCGGGCACGGTGCAGTGGGCGTGGGGTCTGGACGACGAGCACGCGTTCCTCACCAACACGCCGACCTCCGACGTCCGGATGCAGCAGGCGACGGTGAACTTCCTGGCCGACATGGGCGTCCAGGCCACCACCCTGATGCCCGGCCTGGTGCAGGCGACCGCGACCGGTGACACGACGCCGCCGAACGTGACCTACACCACCGTGCCGGCGGTTTCCGGCGTGGGCCAGCCCTACACGTTCTCCGGCACCGTCACCGACTCCGGTCAGGTGACCGGCGTCGAGGTGTCCACCGACGGCGGCATCCGCTGGCACCCGGCCGTGTGGCAGGCGGGCCAGACGTCCTGGACCTACACCTACACGCCCCCGTCGTCCGGGCCGGCGCAGTTGCGGGTGCGCGCGGTGGACGACTCGCTGAACCTCTCCACCCCCAAGTCCGCTTCTCCCGGCGTGGCGGCGCGCACGTGCCCGTGCGGCATCTTCGCGGCCGGCGAGACGCCGAAGACCCCGGACATCCTGGACGGCTCGGCGCTGGAACTCGGCGTGAAGTGGCGGTCCAACACCGACGGCTACGTCCGGGGCGTCAAGTTCTACAAGGGGCCCAACAACACCGGCACGCACACCGGGACGCTGTGGACGGCGGGTGGCCAGCAGTTGGCGACCGGCACGTTCGTCAACGAGACCGCGAGCGGCTGGCAGACGCTGCTGTTCCCGGTACCCGTGGCGGTCACCGGCAACACGACCTACGTCGTGTCCTACGTGTCGCCGACCGGGCACTTCTCGGTCGACACCGAGTACTTCAGCCGCAGTTCGAAGTACCTGGAACCGCTGACCGGCCTCCAGACCGACGTGGACGGCAAGAACGGCGTGTTCCGCTCCGGCACGGGCTTCCCCGACCGGTCGTCGCAGGACAGCAACTACTGGGTCGACGTGGTGTGGGCACCGGACCCCGGCCCCGACACCCGCGCGCCGGAACTGGTCACCACCACACCGCCGGCGAGCGCCGCCAGCGTCGCGCTCACCCCGACCCTCAGCGCGACCTACGACGAGGCGGTCAACCCGGGCTCGCTCCAGTTCACGCTGACCGGTCCGGGCGGCGTGAACGTCGCGGGCACCACCTCGGTGACCGGCAACGGCAAGACCGCCCAGTTCACGCCGAACGCCGCCCTCACCGCCGGCACCGGCTACTCGGCGAGCGTCCGGGTGAAGGACGCGGCGGGCAACCAGACGCCGCAGCACGACTTCACCTTCACGACGGGCGCGAACCGCCCGGCGACGTGCCCGTGCACGATCTGGGACGACTTCGCGTCACCGGTCACGCCGAGCGCGGACGACGCCACCGCCGTCGAGGTGGGCACCAAGGTCCGCTTCAACGGCAAGGGCGAGGTGCTGGGCGTCCGGTTCTTCAAGGGCGCGGGCAACACCGGCACCCACAAGGGTTCGCTGTGGTCGGCGAACGGCCTGCTGCTCGCGACCGGCACGTTCGGCAACGAGACCGCGAGCGGCTGGCAGACGTTGACCTTCGCCTCCCCGGTCGTGGTCCAGGCGAACACCACCTACGTGGTGTCGTACTACGCGCCCAACGGGCACTACTCCGTGACGCCGGGCTACTTCGACGGGCAGAGCGCCAGCTACGGCGCGCTGCGCGCGCTGTCCAACGGCACGGACGGCCCGAACGGCCTGTACCGCTACGGCGCGGGCGGCGGGTTCCCGACGACCTCGTACAACGCGGCCAACTACTGGGTCGACGTGATCTACAAGAACGGGCTCAACGGCGACTCCACGCCGCCGACCCTCACCACCCGCACGCCGGGGACGGACGCCACGAACGTCGGGCCGAACTCCTCGCTGTCGCTGGTGTTCTCCGAGGCGATGGACCCGGCGTCGACGCAGATCTGGCTGACCGACCCGGGCGGCGCGAAGCTGAACGGCACGGTCGCGCTGTCCGGCGACCAGAAGACCGTGACGTGGACGCCGACCGGTCCGCTGAGGCCCAACACCCGCTACACGGCGAGCGTGCTGCTCGCGGACGTCAACGGCAACGCGATGGCGTCCACGCAGACGTGGTCGTTCACCACGTCGACCACGGCGACGTGCCCGTGCTCGCTGTTCAGCTCGGCGACCGTGCCGTCGACCACCTCGGCCGACGACGGCGGCTCCTACGAGCTGGGCGTGCGGTTCAGCCCGACGCAGAGCGGCCAGATCACCGGCGTGAAGTTCTACAAGGGCGAGGGCAACACCGGCACCCACACCGGGTCGCTGTGGTCCTCGGCGGGCGTGCGCCTGGCGACGGGCACGTTCACCGGTGAGACGGTGTCGGGCTGGCAGACGCTGACCTTCGCCGCGCCGGTCACGGTGGCACCGGGCCTGGTCTACACGGCCTCGTACTTCGCGCCCAACGGCCACTACGCGATCGACCAGGGCTACTTCCAGGCGACCGGCGTCAACGCGCCGCCGCTGACCGCGCCGCAGACCGGCGAGGGCAACCCGAACGGGGTGTTCCAGACCGGCGGCGGGTTCCCGACCACGTCCCACCAGGGCAACAACTACTGGGTGGACGTCGTCTACACGCCCAACGCCGACACCTCGGCACCGATCAGCTCCGGCCACACCCCGCTGACCGACGCGGTCGACGTGCCGCTCACCACCCAGGTGACGGCGAGCTTCGACGAGCCGGTCGACCTGACCAACACGCAGTTCTCGGTCAGCGACCCCGGCGGCGCGAAGGTCGACGGCGCGCTGACCAGGTCCGCGGACCGGCAGACGGTGCTGTGGACGCCCGCCGAGCCGTTGGCGGCGACCACGAGGTACACCGCGAGCGTGCGGGCGGCCGACACCGGCGGGAACATCATGGCCACGCCGCTGACCTGGTCGTTCACCGCGACCGCCGATCAGACGTGCCCGTGCTCGCTGTTCAGCTCGGCGACCGTGCCGACGACCACGTCGGCCGACGACAACGGGTCGTACGAGCTCGGCGTGCGGTTCACCCCGTCGACCAACGGGTCGGTCACCGGCGTGAAGTTCTACAAGGGCACCGGCAACACCGGCACCCACACCGGCACGGTGTGGTCCGGGGACGGCGTGTCCCTGAAGACCGGCACGTTCAGCGGCGAGACGGCCACCGGCTGGCAGACGCTGACGTTCGACACGCCGTTGGCGGTGACGGCGGGCACGACCTATGTGGCCTCCTACACCGCGCCGAACGGCCACTACGCGGTGAACCACGGCTACTTCGCGGGCTACACCGCGACCTCGCCGCCGCTCACCTCGCCGGCCACGGCCGACGGGGCCCCGAACGGCCTGTACCAGGTCGGTCCCGGGTTCCCGACGAACAGCTACCAGGGCAACCACTACTGGGTCGACGTGGTCTTCACGACCGGCTGAGACCGCCGGCCGGGTCCACACTGGACCCGGCCGGCCTACGTTCGGGGGGATGGCATGACACCACGGCCGCTGCTGCTGGTCGGCGGGGGAGGGCTCGCGCGCGAGGTGCTCGCGGCGGTCCGGCTCCTGCCGGCGCGGTGGACCCCCGTGGGCGCGTTGGACGACGACCCGTCCCGGCACGGCGCGGACCTCGACGGTCTGCCCGTGCTGGGCGGTTCGGAGCTGGTGCACGAGCGGACCGACGCCGCCGTGCTGGTGTGCGTCGCGAGCGCGCGCCGGCCGTTGGGCCGGATGACCGTGGTGCGGCGGCTGGGCCTGCCGGAGGATCGGTGGGCCACCGTGGTGCACCCGGCGGCTTCGGTGCCGCCGGGGGCCGTCGTGGGGCCGGGGACGGTCCTGCTGGCGGGCGTGGTGGTGACGACGCCGCTGCGCCTGGGGGCGCACGTCGTCGCGATGCCCCACGTGCTGGTCACCCACGACGACGAGGTCGGCGACGGGGTCACCCTCGCCGGCCGGGCGTCGCTGGGCGGTGCGGTTCGCGTCGGGGAGAGCGCCTACCTGGGCCAGGGTTCGTCGGTCCGGGAAGGCGTGGCGATCGGCGCGGGTGCGGTGGTGGGCATGGGTTCGGTGGTGCTCACCGACGTGCCCGCGGGTGAGGTCTGGGCGGGCGTGCCGGCCGGACGACTGCGAGAGGGGAACGGTTCGTGATCGACATCCCGCTGGTGGACCTGCGTGCGCAACACGAACAGGTGGCCGACGAGGTCGCCGAGGGCTGGGCCGAGGTGCTCAAGACCACGGCGTTCATCGGGGGCAGGCAGGTCGCCGCGTTCGAGGCGGAATTCGCCGCCTACCAGGAGGTCGCGCACTGCGTCGGGGTCGGCAACGGCACCGACGCGATCGAACTGGCGCTGCGCGCGCTGGAGGTCGGACCCGGCGACGAGTGCGTGCTGCCCGCCAACACCTTCATCGCCACCGCCGAGGCGGTGGCCCGGACCGGCGCGACGCCCGTCCTGGTGGACTGCGTCGCCGACACCGGGCTCATCGACACCTCCCTGGTGGCCGACGCGCTCACGGCGCGAACCAAGGCGATCGTGCCGGTGCACCTCTACGGCCAGGCGGCGGCGGTGGAGGAGCTCCGGTCCTTCGGCGTGCCCGTCGTGGAGGACGCGGCGCAGGCCCAGGGGGCGCGGCGCAACGGGGTGGCCGTCGGCGGCCTCGGCGACATCGCCGCGACCAGCTTCTACCCCGGCAAGAACCTGGGTGCGTACGGCGACGCCGGTGCGGTGCTGACCTCGTCCGACGAGCTGGCCTCGGCGGTGCGGCTGCTGCGCGAGCACGGGTCGCCGCGCAAGTACGAGCACACCGTGCTCGGGTTCAACAGCCGGCTGGACACGGTGCAGGCCGTGGTGCTGTCGGCGAAGCTGCGCCGGCTGGAGGGCTGGAACACGGCCCGCCGCGCGGCGGCCTCGCGGTACTCGGCGCTGCTGGAACCGGTGGCGGGCGTGACCCCGCCGGTGGTGCTGGAGGGCAACCTCCCCGTGTGGCACCTGTACGTGGTGCGGGTCGCGGAGCGCGACCGGGTGCTCGCGGCGCTGCACGCGGCCGGGATCGGCGCGGGCATCCACTACCCGACGCCGGTGCACCTGACCGGGGCGTTCGACTCGCTGGGCCACGCCCGCGGCGACTTCCCGGTGAGCGAGGCGGTGGCGGGGGAGATCCTGTCGCTGCCGCTGTTCCCGGAGATCACGGCCGGTCAGCAGGAGCGGGTCGTGGCGGCGCTGGCCGAGGCGGTGCGATGAGCGTTTTCGTGCACCCCAAAGGTTTGTGCGAGAGCGACGACGTGGGGGCCGGTACCCGGGTGTGGGCCTTCGCGCACGTGCTGCCCGGAGCCCGGATCGGGCGCGACTGCAACATCTGCGACAACGCGTTCGTGGAGGGCAAGGCGGTGCTCGGGGACCGGGTGACCGTGAAGAACGGGACCCTGGTGTTCGACGGCGTGGTGTGCGAGGACGAGGTCTTCCTCGGGCCGAACGTGCTGTTCACCAACGACCTCCGGCCGCGCGCGGCGATCCGGCGGACCGGCGACGACCTGCTGGCCACGGTCGTGCGGCGCGGTGCGTCGCTGGGCGCGGGGACGGTGGTGGTGTGCGGCGTGGAGATCGGCGGGCACGCGTTCGCGGCGGCCGGGTCCGTGGTGACCAAGGACGTGCCGGCGCACGCGTTCGTCGCCGGGAACCCCGCGCGGCACAAGGGGTGGGTGTGCTCCTGCGGTCAGCGGCTGGACGCGGGGCTGGTGTGCCCGGACTGCGGGAACCGGTTCGCGGAGGGGGACAAGGGGCTGGTGGCGCGCTGAGCGCCGGGCCACGCGGCGAGGCGGGCTCCGGGCGTCGGCTCGGGGCCCGTTCGGCGTTCAGGGGCGGGGTGGTTTGGCGAAGGGGCGTCGGCGCAGGGTGAGCAGGGACTTGAGGGTCCGCGTGCGCTCCTCGGCGGCGGCTTCCTGCTGGGCGATGCGCAGCATCGCCCCGGACAAGCCGACCATGGTGAACACCATCCCGGTCGCCACGCCGAAGCCGAGCAGGTCGAACGTGATCGCCGCGATCCCGCCGGCGAGCACGGCGGACAGCACGGCCGCCGCGACGCCGCGCAGATGCTCGTCCTGGCTGATCACGCGGACGTTGAGCACCGCGTACCCGGCCGCCAGGAACAGCCCGACCAGGGCGAACACGCCCAGGTAGCCGTTCTCGATCAGCGTCAGCAGGAACTGGTTGTCGAGGATCGTGTACTTGGTCGGCAGGAAGGTGCCGAAACCGCGGCCCAGCAACGGGTTCAGGTCGATCTGCTCGGCCGCCGCCGCGTAGTCCGCGGTGCGCGCCTTCACGCTCGGGTCGTCCTCGATGTTGGAGAACATGCCGCGCAGCGTCCCGAACAGGCCGGGCACCACCAGGCTCGCGCCGAGGAAGAACCCGCCGCCCACCAGCATGGCGGTGATCTTCCGCTTGCGCGGCAAGGTGAAGATCATCACGATGCCGGCGACCGTCATGCCCAGGATCGCGGTCCGCGACAGCGCGGTCATCGCGCCCAGGCCGCAGAGGGCCAGGCAGATCAGCCACCGCTGGTACGGCGTGCCGTCGTCCCGCGCCTTGAACACGTAGTGCGTGGCCATCGGCACCGCCATCGCGCAGATCAGGCCGTACTCGATCGGGTGATTCGTGGTGCCGGTGGGACGGCGGAAGATCGACCGCGACTCCATCACCGCGTAGCCGTTCTCCTGCGCCCGCAGACCCGGGATGCTCACGTACCCGGCCAGGTCGACGCCCAGCCCGAACTGCACCAACCCGACGAACGCGATGATCGCCGAGCAGCCGACGATCAGCTTCAGGACCTTGTCCAGGCGCTCCCGGGTGCGCACGGCGTCGCAGATGAAGACCGCCACGCTGAGGGTCGCGAGGATGCGGATGATGCTGGAGTCGGCGACGGTGAGCTCGTCGATGGGCAGCCAGCGCCTGGTCGCCATGCCGTAGGTGGCGAGGTGCGAGGCGAGGTAGAGGCCGAGCGCGGTGCGCACGACGTTGCGACCCTTGCCCATGCCGAGCGTGTCGACCATCTGGGCGGCCAGCCAGACGACGCCGAGCAGCAGTGCGAACACCAGGGCCGGCGGGAGCGTCATCGGGACGAACGACAGCACCAGCCGGGCCGGGATGATCAGCAGGGCGAACAGGTACACGCAGACGAGGGTCGCGCCGTCCGCTCGCTGTCTGATCCGCTGGAGCCGCTCGGTCAAGATCTGTCTTCGTTGCTCGGCCAGGTGGGGGCGGGCGGCGGGACCGCGATCTTCACCGTCTTCTCACTGGCGGTCGGCTGCGGCTTCGGCGGGGGCTTGCCCGGGGTGTTCTGCGCGGTGTTCTGCGGCGGCTGGCCCGGTTTCCCGACCGGCACCCCGCCGGGGGGAGTGCCGGGCTGCGCCTGCTGGGCCGCGGTGAGGCCACCGGGCTTCGCCTGGCCGCGCTGACCGATCTTCGCGGCGGGGATGCCGGTGGGCGTGCCGGGGACCTTCACCTTGACGGTCTGCTCGCTGGCGGTGGGCTGCGCGCGGCGCGCGGGAGGGGTCGGCGCGGGAGGGGTCGGGGGAGCGGTCTGCGCGGACTTCGGCAGGGGAGGCGTCGGCGTGCGGCGGGGTGCGCCGTTGACCGCTTGCCGGGGCTCCTGGGCCGGTTCCGGCTCCGGCTCGTCCTCGTCGGCGGCCGCGGCCTTCTCCCTCTCCTTGCGCCGCTTGATGTTGTTCATGATGCTGTCGGCCCCGAAGGTCGCCGCGGTGGTCAGCAGCATCAGCAGCACGAAGGCCGCGCCGGCGTACCGGACCTTCCCGCCGATCTGCGCCTCGGCCTCGGTCGGGTTCACGATCACCTGCGAGGTGATGAACGTCGACTCGGGGGCCTTCAGCTTGCGCTGCTGGTCTTCGAGCTCCTTGGACGCGAACTCCATGACCGTGGTGACCATCGTCTCGGCCGTCTCGGGGTCTTCGCTGTCACCGGTGATGAAGAGGAACGGGCCGTTCTGGCCACCGCCGGTGGCGGTGTAGTTCAGCACCGAGCCCTTGGTGATGCCGAGCGACTCGCGGGTCTTCGGGTCGGCCAGGATCTGCGCCAGGATCTGCGAGGTCGTCGCCAGGCTGCCGTCGAACGCCAGCAGGGGGTTGATCTTCACGGCCTCTTCGGGCGTGACCTTCTGCGAGAAGGTGCCACCCGCCGCCGGCGTGGTCAGCACCATCACACCCGTGGACTGGTAGCGGGTCGGGATCGACAGGAACATGCCGGCGGCCACCGCGACGGCGACCACCGCTGAGGGCACGGCGATGTACCACCGTCTCCGCAGCGTGCGCACGGCACCCCAGAAATCCATCCGCTCCTCGATCCGTGTCAACCCCGGGTGCGACACCACGAGGGCTTGTTACTCTGAAATCGGCCGACTCGCGCCTTGTCGTTACAGGTGGTGATGGACTTGGGCTCGCGACGTGTCGCGATTGCCGTCGGTGCCATCGTACTGGTCGTCGCGGCCGGTGTGGTGTATGTGGCGAGGGTCGTCCAGGAGCAACCGGCCGCCCCGGTGGCCGCCGTGGACGCCGACCTCATGTTCGTCGAGCTGGCCGACGGCCGGAGCCGGGTCGAGGAGGTCGCGCTGGCGTCCCCCGACGCCCGCAGCGGCACCCCGCTGGCCTGCCAGCGGGTCTACCGGGCGGCGGGCACGACGGTGTGCCTGAAACTGGCCGGACCTGGGCCGACGTACGCCGCCGAGGTCACCCGGGACGGTACCTCGCGCTCGGTGGCGCTGCCCGGCGTGCCCAGTCGGGCGAAGGTGTCCACGTCGGGCCAGGTGGTGTCGTGGACGTCATTCGTGACGGGCGACTCGTACGCCGTGCCGGGCGGGTTCTCGACCCGGACGGGGTACTTCGACGTGAGGTCCGGCACGGCGGTGGAGTCGTTGGAGGGCTTCACGGCGGAGATCGAGGGGAACGTCCACACGGCACAGGACGTGAACTACTGGGGACTCACCGTGGCCTCGGACGACCGGACTTTCTACGCGACGCTGGCCTCGGGCGGGTTCACCTGGCTGGTGAAGGGCGACCTGGTCGACCGACGCCTCACGTCGCTGAGGCGTGACGCGGAGTGCCCGTCGTTGTCGCCGGACGGGACCAAGATCGCCTACAAGAAGCGGATCGGGCGGTTGGGGCCGTGGGACCTCGCGGTGCTGGACCTGCGGACGGGTGAGGAGCGCCGCCTGCCCGGGACGGCGGGGATCGACGACCAGGCGACCTGGCTGGACGACGGGCGGCTCGTGTTCTCGGCGGTGCCGAAGGACGCGAAGCTGGCGGCGATCCACGAGGTGCCCGCCGACGGGTCCGCCGAGGCCAAGGTGCTGATCCGGGACGCCACGTCGCCGTCGCCCGTGTGATCGGGGTTCGGGGCCGGGACCGGAGGGCCGGGGCGTCCTCGCCGGACGGGCCGGCCGTCGAGGACGACACGATGCGGTGGGCGGGGTGTGCGGTGGGGTTCGGTCGTGCCGTGGGTTTGGTCGGCGGGGTAGTGGTCTTGTTGTCTTCGTGCGCCCCGGCGGTCGTTCCGGTGGTGCCCGTGGAATTGGTCGGTGGGCCTACGGCCGACTATTACCGCCGGTGGGCGAATGGGCCCAATCCCGGTGGGGACCCGTCGGTTTTCCCGGTCAACGTGTGGATGCAGGACCCGTCCGAGGTGGTCGGGGGGAAGTTGGCCGGAACCGCTTATCAGGAGATCGGCGTTTCGGCCACGTTGGGGCTCTGGGACGACGAGTCCTGGTCACGGCGGCGTGACGGGTTGTCCGCCACCGGGTGGGCCGCCTACGTCTCGTACAGCAAGGTCGACGCCGTGCTGGCCGATCCGGGGCGCGCCCGGCACTTCCTCGGGTACCTCGTGGCCGACGAGCCCGACATGCAGAAGGCCCACGGTGGGCGGCTGCACCCCGAACTCCAGCCATCGGCGGTGTTGCGGCTGGCCGAGGAGGTCCGGGGCAAGGATTCCTCCCGGCCCACGGTCGTGAACTTCGGGGCCTGGATGGGGACGCCCCGGGGGCGCGAGCGCTACGGGTACGTCGAGAAGAGTTACGAGGACGACATGCGCACCTATTGCGCGGCGGCCGATATCGCATCGGCCGACTACTACGGGTGGTCGGACCTGGGGTCCGGCGTGGTGGGCGCATTTCGGTACGGCGAGGTGGTCGACACCATGCGGCGGTGGTGCGGGGTGGACAAGCCGGTGTTCGGATTCGTCGAGACCGGGCACCCTTATGAGGACGGCGGATTGATTTCACCTGATCAGGTGGAGTCGGCGGTCTGGAACTGCATCGTGCACGGCGCGAACGGCATCAACTACTTCGCGCACAGCTTCTACCCGGAGGGGCGGGGCGATTTCGTCAGCGCGATCAGCCGGGGTGATGTCGCCGAGCGGCTGAAGTCGGTCAACGCGCGGTTGCAGGCGCTCGCACCCGTGTTGAACGCGCCTTCTGCGGGCGGTGTGCGCGGGACGGGAGCGGTGCCGGTCGCCGTGCTGCACAAGGTGGTCGACGGGTGGCACTACGTGTTCGCCCAGGCCGACGGCGACGAGGCGCGGCCCGGCAGCGCCCGTACGCGGGTCGAGCTGTCCTTGCCGGTGCGTGGCGGGGTTGCCGAGGTGCTGGACGAAGGGCGGACCGCGCCCGTGGTGGACGGGGTCCTCGTCGACGACTTCGAGCCCTACCAGGTCCACGTGTACCGGTTCGCGGCCGGCTGACGGCAGTGCCGCTCAGCCAAGGCGGTGCGGCGGCTGTCGAGCAGGGTCGTGACCGGCCGGTAACGGCCGGTGTGCCGGTTACGTCCGCTCAGGACGGCGGTGATCTCGGCGTCGACCACCCGGACCGCGACCCCGCCCGGTGTCGTGCGCCGCGAGCCGTCGGGCAGGCGGCCCAGGTCGGCGGCGGCGAAGTCGCGGTCGGCGCGATGCCGACGCCGTGGACGTCGGCATCGCCGCCGGCAGTCCGTCCAGGCCCGAGACCAACCCGGCCCACACCCGCCGATGGCTCAACCCGCTGAACAACCCGGCCGCCGGCAGCAGTCGGACCACCACCCGGACTGATCTCCCAACGGAGTTCCCGCACTTCGGTGATCTTGGCCGACGCTGTTCCAGCGGAACTCCGTTGCCGCCTGACCAGCCTTGACCGGCACACCCAGCCCTTGACCGAGCGGCATTGCGGCTAACGGTGCGGCGGGCTTCGACGATGGTGCTTGTGGCACGGCACGGCGCGACCGGCTCTAGCGCGGAGGCACCGCATTGTCAGCACGCTCGGGTATCGGGGACGGCTCCGCGGGGATCGTGGTCCGGCCCGCCGGGTCGCCGCACTTCGGTCCTGTCCGCTACGCCGCCCGCTTCCGCGTCCTGCGGCGGGTCGCGGAAGGGGCGCGGCGGTCCTCGGCCCACGCCGCCGCCCGGTCCGCCTGGCGTGAGATCACGCTTCGGCGGCGGGAACAGCGGTGAGGCGGCGGTGAGGGGATCAGACCTGTAGTTCCCGCCTCAGGACCTTGTCCAGTTCGTGGCCGGCGGCGTCCCACGAGCGGCCCGAGACGCTGGCGGACGCGGTGTCGGCCACCTGGGCGAAGTTCGGCGTGGTGACCACATCGGACAGTTCGCGGGCCAGGTCGTGGGGGGTCGCGGGGGCGTAGCGGACGTGGTCGTTGTCGAGCACCACCCGGTTGTGCGGCGCTTCGTTCACCACCGGCAGGCAGCCGGCGGCCAGCATCTCGTGCGGCACCAGCGAGACGTTCGTCATCGACAGGGTCAGGCCCGCGTAGCACCTGTTGTAGATGTCGTTGAGCTGGTCCGGGGTCACCAGGCCGTGATCGGTGTGGCGGGGGCCGATCGAGCCGATCTTCTCGCCGTAGGTGTGGATGTCGACGTCCGGGTGGCGTTCCGCGAAGATCTCCAGCGCCAGCAGGCCGATCTCGATCGCCCGGCGGGGGGCCAGGCGGCGCGCGTAGAAGACCACGCCGTCCCGCCGGGAGTTCTCCTTGAGGTGGTAGCGGTCCGCGTCGCAGCCGAAGTCGAACCAGTCCGCCGGCATCCCCACGTCCGCGCGGAGCTTCTCGGCCAGGTATCGGCCGGCGGTGAAGCCGTGGAAGCCCATCCGGTAGGTGTTGTCCGCCAGCGCGGACAGGCCGCCCACCGGGTAGAACCACGGTTCGAAGTCCTGGACCAGGTAGAACCTCTTGCCCGCGCACGGGTCGTTGAACACCGGGTAGGCCGTCATCCACGCGGTGGCGAACACGGCGTGGGCGTCGGCCATGCCCTCGGTCACGTCCAGCACCGGGCCCCGGAAGGCCGGGTAGGAGCTCCTGATCACCGGCTCGTGGTCCTCGGCGCGGCTGCCGTACACGTCGTACAGGTACAGCCGGCAGGTGTGGCCCAGCGACTCCAGGTGGTGGATCAGCCGGAACATCGTGGTGTGGCCGCCCGAGCCCGGTGCCGGCGGGGTGCTCACCCAGTTGATCGTGAGGGAGCCGTCGGCGGGGATCGGGGGGACGACCAGGGGCTTGCGCAGGCTGATGTCGGCCGCCCGGACGTCCTCCAGGCGCACCGGGAACACCTCGGAGTCCGCGCCCAGGCGTTTGGCCGCGTTGCGCAGCGCGCGTGCGCCCAACTGCCGCACGCCCTCCTCCTGGACGATCCTGGACATCTGGTGCGCCCTCCGCCGGAACACCCGGATTGCCCTCACGCTAACCCCTTCGCAGCAGTCCCAGCGCCTCGTGGCGCAGGGGGAAGACGACGGCGGTGTAGGCCACCAGCGACAGCGCGCCGCCGATGATCAAGCGCCACAACGAGTTCGGGACGAACCACTGCACGGTGAGCGCGACGACGACCATGACGGCCCCGCCCAGCACGGGCCGGGCCACGGCCGCGCCCAGCGCCCTGACCTTGACGCCGTAGGGCCGGAACGCGATCAGGTACGCGGGCACGATCAGCACCAGCACCACGGCGCTCTGCGCCAGCGCCACGCCGCGGATGCCGTCCAGGTGCGCGCCGAGCGCGAGCAGCGGGACCAGGGCGACCAGCCAGATGGCGTGGATGACGAGGATGGCCCGCGAGCGCCCGGCGCTGGCCAGGTAGTCGTAGCCGAGCTCCAGGGCCACCCGCATGGCACCCAGCAGGACCAGGGCGGCCAGGGCGGCGGCGGTGGGTGCCCAGCGCTCGCCGTAGACGGTGCGGACCAGGGGGTCGGCCAGGGACGCCAGCAGGACGCAGGCCGGGACGGTGAACAGCGCCAGCAGGCCCAGGGCCCTGGTGAACGTCCGCTGGAACAGGTCCGGGTCGTCGCGGACCTTGGAGAACGCGGCCAGCGACACGCTGCGCACCGGCTGGGAGAACGCGCCCACCGGCCAGTTCGCCAGGTTGGTGGCCAGCAGGTAGTAGCCGAGCGGCACGGTGCCGAGCACGCTGCCGACGATGATGCTGTCCACGTTGAGCACGCCGAACACCAGCAGCGACGCGCCCGCCAGCGGCAGGCCGAAGTCGAGCAGCTCGCGCGCTTGGCGGCGGTCGAAGCCCGGCCGGTAGCGCTCCTTGGTGAAGGCGAACATCACGACGGCGGCGGTCAGGTTGGTCGCGATCCGGGACCAGGCCAGGCTCCACGCGCCGAAGCCCATCAGCGCGAGCACGACCACGACCGTCGTGCCCACGACGAACGCCGACGTGTCGGCGGCGAACTTGTGGTCTTGGCGGAACTCCCGCTGGAGCAGCGCGCCCGGCACGGCCGACGCGCCCGCGATCACCAGCGCCACCGACATGAGCTGGATCACGCCGGTGGCCTGCGGTGTGCTCATCGCGTCGGCGAACCACGGCGCGCCGACCACGCAGATGCCGCACAGCAGGCAGCCGGACAGGACCGACAGCGTGGTGACGGTCGGCGCGAGCTTCGCCACCGGCTGGTCGGTGCGCACCAGGGCGACGCTCACGCCCATCTCGCTCACGCTGAGCACGATGTTGAGCACCACGAGCGCGACGGCGAACACGCCGAACTGCTCGGGCGCGATCAGCCACGCCATCAGGACGCCGATGCCGACCTGGGACACCCGTTGCAGGAGGCTGTTGACGGCGCTCCAGCGGATCGCCCTGGTGACCTTGCCCTCCAGGGTGGTCACTGTCCGCGCCACTTCCAGACCTGCTTGCCGATCAGCCCGCGCCCGCGCTTGGCGAGGTGCGCGCCGACGAACACCTGCGTGCGGCTGCACAGCGCGGGGCCCAGCGCCTTGCGCCGCCCCAACGCCCGGTACTCGGGCAGTCGCTCGGCGTGCGGGTAGACCTCGCGGGCGAACTCCACCAGCTCCTCGGTGGGGATCTCGGCCAGCTTGTCCCGGTCGTACGCCCGCACCGCGCGCCACAGGGCGTCCTTGGCGATGGACCGGTTGGCGAGGTTCTTCAGGCGCGGCGGGAGGTCCGGGTGCTCGGCGAAGAACCGGTCGAACACGGCCTGCCGCTGCTCCAGGTCCGCGAACACCGACGAAAACTGGGTGCGGAACATGCTCTGCTGGTGGACCCGGTAGTACGCGGCGGGCTTGCCGCGCACGTACCCGATGTCGGAGACGGCCGCGATGCGCATCCACATTTCCAGGTCGCCGGCGTGCGGCAGGTCCGGCCGGTAGCCGCCGACCCGCTGCTGGACGGACGTGCGCACCACGGCCTCCGGCGACGACAGCACGTTCTGCCCGGTGCGGCAGCGGTTCTCGATCCAGTCCACTCCGGACCACACGGTGCGGCCGGCGGGCGGCGTCACGATCGAGGGCAGGTCGTCGTGGTCGGCGTAGTACACGACCCGGCCGTACACCATGCCGACGTTCGGGTTCGCCTGGAAGACCTCGGCGGCGCGGGCCAGCGCGCCCGGTGCCAACAGGTCGTCAGCGGACAGCAGCACGGTGTAGTCGGCCTTGGCCCACTCCAGCAGGCCCTCGTTGTACGTGGCGATGTGGCCCTGGTTCACCTCGTGGCGGCGACCTTCGACACGCGGGTCCTTGGTGAGCTCCGCCATCACCTCGGGCGTGTCGTCGGTCGACGTGTCGTCGATGATGAGCACGCGCACGTCCACGCCGGGCTGGTCGAGCACGCTGCGCACGCACGCTCCGAGGAACCTCGCGTAGTTGTAGCAGGGTATGACGACGTCGACCGTGGGTCGTGTCGGGGCTTGAGTCACGTGTTAGACATCGGTGACGGCGTCGGATCGTTAACCGCCCGCCGACAACTCCCGTCACGGATCGTCACAGCGCGCGGATAACGATGGGCCCGGTATCCCGATGTACCGGTCAACGGGAAGGGGTCGTGATGGACCACGTCATTCTGACGCGCTTCAACCTGCCGTCCGTGGGTGCCGAGAGCATCGTGCGGGCGCGGGAGGGGTGGTTGACCGAGCGCGTCGGGCTGTTCGAGCGGTACTGCCTGCCGTCGGTGCGCGCGCAGACGTCCGCGAACTTCGAGTGGCTCATCTACTTCGACCCGGAGAGCCCGGCGTGGCTCAAGGACCGGATCGGGGAGCACGGCGACGCCTACACGCCGGTCTTCCGCGAGCAGGTCGGCCGCGCGGAGCTCGTCGACGACCTCGGCGCGCTGTTCCCGACCCGGGGCGAGGCGCTGATCACCACCAACCTGGACAACGACGACGGCCTGGCCGCGAACTTCGTCGCCCGCCTCCAGGCGGACCCCCCGACCGGCCGCCGCACCGCCCTCTACCTGGCGAACGGCCTGGTCAAGAGCCCGGGTGGGCTGTTCGCGCACCACGACCGGGACAACGCCTTCGCCTCCATGCGGGAGAGCTGGGACGCCCCGGTCACGTGCTGGGCGGACTGGCACAACCGGTTGGGCCGGCACGCCGAGGTGGTCTCGCTGGGCGGTGCGCCCGGCTGGCTCCAGGTCGTGCACGGCGGCAACGTGAGCAACCGGACCCGGGGCCGGCTGGTCGCCCCCGCGCCCTACCGGGCCCTGTTCGGCGAGTCGCTGGACGACGTGCCCGAGCCGGACGGCCGGGTGCTGGCCCGGGACCGGTTCGTGGGACGTCCGGCGCGGGTCGCGCGGGACGGAGCCCGATACCTGGCCAAGACGGCCGCCATGAAGGTGCTCGGACCGAACGGCTTCGAGAAGGCCAAGCAGGTCCTCGCCGCCCGTGGCCGGGCCAAGTCGCCGAGCTGAACAGGACGTCGAAACCAATGGCTCGTGCCCGACTGGCAATGGCTGTGGTGCTTCTCACGGCCGCCTGCACGACGGGGGCCGAGCCGCCCCCGTCGTCCGCCCCCGCCCCCGCCCCGTCGTCCGCCCCGGTGGTCGACCACTACAAGAAGTGGGCCAACGGGCCCAACCCCACCGGGGACCCGAAGGTCTTCCCCATCACCGTCTGGATGCAGGACCCGTCGTCGATCGAGAACGGCGCGAAGATCGGCCGGACCTACCAGGAGATCGGCATCGACGCCGGGCTCGGGCTCTGGGAGGACGAGTGGTGGTACCTCCGCAAGGAGGGCCTGCTGGAGACCGACTGGCGGGTCTACCCCGACGCCAAGCGCGTGGACGACGTGCTCAAGGACACCGCGAACGCGCGCAACTACGTGGGGTACCTGATCGCTGACGAACCGGACATGAACAAGGTCTACGGCGACGTGTTCCACCCCGACATGCAGCCGTCCGCGATCCTGGCCAAGGCCGACGGGGTGCGGGCCAAGGACCCGTCGCGGCCGACCTACCTGAACTTCGGAGTGTGGATGGGCACGCCCGGCGGCGGCGTCGGGTACGGCCACATCGAGAAGACCTACGAAGAGGACATGCGCACCTACTGCTCGGCGGCGGACATCGCGTCGGCGGACTACTACGGGTGGACCCACCCCGACCGGGGCAACAAGGTGGGGGCGTTCAGCTACGGCGAGGTCATCGACACCATGCGCAAGTGGTGCGGGCCGGACAAGCCGTTGTACGGGTTCGTCGAGACCGGGCACCCGCACACGCACGGCGAGACCATCACGCCGGACCAGCTCGAATCCGCCGTGTGGAACACGATCCTGCACGGCGCGACGGGCATCAACTACTTCGCGCACAGCTTCTACACCGAGGGCAGGGGCGAGTACTCCAGCGTGCTGACCCGGCCGGAGATCACCGCGAGGGTCAAGGCCGTCAACGCCCGCCTGAAGTCGCTCGCGCCGGTGCTGAACGCGGCGAACCGGCCCGGCGTCACCGCGACGAGCGACAACGGCGTACCGGTTTCGGTGCTGCACAAGGAAGCCGAGAACGCACGCTGGGTGATCGCGCAGACCGACGGGAGCACTTCGCTTCCCCGAAGCGGCCCGGCGCGGGTGGAGGTCGCGGTGCCGGTCGAATCCGGCACGGCCACCGTCGTCGACGAGAACCGCACCGTTCCCATCGAGAACGGGAAGATCGTCGACGACTTCGGCGCGTACCAGGTGCACGTCTACCGCTTCTGACCCCCGCCGTCCACTCCGGACGGTCACCGGGCCGACGCACGCCGTGTCGGCCCGGCGGGGGAACGGGGCCGGCGCTAACGGACGGGGGGTTTCCCGCGATTGGGGCAGTGCGGGACACCCCGCGGACATGGAGGCCGCCCGATGCCCAGAACCAACCGACGCAGCACGTTCCACCGGTCGACCGCCCTGGGCGGTGCGGTCGCGCTGGGCGTGGCGCTGGTGCTCGTCCCGACCGGGTCGGCGGTCGCCGCCCCCACCCGCGTGCTCGGCTACGTCGCGAACAACGGCGGCGGCGTCTCCGTGCTGGACACGGCCACCGACGCCGTCACCAGCACGCTGTCCGACTCCAGCGGCAACTCCCCGTACGGCGTGGGCGTCGCGTTCGACGGCTCGCGCGGGTACGTGACCAACGTCCGGAACAACACGTTGACCGTCATCGACACGCCCACCAACACGGTGGACGCGGCGGTGCCGGTCGGCGACGGGCCGGCGGGGGTCGTGGTGTCGCCCAGCGGCGGCCACGTCTACGTCTCGAACTACCGGGCGGGCACGGTGTCCGTGGTGGACGCGGCGACGCTGACCGCGACCGAGACGATCCCGGTGGGCCCGAACGCGGACGGTGTCGCGCTGACCCCGGACGGCTCCCGGCTCTACGTGGCGCACGACGTGGTCGGCGCGGGCACGGTGTCGGTGGTCGACACGGCCACCAACGCCGAGATCGCGGAGATCCCCACCGGCCACACGCCGACCGCCGTCGCGGTGACGCCGGACGGCAAGAAGCTGTTGGTGGTCAACAAGTTCTCCAACAACGTCGCCGTGGTCTCGGTGGCCACGAACGCCGTGCTCGGCACCATCCCGGTCAGCTTCATCCCGCACGGCATCGCGATCTCGCCGGACGGCAACCGGGCGTTCGTCACCAACAGCGAGGGCCACTCCCTGTCCGTGCTGGACATCCCGGCGCTGGCCGCGGTCACCACGATCCCGGTGGGCAACCGGCCGATCGGCGTCGCGCTCACCCCGGACGGCCGCAAGGCCTACGTGACCAACTTCGGCAGCGGCACGGTGTCCGTCGTGGACACCGGGTCGCTGGCCGTGGTGAACACCGTGCCGGTGGGCACCAACCCGGTCGGCGTGGCGGTCCACGCCGTGCCGCCCGCGCCGACCAAGCTGGGGACCGGGTACGCGTCGCTCCAGCTCCGGCGGTCCGGGCTGACGGTGCGCGGCCTCAACGCGACGCTGACCGAGTCGCACACCGGGAAGCCGGTGGTGGGCAGGACGGTCGCGTTCCGGACCATGAAGGGCCACCCGCTGTGCACGGCGGTGACCAACTCGTCGGGCAAGGCCAGGTGCGACGCCGACGTGCCGCTGCTGGTCGGCCTGGCGACGCTGCTGCGGGGCTACACCGCCGCGTACCCCGGTGACGGCGCGCACGGCCCGTCCCGCGCCCACGGCTGGAGCGGCCTGCTCTAGGCGGGCACCGCCGGAGGGGCCACCGCCCCTCCGGCGGGTCACCGGCACGGGTCGAGGTGGTAGAGGTCCAGTCGGCCCCAGGTCGCGTCCGTGCCGCCCGCCTCCGCGCCGCCCGCCCGCCTCCACCGCCGGACGGGTCCTGCGCCGAGGTCCACCGCATCGGCCGGAACCGGCAGGCGGTCTGCCCCGCCCCGGGCACCCGCCGCCGCTTCACCGACCCCGGCCGCCCCCGGGCCAACGGCAGAACCGAACGCCCCGACCGCACCCGGCGACACGGCCACCGCGCCTCCGGCGGGTCACCGGCACGGGTCGAGGTGGTACGGGTCCGGCCGGTAGCCCTCCGGCGGCAGGTCGCCGAAGTTGGACCGGAAGAACTGGTCCCAGTAGCCGTTGGTGATGAACTCCCTGATCCCCTGGGTCATCCGCTCGCACTGCGCCCGGTCCCCCTTGGGCAGCCCGATGCCGTAGCGCTCCTGGGTGCCGAAGGTCAGCGGGACCACCCTGACCCCCGGGTCCTGCCGGGCGAACCCGAGCAGGATGATCTGGTCCGTCGACACCGCGTCGACCTCCTCGCGCAGCAACCGGTCCACGCACTGCCGGGTGCCCACCTCGCTGGTCACCGTGACCTTCGACTTGAGCGGACCGAGGGTGAGCTGGCTGAGCGAGGTGCTGCCGGCCTGCGTGCACAGGTTCTTCCCGACCAGATCGTCCAACGACCGGACGGTGCCCTCCTCGCCCGCGCGGACCAGGAACCCCTGCTGCGAGATCAGGTACGGACCGGCGAAGCCGATCTCCTCGCGCCGCTTGTCGGTGATCGAGAACCCGTGCACGACGAGCTGCACGCGGCCCAGGGTCAGCTCGTCGACGCGGTTGCCGATGAGCACGCTGACCTCGACCGGCGTGAACTTCGGCTCGGTGTTGTTGGCCAGCCAGCGGTAGAGGTCGACGTCGAAGCCCCGGCGTTCCTGGGTGTCGGGGTTGAACAGGGCCAGGCCCGGGATGTCGGTGCCCACCCCGATGGTGACCGGCGGCAGCGGCGAGCTCCCGGAGCTGACCGTCGGACGTGGGCTGGTGGCCGGTCCCTGGCAGGCGGCCACCACGACCACCGCGGCGAGCGCGGCCGTGATGCGGCGGGACATCCTGGTACTCCTCAGTTGTAGAGCACGGCCTCGGTGACGCTCAGGTCGACGGCGCACGCCGGGTCCGGCACGGACAGGACGACCAGCACCCGCGCCTCGCGGGTCGTGCCGTCGAGGTCCAGCCGGACCTCCCGGTCGGACCGCAGCTCCTCGCGGAGCGGGTCCTTGCGGCCGTCGCGCACGAGCGTGACGGTCAGCCGCGCGGAGCCGACGCAGTCGCCGACCGCCTCGTGGTTGACCAGCGACGGGACGAAGTACAGGTACCGGCGTCCAGGGGGCCGGCCGGGCACCGGGAAGGACGCCTGCTCGCCGTCGGTCATCCGCTCGGCGTTCGACATCTCGACGAGATCGGTGACCGGCACGTCCGGTTTCACCACGATGAACCAGAAGAACGCGCCGCCGATCGCACCGACCGCCGCGCCGATTCCGGCGAACGCCCAGCGGGGCAGCGGTTTGCGGGGTGCGTTCTCCGCTTTTCTGCGGATTGTGGAATTTTGCAGGCCGAACACCGCCACGACCAGCGAGGTGGTCCCGACCAGCAGCGACACCGCGTCCGCGATGCCCTGCCCCTTGTTGCCCAGCAACAACAACCAGACCACGAAACCTGACACGCCGAGCAGCAGCGGTACCGCCCACAGCAGTTGAGTCGCCCACCACGGTCGTTTCACGGGCCGCTCCGGATCACTCCGTCGGAAGCGGCCACGATATCGGTTCGGCGCGGGACTTTCAGGTAATTCGCCAGGCCACCACGACGGAGAGCACCAATGCGCCGATCGCGGCGTACACGGCGGTGCCGAACGCGGCGTACTGGAGCAGGAAACCGAAACCGACCGAGGACACCAACCGGGTGAGGGCTTGCCCCGTCTGGACCACCGAGAGCCCGGAAGCCCGCAGGGATTCGGGCACCAGGGGGCTCACCCGCGCGGAGAGTACGCCATCCGTGGCCGAGTAGAAGAGGCCGTGCAGCAGGAGCGCGACGCCGACGCCGACGTAACCGGTGCCGGGTGCGAGCAGCATCACGTACACCGCCAGCAGCAGCACGTGCCCGCCGAGGAACACCTTCCACCGGCCGACCTTGTCCGCGAGCCGCCCGACCGGGCCGGCCGCGATCAGGAACACCAGCGCGGTGCCCAGCGGCATCAGCGGCAGCACCGCCAGCGACACGTCCGTCGCCTTCTGCACCAGGATGAACACGAACGCGTCGGACAGCGTGGCCAGGCCGAGCACGGCCGCCGCGATCGTCACCCGGCGGAAGTCGGTGTCCTTGAGCAGCGCCAGCCCGGCTTTGACCGACGGCTTCGGGCCGGTCTTCGGCGCGGCCCGGTTCTCCCGCACGAACGCGATCAGCACGATCAGCCCGACCACCGCGAAGCAGGCGCTCACCACGAACACCGGGCCGGCCACGATGCCGATGTTGGCCAGCAGCAGGAACGTCACCAGCGGGCCCAGCAGCGCGCCGACCGTGTCCATGCTGCGGTGCACGCCGAACGCCGTGCCGAGCCGCTCCGGGGGCGTGGACAGCGAGATCAGCGCGTCGCGGGGCGCGGTGCGCAGGCCCTTGCCCGCGCGGTCGGCGGCCATGGTCGCGCCGATGCCGAAGGCGTTCGCGCCCACCGCCGGGAAGACGAGCTTGGTGACCGCCGACAGCCCGTAACCGACAGCGGCCACCGCCTTGTGCCGGTGCGTCCGGTCGGAGAGGTGGCCGCCCACCAGTCGGAGCACCGCCGTCGCGCCCGTGTAGAGGCCGTCGAGGATGCCGAACTGCGCATAGCCCATCTGGAGGGTCACCAGCAGGTAGACCGGCATGAACGCGGTGATCATCTCGGCCGAGACGTCCGTGAGCAGGCTCACCGTGCCCAGGGCGACGACGGTGCCGGGGACCTTGCCCTTGACCCGTTCGGACGGGCGGACGGACGCGACGTACATGACTTCGATATCGGTCACCGGCGGTAGCCGTTACGGCAGGTGCGGGGGCGTTCCCGGTCACAGCCCCCGCCGGTAACGGGGACCACCCGGAACCCGATGACGCGGGTATGCCGCAGATCTCTCCGCCCGTGGTCCGGGTGGGTGCCGTCGACGTGTGGTCCGTCAGCGAAGCCGGCGTCGCCGACCACGTCGCGGAGTCCTGGGAGCGCGGCGAGGGCGGCGCGATCGTCACCGCGAACGTGGACATCGTCCGCGCCGCGACCCGGTCGCCGGAACTGGCCGCGCTGATCGCCGAGTCGGAGCTGGTGGTCGCGGACGGGATGCCCGTGGTGTGGGCCGGCCGGCTGGCCGGCGTCGGGGTCCCGGAACGGGTCACCGGCTCGTCGCTGGTGTTCACGCTGTCCGGGGCCGCCGCCCGCGCGGGCCGCTCGGTCTACCTGCTCGGCGGCAACCCCGGCATCCCGGAGAAGGCGGCCGGCGTGCTGGTCGACCGCTTCCCGGGGCTGCGGGTGGCGGGCACCGACTCGCCCGCGTTCGGGTTCGACACCGACCCGGCCGCGACCGCCGAGGTGGTGGCGCGCGTGGTGGCCGCCACACCGGACCTGGTGCTGGTCGGCCTCGGCTTCCCCAAGCAGGAGCGCCTGATCCGGCTGCTCCGCGCGGAACTGCCCGGCACCTGGTTCCTGGGCTGCGGTGCGGGCATCCCGATGGCGGCCGGCGAGTTCCGCCGCGCGTCCGGCGTGGTGCAGAAGGTGGGGGCCGAGTGGCTGCACCGGCTCGCCCTCGAACCCCGCCGGCTGGCCAAGCGCTACCTGCGCGACGACCTGCCGTTCGCGTTCCGCCTGCTGTCCTCCGCGCTCCGCGCCCGCCGTACCCGGGAGAAGTGACCGTGCCGCTCGCCGTGGTCATCGTGACCTACCACAGCGCCGACGTCGTCCAGGAGTGCCTGGAGTCGGTCGCCGTCGCCCTGGAGTCCATTCCGGACGGGCGGGTGGTCGTGGTGGACAACGCCTCGACCGACGACACGCTCGCCGTCGTGGCCCGCACCGCGCCGAACGCGCAGATCGTGGCGCGGACCACCAACGACGGCTTCGCGGCCGGGGTGAACGCGGGGTTCGCCGCCGCGCCGGAGTGCGACGTCCTCGTGCTCAACCCGGACGTCCGCCTCGAACCGGGTGCCCTGGGGCCGCTGCGCGAAGC
The DNA here is from genome assembly GCF_040640215.1 of Actinosynnema sp. NPDC023587. Lineage (NCBI taxonomy): Bacteria > Bacillati > Actinomycetota > Actinomycetes > Pseudonocardiales > Pseudonocardiaceae > Actinosynnema > Actinosynnema sp. NPDC023587. The sequence continues at coordinate 278,508 of NZ_JBFABG010000007.1, read as the reverse complement.
GCTCGCCCAGCCGGGCGTCGGCATCGCCGCGCCCCGGCTGCTCAACGCGGACGGCAGTCAGCAGCTCTCGTTGCGGCGCGCCCCGAACCCGTTGCGCGCGTTGGGCGAAGCCCTGCTCGGCGGCACCCGCGCCGGTCGGCTCGCGCCGCTGGGCGAACTCGTGGTCGCCGAGCGCGCCTACCGGCGGACCGGCACCGCGGACTGGGTGACCGGTGCCGCGTGGCTGGTCTCCCGCGCGTGCCGGGACGCCATCGGGACGTTGGAGGAGAAGTACTTCCTGTACTCGGAGGAGACCGAGTACATGGTGCGCGCCGGCGAGCGCGGGTTCGCCATCCGCTTCGAGCCGCGCTCCCGGGCGGTGCACCTGGGCGGCGAGCAGTCCACCTCGCCCGTCCTCTGGTCGCTGGCCACCACCAACCGCGTCCGGGTGATCCGGGAGCGCCACGGCCGCCTGGCCGCGTTCGCGATGTGGTGGGCCGTGCTGCTCAACGAACTGCTGCGCGCGCCGCGCGAACCCAAGCACCGCAAGGCGCTCGGCGACCTGCTGCGGTGGCGGCGCTGGCCCGCGCGACCGGGCGAGGACCAGGGCTGGATCTGCTTCTCCGCGCAGGACTGGTGGTACCACAACCGGGCGCACTCGGACTTCCAGCTCATGAGGTCGGTCGCCGAACGCCGCAAGGTGCTGGTGGTCAACAGCATCGGGATGCGGATGCCCACGCCCGGCAACAGCACCCACGTGGCGCGGCGCATCCTGCGCAAGCTCCGCAGCGTGGCCAAGTTCGTGCGCAGGCCGCTGCCCGGCTTCTACGTGATGTCGCCGCTGCCGCTGCCCTTCTACGGTTCGCCCTTCCTGCGCAAGGTCAGCGCCGTCCTGGTGCGCGCGCAGGTCCGGCTGGTCGCCACCGCGCTGGGGATGCGCACACCCGTGATCATGGTCACCATCCCGACCGCCTGGGACGTCGTCGCGCCGATGCGCAAGCGCAGCCTGGTGTTCAACCGCTCGGACCGGCACTCGGACTTCCCGGAGGCCGACCGCGCCTCCATCGAGGCCCTGGAGCACGAGTTGCTCGCGCACGCCGACCACGTGGTCTACGTCAGCCACGCGCTGATGGACGAGGAGCGCCCGCGCACCGGTGACCGGGCCCACTTCCTGGACCACGGCGTGGACCTCGACCACTTCACCGCGCGCCCGGAGGCCGAGTGGCCGGACGACATCCGGTCGATCGACAGCCCGCGGATCGGCTTCTTCGGGGCGCTGGACGACTTCGTGGTCGACTTCGACCTGCTGGAACGGGTGGCCGTCGAGCTGCCCGGGGCGTCGCTGGTGCTCATCGGCGACGCCACCCACCCCATGGAGCGGTTCGACGAGCACCCCAACGTGCACTGGCTGGGCTTCCGCCCCTACGACACGATCCCGGCCTACGGGTCGGCGTTCGACGTGGCGATCATGCCCTGGCAGGACAACAACTGGATCAAGCACTCCAACCCGATCAAGCTCAAGGAGTACCTGGCCCTGGGCCTGCCGGTGGTCAGCACGGACTTCGCCGAGCTCGCCACCTACACCGACCGGGTGCGCGCGACGACCGGGCACGGCGAGTTCGTGGCGGCGGTGCGCCGCACCCTGGCCGAGGGCGGACCGCGCCCGGCCTCGGCGCTGCGCGCGTCGGTGACCCGGTTCTCGTGGCACTCGCGGGCGGCCGAACTGGTCGGGTTGGCCGAGGGGTGACCGAGTAGAACTACCCGTCTTGGCCGACACCGGTCGCCGACGCCTCTAATGTGGGTGTCGTGCAACCACTGCCTCCGAACGCCCCACCGCGGATCGGCGACTTCACGTTGCTCGCCGCCCTGGGCCGCGGGGCGATGGGTTCGGTGTACCTGGCCAGGTCGCTCGGCGGACGCCCGGTCGCGGTCAAGGTCGCCCGTGCCGAGCTCGCCGACAACCCGCAGTTCCGCGAGCGCTTCCGCCGGGAAGTCGAGATGGCCCGGTCCGTCGGCGGGTTCTGGACGGCCACCGTGGTCGGCGCGGACCCGGACGCCGACCACCCGTGGATGGCCACCGAGTACGTGCCCGGACCGACCCTCCAGCAGGCCGTGCAGGACTTCGGGCCGCTGCCCGAGCGGGCCGTGCGGCGGCTCGCCGCCGGGCTGGCCGAGGCGCTGGTCGCGATCCACGGCGCGGGCCTGGTGCACCGCGACCTGAAGCCGTCGAACGTGCTGCTGGCCAACGACGGGCCCCGGGTCATCGACTTCGGCATCGCGCGCGCCCTGGAGCACTCCGCGCTGACCGAGGCCGGGATCGTGTTCGGCACCCCCGGCTACCTCTCGCCGGAGCAGGTCGTCGGGTCGGCGATCACCCCGCAGAGCGACATCTTCGCGCTCGGCTCGGTGCTGGTCTACGCCGCGACCGGGGCCGGACCGTTCGGCGAGGGTGCCACCTCCGCGCTGGTCTACCGGGTCGTGCACCAGGAGCCGGACCTGTCGCGGGTGCCGCCCGGACTGGTGCCGCTGATCGTGCCGTGCCTGGTCCGCGACCCCGGGAACCGGCCGACCCCGGCCCGGCTGCTGGAGCTGATCGGACCGCCGTCCCACGAGCCGTCCTGGCTGCCCGCGCAGGTCCGCACGCTGGTCGAGCAGCGGCACACCGAGCTGCGGGAACTGCCCGCGAAACCGCCGACCCGCGCGCTCGCCGAGGAGCGCAAACCGCCGACCAGGCTGCTCGTGGAGGACCCGCCCGCCGCCCCGCCGCCGGTCGTGCCCTCCGGCGCGGTGCCGGCCGGCGGCGCGATCCGGCCGTACACGCCGCCGCTGAAGAAGAGCGGTGTCCGCTTCCGGACGTCGCGGGTGGTGGGCCTGGGGTGGATGGCGGCGCACGCGTTCGCGGCCCTGGTGTGCGGCTCGGTTGCGGACCGGGCGTCCGGCGCGGCCACCGGCGTGCGGGTCGCCGCCGCCGTCGCGTTCGTGGTCTTCGCGGTCCTGGCGGTCCGGCTGCTGGTCGACGCGCTGCGCCGACCGCTGGAGGTGGACATCGGGCCGGACGGCCTGACCCTGACCAGCGGCGAGGACAAGCGCCGGCTGCCCTGGTACGCGATCTCGCGGATCAAGGTGGACGGCCAGGGCGCGCGGCCGTGGGTGACGGTGTGGCTGGTCGGCGCGGCGCAGGTGCCGGAGACGCTGGGGCGCGGCAGCTTCCAGACCCACAAGGGCGGGGTGCGGGTCTACCCGATCTCGCACGAGCGCTACCGCAAGCGGCGCGAGCGGGACGTGGCCGAGGTGCGGTCCGCGCTGGCCTGGTACGCACCCACCGCCTACGACCCCAAGTAGCGGCCGGCCGGGCGGCGGCGGCTCAGCGGCCGGTGAACGTCGCCCGGCCCGGACCGTCGGCCAGGAACGACCGGACGCCGTTCCGCAGGTCCTCGGTCTCGAACAGGTCGGCGGCGATGGCCGTGACGTGCTCGTTCGCCTCGGCGACCCCGCCGCGCTCGTAGTGCGCCAGCACCTGCTTGGTGGCCGCGTGCGCCACGGTGGGGCCGGCGGCGAGGGTCTCGGCGAACCGCAGCGCGGCGTCGTCGAACCCGGCGTCGGGCAGCACCCGGTTGACCACGTTCCACCGCTCCAGCGTCGCCGCGTCGTAGCGCTCGCCGGTCATCACGAGTTCCTTGGCCCGCCCCACGCCGGCCCGCGCGGCGAGGCGCTGCGTGCCGCCCATGGTCGGGGTGAGCCCGACCACCTTCTCCACCAACCCGAACGTCGCCCGCTCGGCGGCCAGCAGGACGTCGCACGCCACCGCGACCTCGAACGCCCACGTCAGGCACAGCCCGTGCGCGGCGAACACGGTCGGGAACGGCAGCGCGGCCACCCGCTCCGGCAGGTCCAGCATCTGGTCGAACAGCGCCTTGGCCCTGGTCCGGGTCTCCTGCGCGGCGAACAGCCGCACGTCCACCCCGCCGCTGACCACCGCGCCCTCGGCGCGGATCAGCAGCGCCCGCGCGGGCCGGTCCTCCAGGTCGCCGACGGCGTCGTCGAGCAGGTCCTGGAGCTCGGCGGTGTAGAGGTTCAGCGGGGGAGCGTCGACGGTGAGCACGGCCAGACCCGCCGCGTCCCGTTCGACGCGGACCTGTTGCGCTGCCACGGGCGGGGACTTTACACCCGGCCGACCGGCCGAAAACCGGGTGTCCGAACGGCTCGGGCCCGCCCAGAATCGTCGGGTGGCCACCTGGACCGTGCACCCCGTGCCCGTCGACAGCGCCGAGGCGCGCGCCCTCGTCCGCAGCTACCTGGAGGACATCATCGGTCGCTACTACGGCCGTCCGGCGGTCGCCGGCGAGGTCGACCAGGCGCTCGCCGACGACCCGGCCGACGACCTCGTCGCGTTCTTCGTCGGCCGCCTCGACGGCCGGTCGCTGGGCTGCGCCGGGTTCCGGATGGTGGATTCGGAAACAGCCGAGCTGAAACGGGTGTTCGTCCATTCGGACGCACGCGGGCGGGGTGGTGGAGCAGCGCTGTTGACAGCGGTCGAGGAGGCTGCTGTCTCAACTGGCGCTTCGTCCATTCGGCTCGACACCCGCTCTGACCTGGTCGAAGCCCGGAAGTTGTACGAGCGGCACGGTTACTGTGAGGTAGCACCCTTCAGCGACGACCGCTATGCGGAGCACTGGTTTGCCAAGCGGCTATAGCAGCTATCAGGTTTCGACATCCCCCCTGTGACCTCTCCCACTTGACAGTGAATAATGTCCCCAGTTGAGTATGTGGCGAAGTCGGCCGCGGATATGAAATGGGGATCAGTCCAGTGGCTTTCGCCGTTGAGTTGACATTTCGTGATGCGCGGCAGGTGCGTAGATCCATTCATCTGGCCCATCGCGAATACTGGCGCCCGCTCGCCGAACAGGGCGTGCTGGTGGGAACCGGACCGTGGGCAGACGGGTCCGGGGTGTTGTTGATCTGCCAGGTGCCGGACGAGGCCGCGGCGCGCGATCTGGTGCGCGGCGACCCGTACGTGCGGTCGCAGTCGATCGCCGAGGTGCGCATCCGGCAGTGGCACGTGCTGCTGGGTGTGCCCGAGGGGGAGCGGGTGCCGGGCATGGTCCGGCCGCGCGACGGTCAGAGCGCCGACTCCCGGGCTCGTGAGCCGTTGACGCCGCACGAGCACCGGATCGCCCTGATGATGCTGGAGGGCATGACCAACCGGCAGATCGCCGAGCACTTCTCGGTGTCCACCCGGGCGGTCGAACTCCACATCACCCGCATCTACCGCAAGCTCGACATCGGCCGGCGCGCCCAGTTGGCCGCCGCGATGCCGTGGGGTCAGCGCTCGTACCTGTGACGGGAGCTTCCCGGGGGGTCTCGACGGCACCGCCGCCGGGACCCTCGTCCGTCCGCCCGCGGGTCAGGTGAGCAGCTCGGCCCGGGACGTCACGCCCAGCTTGCGCAGCACCCGCGCCACGTGCTGCTCGACGGTCCGGGGCGACAGGAACAGCACGTCGGCGATCTCCCGGTTCGTGCGGCCCCGGGCCAGCAGCCGTGCCACGTCCTGCTCGCGCGGGGACAGCGCGTTGCCGTACCCGCGCCGGCCCCGTCGTGACGGCGTCGCCACACCCGCCCCGCGCACCAGGTGCCGGCACCGCGCCGCGTCCCGGCTCGCGCCCAGCGCGTCGAACCGGTCGCCGACCTCGCCGAGCGCGACCGCCGCCGCCTCGTCGCCGTTCTCCAGCCCGCACAGCGCGATCCGCTCGGACAGCAGCGCCGAGTAGTACGCCAGCCCGAGCGCGTCCGCCGCCCGGCGCGCCTCCCGCAGCAAGGGCACCGCGTCCTCGTCGCGCCCGACGGCCAGCAGCGCCCGGCAGATCTTCAGCGCCACGAGCGCCAGCGGCGCGTCCCGGTCGGCGATGCCGGCCGACAACTCCTCCACGACCTCCGCCGCGTCCCCCACCCGCCCGTTGGCGCGGTAGGCGTCCACGGCGGCGGGTGCGAGCTCGCCCGCCCACGCCCACACCCCCTTGCGCCGCATCAGGTCCAGGCCGTTGTCCGCCTCCGCGCAGGCCCGGGACAGGTCGCCGCGCTCGAACGCCAACCGGGACAGCGCGGCGAACCCGTTCAACGCCACCGGCGTGATCGCGTTCTCCACCGACCGCACGCCGCTGTCGGCCAGGAACCGCTCCGCGGTGTCCCAGTCGCCGCGCGCCAGCGCCAGGCCGCCCAGCACCAGCGAGGCCTCGCTGGCCACCGGCAGCAGTTCGCGGTACTCCTCCAGCAGCCGCGTGGAGCGCGCCGCGAGCGATCCCCAGTCGCCGGAGTACCAGTCCAGGTGGATCAGGGTCGACTGGCCGGTGCTCGCGGTGAACGGCACGCCCGCGCCCACGGTCAGCCGCAGGCCCCGGGTCAGGAAGTCGCGGGCCAGTTCGAAGTGCCCGACCAGCATGGCCGCGTCGGCGACGTTGCAGTGGGCCCGCGCCAGGTGCCGCCGGATCTCCACGTCGGGCGAGGTCGCGGGCAGCCCGTCGAGCTCGCCGACCACGGACGCGTCGCCGATCGACAGCCGGGAGCCGATCTCGTTGGCCAGCAGCGAGTACCGGACCTCCGGGTCCTCGGCCGCCGCGATGTAGTCGTCCACCACGCGCATCCACCGCAGGTGCTCGGCGATCGGCGTGCTGCCGATGAACGGCTGCCCCAGCACGGCCCGCGCCCGCATCGCCAGGCTCGGCCGGTCGGTCAGCTCCTCCACCGCCTGTTCGAGCTGGACCCGCGCCTGGAGGGTGCTCTCGAACTGCCTGATCAGCAGGAAGCCCAGGTTCATCCGCACCTCGCCGCGCGCGGCCCGGGACAGCCGCCGGTCGTCGAGCAGCCACTCCAGCGTGGTGCGCGGGTCGTGCTGGTCGACGCCGCCGCGCGCGACCTGGCCCAGCTTCACCGCCAGCCGGTCCACGTCGGCCGGGGTCAGGGTGGCCTCGTCCAGCAGCCGCTGGTAGAGCCGGGTCGCGGTGGACGCGTCGCCGACCTCCAGCGCCCGGTCGGCGGCGGCCTCGCCGTGCCGCAGCCAGTCGGGCAGCCGCCCGGCCCGGAGGCTGTGCTCGGCGAGCTGCATGAACGGCCGGGGCACCGCGCCCTCCAGCGCCGCCAGCGCCCGCAGGTGCAGCCGCTGCCGTTCCGGGCCGGTCATCGTGTCGTACACGGCCTGCTGCGCCAGCGAGTGCCGGTACCCGTACCGGGCGTCCTCGGCCTCGTGCAGCACACCGCTGTGCAGGGCGTGCGTCAGCGCCGCCCGCGCCCGGTCCGGCTCCACCGCGCCGACCTCGGCGAGCAGCGCCTCGCTCGCGGGCACCCCGAGCACGGCGGCGGCGTGCGCGATCCGCCGCCCGGTCGTGGGCAGCCGGTCCAGCCGCTCGGCCATGGCGTCGCGCAGCAGCGCGGGCACCTCGACCTCGTCCAGCAGCCGCCAGTCCGGGTCGCGCAGCGACCTCAGCATCTCCTCCACCACGAACGGGATGCCGGCCGTCCGCTCGTGCAGCCGCGCGGCGAACTCCACCGGCACGCCCTCCACGTCCAGGATCGCGGCGGTCAGGTCCCGCACCTGCGCGACGTCGAGCGGGCTCAACTCCACGACGACCCCGGTCACGCCGGCCGGCGGGCGGTAGGCGCTGCCCAGCGGCATCCCGCCGGGCGCGTCCTCGCGCCGGTAGGTCACCAGGACGGTCAGGTTCGCCGGCGGGTCGGCCATCAGGAACCGCAGCAGGTGCCGGCACCCGTCGTCGGCCCAGTGCAGGTCCTCCACGACCAGCAGCACCGGCCCCAGCGCGGCGATCACCTCGCGCACCGCGCGGAACAGGTGGTGCCGCTCCTGGCGGGGGTCCTCGGGGCGCGGCGGCTGGTCGGGCAGCCGGTCGGCGATCTCGGGCAGCAGCGGGCGCAGCACACCGGTCACCGGGCTCAGCGGCACCCGGCCGAGCACCCCGCCGACGGTGCGCAGCGCGTCCAGCACCGCCCCGTACGGGAACGGCTCGCGCAGCGGCTGGCAGAAGCCGGTCAGCACGCGCAGCGGGGCCACCTCCGGCCGGTGCAGCAGCTCGCGGACCAACCGGCTCTTCCCGACACCCGCCTCACCCTCGACGAGCGCGACGGAGGGCTGCGCGGCGACCGCTCCGAGCAGCGCGGCCAGCTCGGCCACCCGCCCGACCAGGACGGGGGAACTGGTGCGCGGTGGCGTCATGCGGAGACTCCCGGTCATCGGCCGACCCGGTGGTGGGACCCGGATCGTTCACGGACAGCACCCCCGCGTTCGCACAGCTCCGCCGCCGGGCGGCGGACTGCCCCGTTCGGCGCGACGGGGTGCCGGAGGGCACTGCGGAATGCCTTCCGCGGCCACCTCGCGTCGCGCGCGGTACGGCTCCTCCCGGCGTTGGTGCGCGGATCGTGGGTCAGGTCACAACATTAGGCGATGAGGGCCGGTTAGCCGAATGCCTCTACTCCTCGGTAACCCGTGGTCCGGCATCTTTCGCGGCAAGTCCGCCGTCGGCCCGACCGCCGTGCCGCGCCTGACGGGCCTGCCCGCTCGGGTCGGACACCACTGCCCGCGCCACGGTGTGCCGGAACGCCGCCGATACCGCCGCCGGTGTGCCGGAACGACCACAGTGGACGGTCGAGGCGCTGTTCGGGGCCGCCGCGAACGGCGAAGAGCCCGCTGCCACGCCCTCGGGGGACGGGGCAGCGGGCCCACCTGCTCCGGGAGGCTACTTCGAGCCGTCGCCGAGTCCGGCGCGGCGCAGCGCCTCGGCCATCGCACCGTTGGCCGGCTGGTGTTCCTGTCGCTGCGGTCGCTGCTGCTGACGGGGTCGTCCGCCGCCACCGCCACCGGCACCACCACCGCCGGTACCGCCACCACCGCCGCGCTGCTGGCGGCCTTCCTGCGGTGCCTTGCGGCCCGGCTCGTCCTGCAACCGCAGCGTCAGGCCGATCCGCTTGCGCGGGATGTCGACCTCCAGCACCTTCACCCGCACCACGTCACCGGACTTCACGACGTCGCGCGGGTCCTTGACGTAGGTGTCCGACAGCGCGGAGATGTGCACCAGGCCGTCCTGGTGCACGCCGATGTCGACGAACGCGCCGAACGCGGCCACGTTCGTCACCACGCCCTCCAGCACCATGCCCGGCCGGAGGTCGCCCAGCTTCTCCACGCCGTCGGCGAACGTCGCGGTCTTGAACGCCGGCCGGGGGTCCCGACCCGGCTTCTCCAGCTCGCGCAGGATGTCCGTGACGGTCGGCAGACCGAACTTCTCGTCGACGAAATCGGCTGGCCGCAACGACTTCAGCACCGCCGTGTTACCGATCAGCTCGGTCGCGGCGTGCTGCTGGATGCGGCGCACCACCGGGTACGCCTCGGGGTGCACGGACGACGCGTCCAGCGGGTCGTCGCCGTTGGGGATGCGCAGGAAGCCCGCGCACTGCTCGAACGCCTTGGGACCCAGGCGCGCCACGTCCTTGAGCGCCCTGCGCGACCGGAACGGGCCGTGGGAGTCCCGGTGGTGCACGATGTTCTCCGCGAGACCGGCGGTGATCCCGGAAACGCGGGTCAGCAGCGGCGCGGACGCGGTGTTGAGGTCGACGCCGACCGCGTTCACGCAGTCCTCGACCACGGCGTCGAGCGAGCGGGAGAGCTTCGCCTCGGACAGGTCGTGCTGGTACTGGCCGACGCCGATGGACTTCGGGTCGATCTTGACCAGCTCGGCCAGCGGGTCCTGGAGGCGGCGGGCGATGCTGACCGCACCGCGCAGCGTCACGTCCAGGCCGGGCAGCTCGGCCGAGGCGAACGCCGACGCGGAGTACACCGACGCGCCCGCCTCGGACACCACCACCTTCGTGAGGTCGAGGTCGGGGTGCCGCTTGAGCAGGTCGCCGGCGAGCTTGTCGGTCTCCCGCGACGCGGTGCCGTTGCCGATCGCGATCAGCTCGACGTCGTGCGCGGTCGCGAGCGCGGCGAGCTTGGCGATCGACTCGTCCCACCGGTTCGCGGGCACGTGCGGGAAGATCGTGTCGGTGGCGACGACCTTGCCGGTCGCGTCCACCACGGCCACCTTCACGCCGGTGCGGAAACCGGGGTCCAGGCCCATCGTGGCGCGGGTGCCGGCGGGCGCGGCCAGCAGCAGGTCGCGCAGGTTGGACGCGAACACCCGGACCGCCTCGTCCTCGGCGAACTGGCGCAGCCGGGAGCGCAGGTCGATGCCCAGGTGGACGAGGATGCGGGTGCGCCAGGCCCAGCGCACGGTGTCGGACAGCCACCGGTCGGCCGGGCGGCCCCGGTCGTCGACGCCGAACCGGGACGCGATGCGCGCCTCGTAGCCGGTGGGCTGCTCGTCGTCGCCGTCCTCGAACTGGAGGTCGAGGACCTCTTCCTTCTCCCCGCGGAACAGCGCGAGGATGCGGTGCGAGGGGAGTTTCGTGAACGGCTCGGAGAAGTCGAAGTAGTCGGCGAACTTGGCCCCGTCCTCCTCCTTGCCCTCGCGGACCTTGGCGGCGACCCGCCCCTGGCCCCACATGCGCTCGCGCAGGTCGCCGATCAGGTCGCCGTCCTCGCCGAACCGCTCGACCAGGATCGAGCGGGCACCCTGGAGCGCGGCGGCCACGTCCGCGACCTCCTCGGTCAGGTAGGCCCGCGCGGCCTCCTGCGGGTCGGTCGTCGGATCGCCCAGCAAGCCGTCGGCGAGGGGTTCGAGCCCCTGCTCGCGCGCGATCTGCGCCTTGGTGCGGCGCTTCGGCTTGTGGGGCAGGTAGAGGTCTTCGAGGCGCGCCTTGGAGTCGGCGGCCAGGATCGAGGCTTCCAGCGCGTCGTCCAGCTTGCCCTGCGACCGGATCGACTCCAGCACCGCGGCCCGGCGCTCCTCCAGCTCGCGCAGGTAGCCAAGCCGCTCTTCCAGTGTGCGGAGCTGGGTGTCGTCCAGCGCGCCGGTCGCCTCCTTGCGGTAACGGGCGATGAACGGCACGGTGGAGCCCCCGTCGAGCAGCTCGACGGCGGCCCCGACCTGCCCGGCGCGCACGCCCAGCTCGTCGGCGATCCTCTGGTGGATGGCTGTGGTCACCCGGGCATTGTGCCCGCACGCACCCGGCGCGAGGGGTCAGGGGCGGAAACGCGCGGGTCAGGCGGCGTGCCGGCCGCCGCCGCCGGACCCACCCCGATCCGCGACCGCCGCGCACCGGCCGATCGGAGCCGCTCGTCCACAGTGGACTGCTCGCGTGCGGTCGACGCGCATCGCGCCCGGCCTGGCCGGGTGCGCGGGCTTGGCGCTGCCGCACCCGCCCGGCCGTCAGCGGGCGGTGGCGGCGGTCAGCTCGTCGAAGCCCGCGCCGATGCCGTCCGCGAGGACCTGGGCGTCCGGGACGCCGTCGAAGTCCGCCGTCACGCCGAACGTGATCCGGTCCCGGTAGGAGAAGATCCCGATGCTGGTCCGGACCGTGCCGGCGATCGGCACGTACGGGTGGATCGCGACCAGCTCGCGGCCCAGCAGGTAGAGCGGGACGCGCGGGCCGGGGACGTTCGTGGTCACCGTCTGGAGGAGCTGTTGCGGGAACCGGAAGGCGGTCCGGGAGCCGAGCGCCAGCAGGGACGGGGCGGCGAAGTCGCCCAGGCTGGTCAGGACGTCCGCGCCGGTGGCCTGGCGGCTGCGCTTCAGGTCGTCCATCTGGGCCCGCAGCGTCGCCAGGCGGCGGAGCGGGTCCGGGTCGGCCACCGGGAGGTTGACCAGGACCGCGCCGACCCGGTTGGTCAGCCGGCCCCGCTCCGCCGGCGAGCGCACCGAGACCGGGACCATCGTGCGGACCACCCGACCGGCCACCAGCTCGTCGCGGCTGTCGAGGAGGTCGCGGAAACCCCTGGTCACGGCCGCCAGGATGACGTCGTTGACGGTGCCGCCGGTGACCTTGCGGATCTTCTTCACCTCCGGCAGGCCCGCATCGGCCCACAGCCACCGCCGGTGCGGGCCGATGCGGCCGTTCAACGACCTCGGCGTGCCGACCGCGAGCCGGCGGGCGGTGTCGGGGAGGCTGCCCAGCACCGCCCGGCCGACGTCCCCGAGCTCCGCGCCGCTGCGCAGGCGTCGGGCCAGCGCCGGGATCGCCGCCAGGCGCTCGACCGGCGTGCGCACGGCGTCGCGAACCCCGTCCACCACCAGGTCCAGGGTCGACGGGGCCGGGGCCGGCGACCAGGGTTCGGGGGCGGGCAGGACGGTGTCGGCCCGCCGGTCCAGCAGCACCCGCATCAGGTCCGTGCCCGCGATGCCGTCGACCACGCAGTGGTGGACCTTGGAGATGATCGCCCAGCGGCCGGCTGCCAGGCCCTCCACCAGCCAGACCTCCCAGAGGGGTTTGGCCAGGTCCAGACCTTGCGCGAACAGGCGACCGGCCAGGTTGCGGAGCTGGTCGTCGGTGCCCGGCGACGGGACCGCGGTGTGCCGGACGTGGTAGAGGATCTGGAAGTGCTCGTCGTCCACCCACACCGGGCGGCCCAGGTGCAGCGGCAGCGCCCGCACCCGCTGGCGGTAGCGGGGGACTTCGCCGAGCTTCGCCACGAACCGGCGCACCACGTCCCCGTACGACGGCACGGGGCCCTCGAAGACCAGGACCGAGCCGACGTGCATCGGGGCGTTCTCGTCCTCCACGAAGTAGAAGCCGGCGTCGATCGCGCTCATGCGGTCCATCCGACGACGGTAGTTGTGCGCCTTCGCGGACGTCGAGGCGTGTCCGGGACTGGTGCGACCGGTCCCGGGGAAACATCATGGGTGGGGAGGAGCGCTCGACGACGAGCCGGGGAGGGGTCATGTCGGCACCACCGGACGTCCCATCGGCGGACCACGTGGACCCGGTGCCCGGTGCGGCCCCGGGCCTGCTCTGGTACCTGACCGAGCCGACCCGCGCGGTCGTGGACATCGGGCAGTTCGCGGCGGCGCGGTCCCTGCTGCGCGCGGCACCCAGCGGTGACGGGCACACCGTGCTCGTGCTGCCCGGTCTCGGCGGCGGGGACGGGACCACCGCGATGCTGCGCAAGTTCCTGCACGGCCTCGGGTACGACGTGCGCGGGTGGGGGCTGGGGCGCAACATCGGGCCGTCGGTCGCGGTCGTGCACGGGATGCGGGCGCTGCTGCGCGACCTGGCCGGGGCCGGGCCGGTCAGCCTGGTCGGCTGGAGCCTGGGCGGCATCTTCGCCCGGGAACTCGCGCGTGAGCACCCCTACCTGGTCCGCCAGGTCGTCACGCTGGGCAGCCCCTACGCGATGACGGACCTGCGGCAGACCCGGGTGAACCCGGTGTACCGGCTGCTGGCCCGGTTCTACGTGGCCGGCGCGGACCTGCCGCCGCCCGAGCACACCCGGCCGCCGATGCCGGTCCCGGCCACCTCGGTGTACTCGAAGTCCGACGGCATCGTGGCGTGGCGGACGTGCGTCTCGGAGCCCGGTCCGCGCCGGGAGAACGTGGCGGTCGCGTCCAGCCACCTCGGCTACGGCTACAACTCGACGGTGTGGTGGGTCGTCGCCGACCGGCTCGCGCAGCCCGCCGGCGAGTGGTCGCCGTTCACCCCGCCGCCGGGCATGGCCCGGATGTTCCCCACCGGTTGATCCGGGGTTCCGAAGCCACTCGCGGCACGTGGTCCGGTACGCACCTTGTGCGCGCCGCGCCGTCACCTCCAGGGTGGCGCGTGGCCGTCGGCTCGACCGGCGGGCCACGTCCCCCGACGGAAGGTGGAGCACGATGCTGTTCCCCGCACGGCTGTCCCCCGCCCGCCGAGCGGTCGCGGCCCTGGTCGCGGCCGGCGCGCTGGCGGTCGTCACGGCGACCCCGGCGTCGGCCGCCACCGATGCCGAGCTGGCGGCGCGCTGGGCACCGATCCACCACCAGGACACCGATTCCTCCGACTACGACGCGGACTACCTGTCCACTGTGGACTTCGACGGCGACTGGGACACCCGGAACAACTGGGAGGCCCAGGACGACGCCCCGGCCCGGCTGACCGGCGCGGCCTACTACTCGGTGGTGGAGACCTCGACCCACTGGTTCATCACCTACAGCTTCTACCACCCGCGCGACTGGGAGGACTTCCCCGACCCGTTCGGCCTGTTCACGCACGAGAACGACATGGAGGGACTGCTGGCGGCGGTCCGCAAGGACGGCACCTCCTTCGGCCGGCTCGACGCCGTGATCACGGTGGCGCACCGGGACTTCCACTCCTACGTGCCCGCCGGCGGCACGTTCACCGGCGGCCGGCAGGGCGTCGACGGCACCCTGCTGGTCCAGGACCAGCGCCCCACCACGCGCCAGGAGGCCAAGGGGCACGGGCTCTACGCGTGGGACGGCGCGGAGTTCCCGGGCGGTGACGGCGTGGTCTACGTGCCGGGTCCGACCGGCGAGGTCCCGTCGGGCGGCAACGACCGGTCGGTGGCCTACCGCCTGGTCGACGCGTTCGCACCGGGCGGCCTGTGGGCCCGCCGGTCGGACCCGGCGACGTTCGCGGGCTGGGGCACGTTGCGCGGCGACAACGGGAAGGACGACGCCGCCAACACCGCGTGGGGCTGGGACGACGACGACGACGGTGCCGACCTCCCGCGCGGCCTGCCCGCCATGGACCCGGCCTACCTGGTGTCGGTGTACTTCGCGAACCGGGGCGACTTCAGCCTGACCTACACCCGCAACGCCTACCGCTAGCGCCGGTCCACCGGAATCCGCCCGTCGGGTCCGGTGTCCGGGTCCGGGGGAACCCGGATGCCGCCTTGACGCGGTCGGCGGTCCGTGCGGGCCGGCGGGGCCGGCGCACCACGTGGGACGGCGTCACACCAATCGGTGGTCACGGGCGGAACACCACCTCGTCCGCGACCATCTCGATCTACGCTCCCGCCATGGCCACTCAGACGCCGCCGTTACTCGCCCGCGTGGTGACGGAGGTCTTCGCGCCGTGGGTCCTGGTGTCGTTCCTGCCGGTGCTGGTGGCGTGGCACGCGACGCGCAGCGTCGTGCCGACCGTGGTGTGGGGGCTGGTGGTCGCGGTGACCGGGTCGGTGATCCCGATGCTCGTCGTGGTCCGGGGCGCGCGGCGCGGCCGGTGGCGCAGCCACCACGTGACCGACCGGGAAGGCCGCCGGGTCCCGCTGCTCACCTGCGTGCTGTCGCTGGGCGCGGGCATCGCGGCGCTGGTGCTGGGCGACGCGCCGGACCGGATGGTCGCGCTCGCGCTGGCGATGTTCCTGAGCCTGGTGGTCAGCATCGCGATCACGTTCGCCGCGCCGGTGCCCGGCGGGCGGGGCTGGAAGATCTCCGTGCACACCTCGGCCGCGTCCGGCGCGCTGGCGGTGACGGTGGTGACCTTCGGGCTGTGGACGCTGGTGTTCGCGCCGGCCGTGGCGCTGGTCGGGTGGTCGCGGGTGGCGTTGCGGGACCACACGGTGGGACAGGTGGTCGGCGGTGCCGTCCTGGGGTTCGTGGTGGGCGGTCTGTCGTTCTGGTGGCTGGCGTGAGGGTGCTCACGGCCCGCGCCACCCGGGTCCGCCTTACCCTCCGGTGATATGACGCTTCGACTGGACACGGCCGGACCGGTGGCCACCCTGACCATCGACCGGCCCGCCAAGCGCAACGCCCTGAGCTACGCCATGTGGTCGGCGCTGCCGGGGTTGCTGGCCCGGGTCCAGGCCGCCGACGACGTGCGGGTGCTGGTGGTCCGGGGCGGCGAGCACTTCTCGGCGGGCGCGGACATCGGCGAGTTCTCGACCCTGCGCAGCGGCGCGGACGGCGCGGCCCGCTACCACGAGGCGGTGCACGGCGGGGAGCGCGCGATCGCCACGCTCGGCAAGCCGACCATCGCCGCGATCACCGGGTTCTGCATCGGCGGCGGGTGCGAGGTCGCGCTGGCGTGCGACCTGCGGATCGCGTCGGACGGTGCCCGGTTCGGCATCACGCCCGCGAACCTCGGCATCGTCTACGACCTGAGGTCCACCAAACGGCTGGTCGACGTCGTCGGACCCGCCTGGGCCAAGCAGATCCTGTTCAGCGGGGAGATCATCGACGCGGCGACGGCGCTGCGGATCGGGCTGGTCAACGAGGTGCACGCCGACGTGGACACCCGGGTGAAGGAGCTGTCGGAGGTGATCGCGTCACGGGCGCAGGTGAGCGTGCGCGGGGCGAAGTCGATCGTGGAGCGGATCACCGACGGGCAGCACGAGGACGACGACGCGGTGCGGGCGCTCTACGACGAGGCCGTGCACAGCCCCGAGTACGCGGAAGGCGTCGCGGCGTTCCTGGAGAAGCGCTCGCCGCGCTTCTGACGGTGCGGCCGGCTGCCGTCGTTCCGGGGGTCGGCGCGGGGTCGCTCCCGCGCCGGGGACTCGCCGAGCGCGTACGTGCGGCGCTCCGGGCACCCGAACCGGAACCCGACCCCTCCCCGGGCCGGGCGCGGTGCAGTGCGGGCACTGCGCCGGCCCCCGTCCGTGTGGCGTGGTCGCTGTTCTCCCGGTGGTTCCGGCGTCGGGTCGACGAAAAATCGCCGAATCGGGCGATGGATGTGTGTCCGGCTTCCGCCGGGGAAACCTCGGTGCGAGGGGCCGCCGGCCTACCCGTAGTTGAGAGCAGGTCGCACCGGGTTTCACCGGCACGGTGACCGCCGTGACGCCGGAAGCAGAGAACGGGTGGACCCGCCTGCCGCCGGCGGCCCCCTTCACGCTCAGCCCCCGAGCACCGCGCGCAAGCGGGGCTCGAACGCCACCGGGTCCTCCGCGAACCCGATGTGGCCACCGGGGAACGGGGTCGGCCCGGTGCCCAGCGCGGCGGCGAGCGCGCGGGACGTGCGCTCGCACAACTGGCCGGTCGAGTCCTCGCCGAGCCCGACCAGGACCCTGGTCGGGGAGCCGCGCAGGGCGTCCAGGTCGGGCAGCCAGCGCGTGGTGGGCCGCAGCATCCGGTTGTGCTGGTACTCGTCGTCGGCGACGTCCTGGGCGGGGCGCTCACCGCCCAGCATCTGCTCGACCACCTCGTCGGGCAGGACGATGTCCGCCACCTCCAAGAACTTGCGGAACGCGGCCACCGGGTCACCCGTCCGGTGGATGGCGATGATCTCGTCGGTCTTCACGCGCAGCTCCGCGCGGTCCTCCAGCAGCTCGTTCAGCGGCGGTTCGTGGGCGATCGCGGTGCGCACCACCTCCGGGTGGGCCTGCACCAGCGCCAGCGCGCTCACCGCGCCACCGCTGGAGCCGAGCACGGCGGCCGGCCCCGCGTCGACGTGCCGGATCAGCCGGTGCAGGTCGTCGGCGCGCAGCTCCGGGGTGGAGTCGCGCTCCCGGTCGTCCACCCGGCTGCGGTTGATGCCGCGCGGGTCGGTGGTGAGCACGGTGTGGTCGGTGGCCAGCAGGTCGGCCAGCGGCTCGAACGCCCGCGCGTCCATCGGCGCGCCGACCAGCACCACCAGCGGGCCGTGGCCGCGCAGCTCGTAGTGCAGGTCCGCGTCGTCGACCCGGAGCGAGCCTGTGGTGGTCGTCATGGGGGTCCTCCCGGTGTCGGTTCTCGTCCGTTCGGAGGTAGGTGACTCTCCCCGAGGTGCAGAATCGTCGCTCGTGAGCGAAGTTCTTCCCCCATCGGCGGAGCTGGACCGGGCGCGCGCGGGCGACGACGACGCGTTCACCCGGCTGGTGGAACCGCTGCGTCGTGAGCTGCACGCGCACTGCTACCGGATGCTGGGCTCGGCGCACGACGCCGACGACGCCCTCCAGGACGCCCTGCTGCGGGCGTGGCGGGGGCTGGCCCGGTTCGAGGGGCGCGGCTCGCTGCGGTCCTGGCTGTACAGCGTGGCGACCCGGACGTGCCTGGACGTCGTGGAGCACCGGGGCCGGCGGGCGCTGCCGGTGGACCTCGGGCCGTCCAGCGACCGGGTCGTGGTCGGGGACGCGGCGCTGACCGGCGTGGCGTGGCTCGGGCCGTACCCGGACACCGGGCTGGACGGGCCGGGCGCGCGGTACGAGCAGCGCGAGGCGGTGGAACTCGCCTTCGTCGCCGCGTTGCAGCACCTGCCCGGCAACCAGCGGGCCGCGCTGGTGCTGTTCGAGGTGCTGGGGTTCCCGGTCGCGGAGATCGCCGGGATCATGGGCACGTCCACCACGTCGGTGAACTCGGCGCTGGCGCGGGCGCGGCGGATCGTCGCGGAGAAGGTGCCGCCGGCCACCCAGCAGCGGACCTTGCGGATGATGGACGACGTGCGGCTGCGGGAGGTCGTCGAGGGTTTCGCGACGGCGTTGGCACGCGGCGACGCGGACGCCCTGGTCGCGCTGCTCACCGAGGACGTGACCTGGTCCATGCCGCCGCTGCCGGCCTGGTACGCGGGCCGGTCGGCGGTGATGGGCTTCGTGACCGCCGTGCCGTTCCGGTGCGGGTCGTGGCGGCACCTGACGACCGTCGCGAACGCGCAGCCGGCGGTGGCGTGCTACCTGGCGGGTGACGGGACGGGCCCGTACGCGGCCTGGTCGGTGAACGTCCTGACCCTGCACGACGGGCTGATCGCCGGGGTCACGTCGTTCCAGGGCGCGGAGCACTTCCGGCGGTTCGGGCTGCCGGACTCCCTGCCCCCGGACGGATGAGTCCCGACCGGTCAGCCGGACGCGCGGGAGGGGCGGATCGCTCCGCCCCTCCGCGAGCTCTCGCGCGTCAGGCCTGCTGCTCGGCCACCTGCTTGCGCACTTCCTCCATGTCGACCTTGCGCGCCTGCTCGATCAGGTCCTCCAGGGCCGACTCGGGCAGCGCGCCGGGCTGGGCGTAGAGCACGACGCCGTCCCGCACGATCATCAGCGTGGGGATCGAGCGGATCTCGAAGGCCGCCGCGAGCTGCTGCTGGTCCTCGGTGTCGACCTTGCCGAAGACGATGTCGGGGTGCTTCTCGGCGGTCTTCTCGTAGGTCGGCGCGAACTGCCGGCAGGGTCCGCACCACGCCGCCCAGAAGTCGACCAGGACCATGTCGGATCCGCCGACCACCTCGTCGAAGTTCTCCGTGGTCAGCTCCACCGTGGTCATGGGTTCTCCTCGCTCTGCATGGGCGTTGCCGCCCTCGGTTACCCGGTCCAACGAAGGCGACACGCCGTGAATTCCATCCAACCACGCGGTGCGGGGGTCGTCGCGGAGTCGCGGGCGCGGCGGCGCGGACGTTCCCGGGAGTTACCTGGTGGAATGCCGTGAACCGGTCGGGTACCTCGTCTTCGCCCGCTACGGACCACCGACGCGCGCCGTGGTCGCGGTGGTCGACCTCGACCGCAGTCGGCGCGGTGACGCCGGAATAGTGGCGTGCGCCACCGCGTTGCCAGGAGTCGATCACCCGACGAGCGGAGACGACCGCATGACGTTCACCCTGCCCGACCCGTCGACGGAGTTCGGCGCGCGAGTCGCCCGCGAGCTGCGCGAGGACATGATCGCCTGGGTCACCTCCGTGGACCGCGCGGGCACGCCGCAGCCCGCGCCGGTGTGGTTCCTGTGGGAAAACGACACCGCGCTGTTCTACAGCCGGCCCGACGCCAAGCGGTTGGACCGCCTCAAGGCCAACCCGCGCACCTCCCTGAACCTCAACGACGAGGGGCTGGGCAAGGAGGTCCTGGTGCTGACCGGCACGCTCACCCGCGAGGACGGCATCGCGCCCGCGCACCTGCACGAGGCGTTCACCGCGAAGTACGGCGAGCTCGCCGCCGACGCGTTCGGCTCGCACGAGAAGTTCTCCGAGCTCTACAGCGTGCCGCTGGTCTTCCACCCGGAACGCGTGCGCGGTCACTGAGCACCGCCGTCGCGACCCGCGAGGGACACGTCCCGCGCGATCGTCGGACGCCGGCAACCGGATGTCCGAAATTCCCTTGCGCGGTATCCGGCCTTCGGTCGTGTAGCGGGCGTCACGGGTGACGGCCGGGAGCGGCTGGACCGACGCGTCACGTTTTCGACCACAGCGGCCCGTGCCGCATGATGCACCCATGTTGTCGACCAAGGGCGAGGACTTCCGGACGTTCTGGACGGAGTACCACCTGAGCACCCTGACCACCCCGCGCCCGAACGGCACGCCGCACGTGGTGCCCGTCGGCGTCACGCTCGACCTCGCCACCGCGACCGCCCGGGTCATCGCCTCGCGCGGCTCGCGCAAGGTGCGCAACGTGCTCGCCGCCGGCGACGCGGGCGCGCTGGTCGCGGTGTGCCAAGTGGACGGTGGGCGCTGGTCGACGCTGGAAGGGCGCGCGGTGGTGCGGCAGTCGGCCGAGGAGGTCGCGGAGGCCGTGCGCCGGTACGCCGAGCGCTACCGGCAGCCGCGCCCCAACCCCGAACGGGTCGTGATCGAGATCGCGGTGACCCGCGCGCTGGGTTCGGTGTGATCACCGTCGTCGGCATCGGCGCGGACGGCTGGGAGGGCCTGCCGCCCGCGTCGCGCCGCGCGATCACCTCCGCCGAGGTGCTCCTGGGCAGCTCCCGGCAGCTCGACCTGGTGCCCGCCGGCCCGCCGGGCGCGGACGCCGCCCCGGTCACCGCCGAGCGGGTGGCGTGGCCGGCACCGCTGCTGCCCGCGCTGCCCGGGTTGCTGGAGGACCACCGGGACCGCCGGGTGTGCGTGCTGGCCAGCGGCGATCCGATGTTCCACGGCATCGGCACCACGCTGGTCCGGCTGCTCGGCGCGGACGCCGTGCGCGTCCTGCCGCACCCGTCGTCGGTCTCGCTGGCGTGCGCCCGCCTGGGGTGGGCGCTGGACTCGGTGGCCGTGGTGAGCCTGGTCGGCAGACCCGTCGACCTGCTGGTGCCCCACCTGCACCCCGGCCGGCGGGTGCTGGTGCTGGGCGGCGACCCGGTCGAGGTGTCCGCGCTGGTCGGCGACGCCCGGGTCACCGTGCTGGAGCAGCTCGGCGGGCCGGCCGAGCGGGTGCACCACGACCTGACCGCCGCCGACCCGCTGAACGTGCTCGCGATCGAGTGCGCCGGCGGCGGGTTCGCGCTGGTCCCGGGACTGCCGGACGACGCCTACGAGCACGACGGGCAGCTCACCAAGCGCGAGGTGCGGGCGGTGGTGCTGGCGCTGCTCGCGCCCCGCCCCGGCGAGCTGCTGTGGGACGTCGGCGCGGGCTCGGGCAGCATCGCCGTCGAGTGGTCCCGGACCCACCCGGCGTGCCGGGCGGTCGCCGTGGAGCGCGACCCGGTGCGCGCCGCGCGGATCACCCGCAACGCCGCCGCGCTGGGCGTGCCCGGTGTGCGGGTGGTGGTGGGGGAGAGCCCGGCGGCGCTGGACCTCCCGCCGCCGAACGCGGTGTTCGTCGGCGGCGGGCTGACCGCGCCCGGTGTCGTGGAGCGGTGCCTGGCGGCGTTGCGGCCCGGCGGGCGACTGGTGGCCAACGCCGTCACGCTGGAGTCCGAGGTGGTGCTCGCGCGGTGCCACGCCACCCTCGGCGGGGCGCTGACCAGGCTCGCGGTCGGCCGGGACACCCCCGTGGGCGGCTTCACCGGGTGGCGACCGCAGATGCCGGTGACCGTCTGGAGCATGACGAAGGAGGTCCGGTGACCGTCCACTTCATCGGCGCGGGGCCCGGTGCGGCCGACCTGCTCACGCTGCGCGCCGTGCGGCTGCTGGGGTCCTCCCCGGTGTGCCTGTACGCGGGCGCGCTGGTGCCGGTCGAGGTGCTCGCGCACTGCCCGCCGGACGCCCGGCTGGTCGACACCGCGCACCTCGACCTGGACCGGATCACCGAGGAGCTGGCGGCGGCGCACGGCGCGGGCCTGGACGTGGCGCGGCTGCACTCGGGCGACCCGTCGGTGTACAGCGCGATGGCCGAGCAGATGCGGCGGCTGGACGTCCTGGGCGTCCCGTACGACGTGACGCCCGGCGTGCCGGCGTTCGCGGCGGCGGCGGCCACGCTGAAGCGCGAGCTGACCGTGCCCGGCGTCGGCCAGACCGTGATCCTGACCCGCACGTCCGCGCGCGCCACCCCGATGCCGCCGGGCGAGGACCTGGCGACGCTCGGGGCGTCGCGGGCCACGATGGTCCTGCACCTGGCCGTGCAGCGGATCGCCGAGGTGGTCGCCGAGCTGCTGCCCTCCTACGGGCCGCGCTGCCCGGCGGCGGTCGTGGCGCACGCGAGCCGGGCCGGGGAACTCGTGCTGCGCGGCACGCTCGCCACCATCGCCGGGCAGGTGGCCGACGCCGGGGTGAAGCGGACGGCGGTCATCGTCGTGGGCGCGGTGCTGGCCGCCGAGGGCTTCCCGGACAGCCACCTGTACTCCACCGCCCGCTGCCGCCCGTGACGTCCGGCGGGGACCGGCTCGCGGAGCCGGCGCGGACGGTCCTGGTGCTCGGCGGCACGGGCGAGGCGCGGGAACTCGCCCGGCGCGCCGCACCCCTGGCCCGGGTGGTGTCGTCGCTGGCCGGTCGGGTGGCCTCGCCCCGGTTGCCGGAGGGGGAGGTGCGGGTCGGCGGGTTCGGCGGCGTGGCCGGGCTGGTCGCCTACCTGCGGGCCGAGCGGGTGGCCGCCGTGGTCGACGCCACCCATCCGTTCGCGGACCGCATCACGGCCAACGCGCTCGCCGCGACCGCCGAGGCGGGTGTGCCGCTGCTGGTGCTGCGCCGACCGGGCTGGGCGGAGCGGGCGGGCGACCGCTGGACGTGGGTCGACTCGGTCGCGGAGGCGGCGCGGGTGGTCGGCGGCCGGCGGGCGTTCGTGACCACCGGGCGGGACGGGCTGGGCGCGTTCGCCGCCGGCGTGGCGCGGACCGTCGACCCGCCGGCCGGGCCCACCGCGCTGGAGGTCGTGCTGGCTCGCGGTCCGTACGACGTGGACGGTGAGCTCGCGCTGATGCGCCGCCACGCCGTGGAAGTCCTGGTCACCAAGGACAGCGGCGGCGACATGACGGCGGCCAAGCTGGTCGCCGCGCGCGCCCTCGGGCTGCCGGTGGTGGTGGTCCGCCGCCCGCCCGCGCCCGCCGCGCCGACCGTGGCGACGGTCGACGCGGCGCTGACGTGGCTCGGATCGGGTGCCGGCGGCGCTCAGGACGGGTAGCGCCGGGGCGTGAACACCACGCCGCGCCCGGTGCGCAGGGTCTGCGAGGAGCCGATGATCAGCAGGCACCGCATGTCGATCGCCGCCGGGTCGAGGTCGGCCAGCCGCACGACCCGCACGTCCTCCTCGGGCCCGCCGACGTCCCGGCCGATCACCACCGGCGTGTCCGGCGAGCGGTGCCGGAGCAGCAGCTCGCGCGCCGCCTCGACCTGCCGGCGGCGGCTGCGCGAAGCCGGGTTGTAGATCGCGATCACCAGGTCGGCCCGCGCGGCGGCCTCCAGCCGCTCGGCGATGACCTCCCACGGCTTGAGCCGGTCGGACAGCGAGAGCACGCAGTAGTCGTGGCCCAGCGGCGCGCCGGCCCGGCTCGCCACGGCGTGCGCGGCGGTCACGCCGGGCAGCACCCGGACCGGGACGTCCGCGAACTCCTCCTCGGCGGCCACCTCCAGCACCGCGCCGGCCATCGCGAACACGCCCGGGTCGCCGGAGGAGACCACCGCGACCTTCCGGCCGCGCTTCGCCAGGTCCAGCGCGAACGCGGCGCGCTCGGACTCGACCCGGTTGTCCGAGGCGTGCTTGCGCTGCCCCGCGACGTCGGCCACCCGGTCGAGGTAGGTGACGTACCCGACGAGGTCCTCGGCCTCGGCCAGCGCCTGCCGCGCCTCGGGCGTGAGCCACTCCGGACCCGCCGGGCCCAGCCCCACCACGACGACCTGCCCGCGCCCGGTCGACGGGTGCCCGGCGGGAGCGGACTCGGCGGGAGCGGACTCGGCGGGTGCGGCTTCGGCGGGCGGGTGCCCGGCGGGTGCGGCTTCGGCGGGTGCGGGTTTGCTGGGCAGCAGGGCCAGGGAGAAGTACGGCACGCCGTCCGGGTCGACCTCGGCCAGCGGCGCGGTGCGCTGGCCGCCGGTCGTCGCGCGCTCCACGTACCACGCCTCGTCCAGCCGCCCGGCGCGCTCCAGCGCCTCCCGCACGCGCGGGAACGTGCGGCCCAGCTTCACCACCGCCACCGGGTCGCCCGTCGCGAGGTGCGCGGTCAGCGCGTCCACGGGCAGCGTGCCCGGCAGCACGGTCAGCACCTCGTCCCGCTCCACCAGCGGCCGGCCGATCACCGCCGAACCGGCGCTGACCGACGTGACGCCGGGGACCACCTCGGCCGGGTACCTGTCCGCGAGCCGCTTGTGCAGGTGCATGTAGGACCCGTAGAAGAACGGGTCGCCGGCGGCCAGCACCACGACGGTCCGCCCGGCGTCCAGGTGCGCGGCCAGCCGCGCGGCGCACTCGGCGTAGAACGCGTCGATCTCGCCCTGGTAGTCGTCGGAGTCCTCGGTGGTGACCGGGTAGACGAGCTGCTCCTCGATCTGGTCACCGCGCAGGTACGGTTCGGCGATCCGGCGCGCGACGCTGCGGCCGTGCCGGGCGCTGTGGAACACCACGACGTCGGCTTCGCCGATCAGCCGGGCGGCCTTCACGGTCACCAGTTCCGGGTCGCCGGGACCGACCCCGACGCCGTAGAGCCTGCCGGTCATTCGTCCTCGCTCGCGATCGCGTTGACGGCCGCCGCGGTCATCGCGCTGCCACCGCGCCGACCGCGCACGACCAGGTGCTCCAGACCGCTCTCCGCGAGGGCCTGCTTGGACTCGGCGGCCCCGATGAACCCGACCGGGATGCCCAGCACGGCGGCGGGCCGGGGAGCGCCCGCGGCGATGAGGTCGAGCAGGTGGAACAGGGCGGTGGGCGCGTTGCCGATGGCGACCACCGCGCCGTCGAGCCGGTCGCCCCACAGCTCCAGCGCCGCCGCGCTGCGGGTGTTGCCGATCTCCCGCGCCAGCGCGGGCACCCGTGCGTCGCCGAGCAGGCACAGCACCTCGTTGTCGGCGGGCAGCCTGCCCCGGGTCACGCCGGACGCGACCATCCGCGCGTCGCACAGCACCGGCGCGCCGGCCAGCAGCGCACCCCGCGCGGCGGCGACCACGCCGGGGGAGTGGCCGATGTCGTCGACCAGGTCGACCATGCCGCACGCGTGGATCATCCGCACCGCGACCCGCGCGACGTCCGCCGGCAGACCCGACAGGTCGGCCTCGGCCCGGATGGTGGCGAACGACCGGCGGTAGATCTCCGCGCCGTCTCTGATGTAGCTGGTCACCTGATCTCCTCGTACCCGTCGCCGGTCGCGACGAACTCCACCACGTCGCCCGCCGGCCGGCCGCACCGCCGGGCGCAGCCCGACCAGTGCACCGAGCCCCGGTGCGGGGTGCCGATCCAGCGGCTCGCGTCCGCCCGCACGTCGGTCAGGGATTTCGCGCAGCCCGGCCGGCCGGTGCACGCGGACACCCCGTGCCACGGCGACGCGGGGTCGGTGAACAGGCCCGACGTGTCCGTCCCCGGCGGCACCACGACGCTGCGCCACGGGGTGACCCGGACCGGCGTGCCGGCCAGCAGCCGGGCGTCCAACCGGCCCAGCGGCACACCCGCCACCACCCGGTCGCCGTGCGGGCCGGGTGCGACCGGAATCACAGCGGGCGCGACGACCGCTGGCCCCGGGACGCCCAGCGCGGCGGTGATCCGCCGCACACCGCCGTCCACTTCGGACAAGCGCCACGCGGTGCCCCGGATCGCCTGGAACTCGCGCGCGGCGGCGACCACGGACGCCACCGGGTCCGTCACGCGCAGTCCCGAGTCGCGGCCGGCCAGGAACAGCGCGTCACCCACCAGGCCGATGTCCCCGCCCAGACCGCTCACCGCCGCACCGATCGTGACCAGGAAGCGGCCGGGCAGGTCGGCCAGGCCGGGCACCCGGCACAGCGCGGCGTCCACCGCGTCCACCAGGTCCTGGTTGTCCTCCAGCGGCGCGGCGATGATGTTGCGCATCCGCTCGTGGGTCGGCGAGGGCAGCAGCCCGGCGGCGCGCAGGCGTGCGCCCAGCTCGTGCTCCGCACCCGGGGCCAGGCCCCTGATCTGCACGTTCGCCCGCGAGGTGAGCTCGATCCCGCCGTCGCCCAGCTCCAGCGCGGCCCGCCGGAGGACGTCGAACCGGGCGGCGGTCAGCGTGCCGCCGGGCAGCCGCACCCGCGCCAGCCCGCCGTCGGCGGCCCGGTGCACGTCGACCGCGCCGGGGCAGGCGTCGGGGCGCTCGCGGTCCTGGGGCATGGGCTGGATGCTAACCGCCCGTTAGGGTGACCTCCGAACGGCGAAGCAACAGGAGGAAGCCGGTGTGAATCCGGCGCGGTCCCGCCACTGTGACCGGGCGCGAGCCCGGGAGTCAGGAACTCCGCCCGCCGTCCCCTACGACCGGGGCGAGGACCCCCGAGGGATGGAGCCCGCACGTGATCCTGCTGCTGTCGACCTCCGACACGGACCTGCTGTCCGCCCGCTCCAGCGGTGCCGACTTCCGACTGGGCAACCCCGCCCGGCTGACCCCGGACGACCTGCCCGCCCTGGTGGAGGGCGTCGACCTGGTGGTGGTGCGCATCCTGGGCGGTCGGCGGATGTGGGAGGAGGGCCTGGACCGGCTGCTGGCCGGTCCCCGCCCGGTCGTGGTGCTGGGCGGTGAGCAGAACCCGGACGCGCCGCTGATGGAGCTGTCCACGGTGCCCGGCGGCGTCTGCGCCGAGGCGCACGCCTACCTGGCGCACGGCGGCCCGGTGAACCTCGCCGAGCTGCACAAGTTCCTGTCCGACACGGTCCTGCTGACCGGGTTCGGCTTCGACCCGCCGGAGGCCGCGCCGAACTGGGGCGTGCTGGAGCGGCCGGCGGTCGAGGGCGACGGGCCGGTGGTCGCGGTCCTGTACTACCGGGCGCACCACGTGGCCGGGAACACCGCCTTCGTGCACGCCCTGTGCGACGCGGTCGAGGAGAAGGGCGGCCGGGCGCTGCCGGTGTACTGCGCGTCGCTGCGCACCGCCGAACCGGCGTTGCTGGCCGAGCTGCGCAAGGCCGACGCGCTGGTGGTCACCGTGCTGGCGGCGGGCGGCACGAAGCCCGCCACCGCGTCGGCCGGCGGTGACGACGACGCCTGGGACGTGGGCGCGCTGGCGGAGCTGGACGTCCCGGTCCTGCAAGGGCTCTGCCTGACCAGCAGCCGCGCGGCGTGGGACGGCAACGACGACGGGCTGTCCCCCCTGGACACCGCGACGCAGGTGGCGATCCCCGAGTTCGACGGCCGGATCATCACCGTCCCCTTCTCCTTCAAGGAGATCGACGAGGACGGCCTGACCGTGTACGTGGCCGACCCGGAACGCGCGCTGCGCGTCGCCGGGATCGCGGTGCGGCACGGGCGGCTGCGGCACATCCCGCCGGCCGAGCGCAAGATCGTGGTCATGCTCTCGGCGTACCCGACGAAGCACTCGCGGATCGGCAACGCGGTCGGCCTGGACACCCCCGCCAGCACGGTCCGGCTGCTGGCCGCGTTGCGGGACAACGGCTACGACATCGGCACCGGGCTGCCGGGCGTGGCCGACCTCGACGGCGACGCGCTGATCCACGCGCTCATCGCGGCCGGCGGCCAGGACGCCGACTGGCTGACCGAGGAGCAGCTCCAGGGCAACCCGGTGCGGCTGCCCGCCGGGCGCTACCGCGAGTGGTACGCGACGCTGCCCGCCGACACCCGCGCGGACATGGAGCGGCACTGGGGCGAAGCGCCCGGCGAGCTGTTCGTGGACCGCTCGAAGGACCGCGAGGGCGAGATCGTGCTGGCCGGCCTGCGGTCGGGCAACGTGGTGGTGATGGTCCAGCCGCCGCGCGGGTTCGGCGAGAACCCGATCGCCATCTACCACGACCCGGACCTGCCGCCGAGCCACCACTACCTGGCCGCGTACCGCTGGCTGGAGGCCGAATTCGGCGCGGACGCCGTGGTGCACGTCGGCAAGCACGGCAACCTGGAGTGGCTGCCCGGCAAGACGGTCGGCATGTCCGCCGGCTGCGGGCCGGACGCCGCGCTGGGCGACCTGCCGCTGATCTACCCGTTCCTGGTCAACGACCCGGGCGAGGGCACGCAGGCCAAGCGCCGCGCGCACGCGACCCTGGTCGACCACCTGGTGCCGCCGATGGCCCGCGCGGACAGCTACGGCGACATCGCGCGCCTGGAGCAGCTCCTCGACGAGCACGGCAACATCGCCGCGATGGACCCGGCCAAGCTGCCCGCGATCCGCGCGCAGATCTGGACCCTGATCCAGGCCGCGAAGCTGGACCACGACCTCGGGTTGGCCGACCGGCCGCACGACGCCGAGTTCGACGAGCTGATCCTGCACGTGGACGGCTGGCTGTGCGAGGTGAAGGACGTCCAGATCCGGGACGGCCTGCACGTCCTCGGCGAGGCACCGACCGGGGCCGCCCGGGTCAACCTGGTGCTGGCCATCCTCCAGGCCAAGCAGGTGTGGGCCGGCCAGGTGGCCGCGCTGCCCGGTCTGCGGGAAGCGCTGGGGCTCAAGGACAACACCCGCACCGCCACCGACGCCGTCGAGGCGCGGGCGCGGGAACTCGTGGAGGCCATGGAGGCGGCGGACTGGGACCCGGCGGTCGCCCGGACGGTGACCGACGACGAGGACGTCGCGCGCATCCTGGAGTTCGGCGCGCTGGAGGTGGTGCCGCGCCTGGCCCGCACCACCGACGAGATGACCAACGTGCTGCACGCCTTGAACGGCGGGTACGTGCCGGCGGGCCCGAGCGGATCTCCGTTGCGGGGCTTGGTGAACGTGCTGCCGACCGGCCGCAACTTCTACTCGGTGGACCCGAAGGCGGTGCCGTCGAAGCTGGCCTGGGAGACCGGTCAGGCGATGGCCGACTCGCTGCTGGAGCGCTACCGCGCGGACACCGGCGAGTGGCCACCGTCGGTGGGCCTGTCGGTGTGGGGCACCTCGGCGATGCGCACCTCCGGCGACGACATCGCGGAAGTGCTGGCGCTGCTGGGCGTCCGGCCGGTGTGGGACGACCAGTCGCGCCGGGTGACCGGCCTGGAGGTCGTGCCGCTCGCCGAGCTCGGCCGGCCGCGCATCGACGTGACGGTGCGGATCTCCGGTTTCTTCCGGGACGCCTTCCCGCACGTGGTGGCGTTGCTGGACGACGCGGTGCGGCTCGTGGCCGGGCTGGACGAGTCGGCCGAGGACAACTTCGTGCGGGCGCACGCGGAGGTCGAGCTGGCGGCGCACGGCGACCGGCGGCGGGCGACGCTGCGGATCTTCGGCTCCAAGCCGGGCGCGTACGGCGCGGGCCTGCTGCCGCTGATCGACAGCCGGAACTGGCGCGACGACGCCGACCTGGCCGAGGTCTACGCGGTGTGGGGCGGCTACGCGTACGGGCGCGAGCTCGACGGTGTCGAGGCGCGCCAGGACATGGAGAGCGCCTACCGGCGGATCGCCGTCGCGGCGAAGAACATCGACACCCGCGAGCACGACATCGCCGACTCGGACGACTACTTCCAGTACCACGGCGGCATGATCGCGACCGTGCGGGCGTTGACCGGCAAGGCACCCGCCGCGTACGTCGGCGACAGCACCCGGCCCGACGCCGTGCGCACGCGGACGCTGCACGAGGAGACGAACCGGATCTTCCGCGCCCGCGTGGTGAACCCGCGCTGGCTGGCCGCGATGCGCAGGCACGGCTACAAGGGCGCGTTCGAGCTCGCGGCGACGGTCGACTACCTGTTCGGCTACGACGCCACGACCGGCGTGGTCGCGGACTGGATGTACGAGCAGTTGGCGGCGAGCTACGTGCTGGACCCGGAGAACCAGAAGTTCCTCACCGAGTCGAACCCGTGGGCGTTGCACGGGATCTCCGAGCGGCTGCTGGAGGCGGCGGACCGGGGGATGTGGGAGCACCCCGAAGCGGCGACGCTGGACGCGCTGCGCGCGGTGTACCTCCAGACCGAGGGCGACCTGGAGGACGGCCGCTAGGCCGCTCGACATCACGACCCCGGCGGAGCGATCCGCCGGGGTCTTCGGGGAGCGGCGAGCGGCCGGGCACCGCCTGGTCGTCGGTGGACGACTTCGCGTGGGCCGAGGGCCGCGCCACGAGGTTCGGGATCGTGCACATCGGCTTCGGCACGCGGGTGCGGACTCCTAAGATGAACGCCATGTGGTACTCCCAGGTTGCCCGGGGCAACGCGCTCGTCGCGACGGTCGCGCCGTGACCGACGCCGTCGACCGGCCCAGGCCACGTCGGGCCACGACCCGCCTCGAAGAGGTCGCCCGCGCTGCCGGGGTGTCCAAGTCGACCGTGTCCCGGGTGATCAACGGCGAGCCCTACGTCAGCACCAGGGCGCGCGAGGCGGTCGGCCAGGCCATCACGCGCCTGGGGTACTCGCCCAACCAGGCGGCGCGGACGCTGGCGGGCAGCCGGGCCAACTGCGTCGCGCTGGTGGTGTCCGAGCCGGGCAGCCGGGTGCTCGCGGACCCGTTCTTCGCCGGGGTGCTGCGCGGCGTGCACGCGGAACTCGCCGGGCGGCGGGTGCAGCTCGTGCTGATGATGAGCAAGGAGGGCGACGAGCAGGACCTGGTGAACTACCTGTGCGGCGGGCACGTCGACGGCGTGCTGGTGATCAGCCTGCACGGCCAGGACCCGTTGCCGAGGGTGCTCGCCGACGCGGGGCTGCCGACGGTCGTCGGCGGCCGGCCGCTGGGTGCCGCCGGAGTGCCCTACGTGGACTCCGACAACTTCACCGGCGCGCTGGAGGCGGCCCGGCACCTCGTCACGTCGGGGCGTCGGCGGATCGGCACCATCGCCGGGCCGCGCGACATGGCGGTCGGGATGGACCGGCTGGCCGGCTGGAAGCGGGGGATGGGCCAGGCCCGGGTTCCCGCGGACCTGGTGGCCCACGGGGACTTCACGCCGGAGAGCGGGGCGGCGGCGATGGCGGAGCTGCTGGCGCTGGACCCGTCGTTGGACGCGGTCTTCGTCGCGGCCGACATCATGGCGCTGGGCGCGTTGCAGGTGCTGCACGCGCGCGGGAAGCGGGTCCCGGAGGACGTGGCCGTGGTGGGGTTCGACGACCTGGTGATCGCCGCCACGGCGGTGCCGCCGCTGACCACCGTGCGGCAGGACGTGGAACGGCTGGGGCGGACGATGACCCGGCGGCTCATGTCGGAACTGGCGGGCGAGGAGAACCTCCCGCCGTTCCTGCTGCTGCCCACCTCGATGGTCACCCGGGTCAGCGCGTAAGACCACCCCTCTTGGCCTGGCGGCGTAGCTGGAGGATGCGCGCCGCGCCCACCAGGGCGACCGTCACCGCACCGCCGATCGCGGAGAAGAGCAGGGCCACGCCCAGGGGGAGCGTGCTGGCGATGCCGAGGAAGTGGATCGTCGCGTCGGTCAGGTTTTGCAGGATGAAGATCAGCAGGAAGATCAGGACGACGATCGACGCCAGGACGGCCACCCAGGTGCCGCTGATCCTGGTGGGCCTGGCCTTGCGGGGTTTGCCGGCCGGGGTCTTCGGGGTCGTCGGCGCGGGCGGGGTCGTCGGGGTGGGGTGGGGATCGATCGACGTGCCGGTCGGACCGTCCGGGAGCGGGGCTGCGGGAGTCGCTCTGGTGCGGTCCTCGTCACGGGGAGTGGTCACGCCGTGATTATCGGTCCCCGGTGGCCTGGGTGCCACTCGACCGGGCGAGGAATCCCGTGGCGGGACCGCTACGGGATCAGGCGCACGGCGGGTGGTAGTCGATCCCCTCGAAGTTGCGGTGCCACTCCTCCTGGGTGATCGGCTGGTCGACCGACTCGCACATCTTGGCGATGGCGATGCCCACGTCGAACTCCCACGGCCGGGTGGTGCCGTCCGCGTTCGAGGTGACCACCCAGTTCGGGGTGTCGCCGAAGGCGAGGGCGTAGACGCCGTCGGTGGGACCGCTGACCCGGGCGCGCTGGCTCGGCCGGTGGTGGTCGGCCAGGTCCCACATCCGGACCGTGTCGTCCTTGCCGGTGCTGGCCAGGGCTTTGCCGTCGCGGCGGAAGGCCAGGGCGAGGACCTTGTCCGAGTGGCCGGCCACGCGCGCGAGGCGGGTCGGGACCCACGGGTCGGCCAGGTCCCAGAGGCGGATCGCGCCGTTCGCGCCGGCGACGGCGATGGTCTTGGCGTTCGGCGACAGGGCCAGCGTGGAGACGTCCTCGCCGTCCTTCAGCTCGCCGACCTGGCGCGGTTCCCGGGGGTCCGCCAGGCTCCAGAGCCGGACCGTGCTCTGGTTGTCGATGGTGGCCAGGATCTGGCCGTCCGGGCTGAACGCGATGTCGGTGATCCACCTCGGGTGACCGGTCAGCACGCCCAGCACCTTGGGCTCCCGGGGGTTGGAGGCGTCCCAGATCTTGGCCTCCGACGCGCCCTCCACGGTCACCAGGAGCCGACCGCCGGTCGGCGCGAAGGCGATCCGGGTGACCGGACCGGAGAACGTGTAGGTGGGCACCGGCTCGCGGGCGTCGGTGACGTCCCAGATCTTGGCGTCCGGGGTTTCCGCCGTGGTGGCGTAGGCGCGTTCGGCGGGCGTGACCGCGAAGGACGTGACGGTGTTGCGCGGGGTCAGCAGGCCGCCGAGGCGCTTGTAGACGCGGTCGTCCGCGCTGTAGGGGACGCGGGCGGTCGGGATCTGGGTGCCGTCCGGGCTCAGGGCGGAGCCGTTGGACAGGACCGAGCGGCTCACCATGTCCTCGGCCGTCGAGGCGTGGGCGCTGAGCACCAGGTCGCGCAGGTCGTCCGTACCGCTCAGCCGGTAGGCGGCGATGATCATCTGGTTGGCCAGCACGCGGTCGCCCGCGGTCCGGCGGTTCTGCGCCTCGTTGGCCACGTAGCGGGCCACCGACAGGTTCCGCTCGGTGGCCGCCTGCTTCTGCGCGCCGATGGCGAGCACCACCGCGCCCGACGCCAGGACCAGCAGCACGAGCAGCAGGGCCACGAGCTGGCGCAGCCGGCGGGTGCGCCGGTGGGCGAGGTGGCGTTCCCGGTCCCGGGCGGCCTCGCCCTCGGCCAGGAACTCGCGCTCAAGGGCGCTGGTCCGCGCACCGTCGCGGCGGGTCCACTCGACGGCGGTGTCCAGCCGGGTGCCGCGGTAGAGCGCGTCGGGGTCCCGGCCCAGGGAGTCCCAGGTGGCGGCGGCCTCGGTGAGCCGGCGCATGGTGCGCAGGCCGTCGCGGTCGGTGGCCAGCCAGTTGCGCAGCCGGGGCCAGGAGCGGATCAGGGCCTCGTGGGCGATCTCCACGGTGTCGCGGTCGAGGGTGAGCAGGCGGGCGTGGGCCAGGCGGTCCAGCACCACGTCGACGTCGACGTCCTCGTCGAGCTCCGCCCGGGGCAGCCGGCGCTTGGTGTCCTCGATGCCGTCGCCCAGGGCGGTCAGCCGGAGGAACACCTGGCGGGCCAGGGTGCGCTGCTGCTTCTCCAGCGAGGTGAAGGTGCGCTCCGCGGTCTGGGCGATGGCGTGCTGGATCCCGCCCGCCGCTTCGTAGCCGGCCAGCGTCATGGTGGTGCCGCGCCTGCGCCGCCACGTTTCGAGCAGGGCGTGCGACATCAGCGGCAGGACGCCCGCCTGGCCGGTCGCGTCCGCGATCAACCTGCTGACCAGGGCCGTTTCCACCGTGCAGGAAGCCTTGACGGCGGGCTGCATGATCACCTGGCGCAGTTCCTCCGGGCCCATCGGACCCAGCAGGAGCTGCCCGTCGGTCAGCGCCTCGACCAGTTTCGGGTGCTGCGCGCAGTGGCTGTAGAAGTCGGCCCGCACGCCCAGCACGACCCGGCAGTCCGCGTCCAGCAGGGCGTCGATGAACTCCGCCTGCCGCGCCTGGTCCTGGCAGAGGGTGAAGACCTCCTCGAACTGGTCGACGATGATCAGGTCCCGGGTGAGGTCCAGGCCGTCCGCCCGGACGTCCACCTCGCCGGGCGTGGTGAGCACGGCCGGACCGGGCAGCCGGGGGACCAGACCAGCCTTGAGCAGCGAGGACTTGCCGGCCCCGGAGGCTCCGAACACGGCCACGAAGCGGCCGTCGGCGATCCGGTGCGCCAGGTCCTCCAGGATGCGGTCCCGGCCGAAGAACCACTCGGCGTCCCCGGTCCCGTACGCCGCCAGGCCCGCGTACGGCGGGTGGGCCTCGTTCGGGCAGGCCGCCGGGGTCGGCAGGACCTCGGCCGCCACCTGGTGCCAGCGGTCCTCCCACTCGTCCACGTCGCCCTCGCAGGCGCGCACGTAGGCGAGGGTCACCGCGAGGCTGGGCAGCTTCCGGCCGCCGGCGGCGTCGGACAGGGTCGTCGCCGAGTAGTGCGCGCGAGCGCCGAGCTGCCGGTAGCTGTACCCGCCCGCTTTGTCGCGCAACGACCTGAGGTCGGCCGCGAACCTCAACAGCGGGCCGTCCCCGACGTCCAGCGGGCGTTCTCCGCGCGGCACCTGCTCCACCCCCTGACCACGATGTTCCCCGATTCTCCGCAGCGTCCGGGGTGCCGTCCAGGCTTTCAGACCCGATCTCGGTTCCGGCCGCTCCGGGTGCGCGCATCCGGGTGAACGGGTCCTGGGCCACCTGCCGGTGTGCCCGCGCCCGATCCGGTTCCGCCCGCCCGAGGACCACCAGTGTGCCTCCCCGGCCGCTCCGCGTTCGAGTCGTCCGGTGGATTTCCAGGCCGGCCGACCCCGGCGCGGGTCGGATCGGCGGACACCCGGGCCGGGGTCGACACCGGCCCGGTCGGCCGGGGACCGGACGTCCGCTCTGCGTCCATTGTGGACTGGAAACGCCCGGCACCGGATCGGCGCACCGGTGGCGTGGTGCCGCCGCCGGACACGCCCGTGCACGCCACCGCGCCCGCCGCGACGAGGGATCGTCGCGACGGGCGCGGTGGGTGGAGCGGGGGGTTACCGGGCCTGCGGAGGACGGTTCACGTCCTCGCGCCACGCGCCGGTCTCGACGCCGCGGCTTTCGATGAACTCCTTGAACCTCTTCATGTCACCGGAGATGCGGTGGTCGACGACGCCCAGCGCCGCGCCCGCCTTCTCGGTCAGCGTGCTCGGGTCGAACTCCATCTGGAGGTGGACCCGCGTGGTCCGGTCGTCGAGGCGGTGGAAGGTGACCACACCGGCCTGCGACGGGCCGTCCACGGAGTGCCAGGCGACCCGCTCGTCCGGGTGCTGCTCGGTGATGTCGGCGTCGAACTCCCGCTGCACACCGGCGATCTTCGTCACCCAGTGGGTACGGGTCGGCGTGAGCTGGGTGATGCTCTCGACGCCTTCCATGAAGCGGGGGAACGACTCGAACTGGGTCCACTGGTTGTACGCGGTGGTGACCGGCACGTCGACGTCTACGGACTTTTCGATCGTCGTCACTAAAACAACCTCTTTCCTCATCTCGAGTACGACACCGGGTTACCCCCGCGAATCCGGTCCCACACCTCGATCACCGGCCGAGCGCCGGGTTATCTTCTCCGGATGAGCGAACCCGAGACCTCCCACGAGCGCCGTTTGGCGCGCAACCTGAGCGAGTTGCTCCAGGAGTTGCGGGTCGCCCAGGGTGGCGTGCAGATCCTCTTCGGATTCCTGCTGTCCATCGCGTTCACCGAGCGCTACGCGTCGGCCGACGCCTACATCCGGGTCACGCACCTGGTGACGGTCCTGTTCGCGGCGGGCGCGGTCGCGTTGTTGACCGCACCCGCCGCGTGGCACCGCATCCTGTTCCGGCAGGGCCGGCGGGAACACGTCATCGAGGTGGCCAACCGGTTCGCGGTGCTCGGCCTGGTGTGTCTGGCGCTCGCGATGACCGGGACGATCCTGCTGCTCGCCGAGGTCGTGGTGGGCGGCTGGCCGGCGATCGTCCTGGGTGTGGTGGCGGCGGTGTTCTTCGGCATCCTGTGGTTCCTGCTGCCGTGGCGGGCGCGGGACCGCTGACCCGCGATCGCGCCCGGGGTCAGAACCCCGCCGAGTACCGGCCGGCCGCCCGCGTGCGGCTCTGGTTGGCGCGGTCGATGGCGTCGACCAGTTCGTCCTTGGTCATCGTGGACCGGCCGGGCACGTCGAGCCGGCGCGCGACCGAGTACAGGTGGGCCTTGGTCGCGGTGGCGTTCACCCCGCCCGCGGTGCGCCCGCGCCGGGGGGAGCGGCGGGTCGGTCCCGGGTCGGACGGTCCCTTGTGGCTCTTCGGTTCCCAGCGGTCGCCGACCTTCTCGAACCCGCGCTTCACCGCCGCGAACGCGGTGCGGTGGGCGCGCTCGCCCTCGCCGTACTCGGCCACCGCCGCGTCGTGGGCCTTGATCCACGTGCGCTGCGCCTTCTTGGGCGACCGTGCGAGCGTGCCGGGCAACTCCCTGCTTCCGGGCATGACGCCTCCTCTCCGTACCGGAGGGGTACCCCGGGTGGGCGGGGGACATGCTCAGATCCAGCCCTCGTCCCACGCCCGGCGGGCGGCTTCGTAGCGGGTGCTCACGCCGAGCTTGGTCATCGCCGACGACAGGTAGTTGCGCACCGTCCCGGCGGCCAGGTGCGCTTCGCCCGCGATGGCGGTGACCGTGCCGCCGTGCAGCGCGTGCCGCAGCACGTCCAGCTCCCGCGCGGTCAGCGGGCAGGCGTCCTCGGTCAGCGCGGCGGCGGCGATCTCGGAGTCCACGTACCGGCGGCCGGCGTGCACGTCGCGCAGGATCGACGCGAGCTTCGCGGCCGGGGTGGTCTTCGGCACGAACCCCCGCACGCCGGCGCTCAACGCCCGCCGCAGCACGCCCGGCCGCGCGTGCCGGGTGACGACGACCACCGCGACGCCGGCCAGCCCGCGCACCGCCTCGGCTGCCCGCACGCCGTCGCGCCCCGGCATCTCCAGGTCGAACACGGCGATGTCCGGCCGGTGCGCGCGGACCGCCGCGACGGCCTCGTCGCCGTCGCTGGCCTGCGCCACCACCGACAGGTCGTCCTCCAGCTCCAGCAGGGCGGCCAGCGCGCCCCGGATCAGGTCCTCGTCGTCGGCCAGCACCACCCGGATCACGACCGCACCGACCCGGTCAGCTCGAACGCGTCCTCGGCCGAGCCGACCTCGACCCGGCCGCCCACCGCGGCGAACCGCTCGCGCAGCCCGGCGAGCCCCGACCCGTCGTCGCCGGGCTGCTCGTCCGGACGCACCCCGTCGTTGCGCAACCGGACGCTGACCTGCCCGTCCTCGACCCGGATGGCCACGTCGCAGTGCCGCGCCCGGCTGTGCCGCAGCACGTTCGTGGTGCCCTCGCGGACCAGCGCGCCGAACAGCGGCTGCAACGGCGGCGGCACGTCCGAGGCGTCACCGGACACCGCCGTCTCGATCCCGGCGGCCCGCAGCACGCCCACCGCGTTGGCGACCTCCGTGCCCAGGCTGGCCCGCCGGTAGCCGAGCACGACCCCCCGGGTGTCCCGCAGCGCGGTCCGGGCCAGTTCCGCGACCTCGTCCGCGTGCCGGCGGGCCGCCTCGTCGTCGCGGCCGATCAACCGCGAGGTCAGCTCGCCCTTGAGCGCGATCGCCTGGAGGTGGTGGCCCTGCACGTCGTGCAGGTCCGCCGCGAACCGCAACCGCTCCTCGGCCACCACCAGCGCCTCCGACGCCTCCCGCCCCCGGTCCATCTTGAGCACGGCGTCCCAGATCCACAACTGCGCCAGGTCGGTCACCGCGAACAGGACCAGGAGCAGGACCGGCATCAGCAGCGAGCCCACCAGGTCCGACGAGCGCAGCACGCCACCCGCGAGGACCGCCGCCGCCGTGCCGCCGAGCAGGACCAGCAGCCGCGAACCCGGTGGCCGGTTGGCCACCACGTGCGCGATCACGGCACCGGGGAGCAGGTACCAGGCCATCGGGACCTCGGTGTGGAAGCCGGCGTAGGTCAGCGCCGCCAGGGCCACCGCGAACGTCGCCAGGTGCTCGGCCGTGCGCCACTCGCCCCGCCCCAGGCCGCCCATGGCCTGGCGCAGGTACCGCGCGTGCTGCCCGCACACCACGACCACCGCCACCGCCAGCAGGGGCGTCCCCAGGGGCCCGTAGCGGCCGGAGGCCAGGTCCAGGGCGGTCACCGCGGCGACCATCGCCCCCGCACCGAGGACGGACCACCAGGTCCAGCGGCGCAGCGAGCCCATCGTCGTCACGCCCCGAATCTACGAGGTGGATCACCCGGTGTCTGCTGACATCTGTCACGTGAACCGGTGCGCGGCGGCACTGACGCCGCGCCCGGCCCGCCGCGAGCATCTACAGCCATGCGGAATCCGGTGATCGAGGTGACGGGGCTGCGCTGCCGGTACGGGGACTTCGAGGCGGTGCGCGGGGTCGACCTCCAGGTGGCGCGGGGCGAGCTGTTCGCCCTGCTCGGCACGAACGGGGCGGGCAAGACCACCCTGGTGGAGACCTTGGAGGGGTTGCGCGCGCCGAGCGCGGGCCGGGTGCGGGTGCTGGGCCTGGACCCCCGGCGGGACCGGGCGTCGATCCGGGCGCGGACCGGGATCGTGCTCCAGGAGAGCGGCTTCCCTGCCGACCTCACGGTGGGCGAGGTGGTGCGGCTGTGGCGGCGCGGCGGCGACCGCGGGGACGCGCTGGCCCGACTCGACCTCGCCCACCGGCGGGACGTGCGGATCAAGCAGCTCTCCGGCGGCGAGCGGCGGCGGCTGGACCTGGTGCTGGCCGTGTCCGGCCGGCCCGAGCTGCTGTTCCTGGACGAGCCCACCACCGGGCTGGACCCGGAGTCGCGGCAGCGCACCTGGGAGGTGGTGCGCGGCCTGCTCGCGGAGGGCACGACCGTGGTGCTGACCACCCACTACCTGGAAGAGGCCGAGTCGCTCGCGCACCGGCTGGCGATCCTGCACCGGGGCGAGGTGGCGGTGTCCGGCGCGCTGGTGGACGTGCTGGCCGCGCAGCCCGCCCGGATCTCGTTCGACCTGCCGGTCGGGCTCGACGTGACCGCGCTGCCGATGCTGGCCGGGGACGTCGTGCACGTACCGTCCGGGCGGGTGGACGTGCGCACCCGGCACCTCCAGGACGACCTGGACGCGCTGCTGGGGTGGGCGCGCCGGGACGGCCTGGCGCTGGCCCGGCTGCGGGCGCACCACGCGTCCCTGGAGGACGTCTTCCACTCGGCGAGGCAGGAGTCGGCGGCATGATCGCGGCACTGGGCGTGGCCGAGCTGAAGATGTTGTCGCGCAACCGGACCGCCGCCGTGCTGGCGTTCGCGATGCCGCTGGCGACCGGCCTGTACTTCGCCGCGACGCTGGGCGACGACGCCTGGCCGGTGGCCATCACGCTGCAACTGCTGGGCACCATGGGGTTCACCGCGTACGTGACGATCACGACCTCGCTCACGTCCCGCCGCCAGGACCTCTACCTCAAGCGGCTGCGCACCGGCACGGCCTCGGACGCCGTGGTGCTGACCGGCGTCGTGCTGCCGCCCGTGCTGCTCGCGCTGGTGCAGGTGGTGCTGCTGCTGGGCGTGAGCCTGGTCGCCGGCGCGCCGTTCCCGGACCGGCCGGAGCTGCTGGTCCTCGCCGTCGTCGGCGGTGTCGTGATGAGCGCGGCGGCGGGCGTCGCGACCAGCGGCGTCACCTCGACCGCCGAGCTCGCCCAGATCACCACCGGGCCGTTCTTCCTGGTCCTGTTCGCCGGCGGGCTGTGGGCGGCGACGTCCTCCGACGTGCGCGGCCTGGTGCTGCCCGGCGGCGGGGTGGCGGACCTGGTGCGGGTGGCCTGGGGCGGTGCCGGGCGGCCGGAACTGGCGGCGCTGTCGCTGCTCGGGTGGACCCTGGTCGGCTGCGCGCTGGCGGTGCGGTTCTTCCGGTGGGACGCGCGGACGTAGCCGGGCACGTCCTCACGCGGCCCCGGTCGGACCGGCACGCGCCCCGCCCGCCCGGGGCCGGGTCCACCGTGGCACCGGGGAGGCGGGAGCGCGCCTCCCCGGTGGGTCGTCAGCCGGCGAGCGCGTCGTGCTCGACGGAGACCGCGAAGGGGTTGTCCACCCGGTAGCCGACACCGCGCACGGTGACGATCAAGGCCGCCGCGTCGCCCAGCTTCCGGCGGATCCGGCGCACGTGCACGTCCACCGTCCGGGTGTCCACGAAA
The DNA here is from genome assembly GCF_040640215.1 of Actinosynnema sp. NPDC023587. Classification (NCBI taxonomy): domain Bacteria; kingdom Bacillati; phylum Actinomycetota; class Actinomycetes; order Pseudonocardiales; family Pseudonocardiaceae; genus Actinosynnema; species Actinosynnema sp. NPDC023587. The sequence goes on along the minus strand of NZ_JBFABG010000007.1, from coordinate 238,502 downwards.
CTGGTCGAGCCCCACACGCTGTTCATCAGCGCGGTGCGGCGGTGCACCTGCCGGGGGTGGACGCACAGGTGGAGCAACAGGTCGAACTCCAACCTGGTCAGCTCCACGTTCACCCCCCGGTGCAGCACCCGGCGGGAGTCCGCCAGGATGCGCAGCTCGGGTTCGGAGCGCGGGACCGGCAGGTCCACCACCACGTCCGCCTCGGGCAGGTCCAGCACGGCCCGCAACGCCTCGGCGAGCCGCGTCGCGGTGTCCACCACCCGGGCGGTCGGCGCGCTGAGGCGGATGAGGACCGTCACGTCGACGGTCGTCACACCGGGGATTGCCTTCACGACGGCCACCGGGAGATCGCAGCAGTCGCGCGGGAGGGGCGTCAACGCCGTCCAGGAAGTGGGAGCCGTTGACACGGGGCATGATGGCCCCATGACGACCATCACGCTCAACAACGGCGTCACCATGCCGCAGCTCGGTTTCGGGGTGTTCCAGGTGTCCACACAGGACACGGAGGACGCGGTCGCCGAGGCGCTGCGGGTGGGCTACCGCAGCATCGACACCGCGGCGATCTACGGCAACGAGGAGCCCGTGGGCCGGGCCGTCGCCGCCTCCGGCGTGCCGCGCGAGGACCTGTTCGTCACCACCAAGCTGTGGAACACCGATCAGGGCTACGACGAGGCGCTGCGCGCGTTCGACACCAGCCTGGGCAAGCTCGGCCTGGAGCGGCTCGACCTGTACCTGATCCACTGGCCCGCCGCCGCCCGTGACCGGTACGTGGAGAGCTGGCGCGCGCTGGGCAAGCTGCTCGCGGACGGCCGGGTGCGCGCGATCGGCGTGTCGAACTTCCAGGTGCCCCATCTCGAACGGGTGATCGAGGAGACCGGCACCGTGCCGGCGGTCAACCAGATCGAGCTGCACCCCCGGCTCCAGCAGGAGGAGCTGCGCCGATTCCACGCCGGACACGGCATCGCCACCGAGGCGTGGAGCCCGCTCGCGCAAGGCGGGGACCTGCTGCGCGACGAGGTGATCACGGCCATCGCGGACGAGCACGGCCGCACCCCGGCGCAGGTGGTGCTGCGCTGGCACCTCCAGCTCGGCAACGTGGTGATCCCCAAGTCCGTCACGCCGAGCCGGATCGCGGAGAACTTCGCGGTGACCGACTTCGAGCTCGGCCGGGCCGACCTGGACCGCATCGCCACCCTGGAGACGGGCGAGCGGGTCGGGCCGCACCCGGACGAGTTCGCCTAGCACCGGGCCGCGTCCACTCCGCGTCCACTCCGCGTCTCCACACCTCGACCGGGCCGCCGGCGCGCCGCCACGGGCCGCCGGCCCGGCAGCCCTTCGTCCACCGCGCGCCCGGGATAGCCGCGTCCCGGTTCGAACGCGGTGCACACCAGCCCCCGCACCGCGCGCCGCCGGCCCGGCGGCCTGAGCAGCCGACCGTCCCCCGCGAACGGACCCGGCGGCGGGCACTCCACGCGGGCGGGCCGGTCGACCAGCTCCTGCCGCACCACCATCCCGCCGCGTGGGCCGACGACCGGGCCCGCCCCGCGCGGCCCGCGCGACGCCACCCGGTGGACGTCCACTCCGGCCTTCTCGGCGGTTTCCCCGGGGCTGCGGGCACCCGGGCCCGAGGCGGACGCGACACGTGGTCGCACGGGGTCCGCGAGCAACCCGATCAGCGCGTCCGGGGTCACGGGTAGAGCCGACCGAACCCGGCCTTCCGTTGCCCGCCCGTCAGGGGCGGACCTTAATACCCGTGCGCACTGATCACCTCTTCCCCCCGGCGTCGGTGGAGCCCGTTTTCGGCATGCCCACCGAGCACGCCCGCAAGTTCCAGCAGGTGGCCGCGGAGCAGGACCTCGTCATCGACGTGCGGGGCACCAACCCGCACGCGGTGTCGTGGCTGCGCGACGGCGCGTTGCCCAAACCCGAGCCGGTGAAGGCCAAGACGATCGACGACCTCGACGTCCGGTTGGGCGCGCGGTCGCGGCATCGCGGCCTGGTCGGCTTCTTCCGGCCGTTGTTACCGCGCCACGGTGTCACCGAACGGCTGTGGAGCCGGTTCACCCAGCGGTGCGACGAGTTCGACGCGCTCGGCGCGAAGATGGCGCTGCTGGAACGCCGCGACGAGTACCTGGTGCGGGACGGCGTGGTGCTCGGGTACGACCGTCGCGGCCGACTGCGACCGCTGACCGGGGACCACGACGTGTTCGACATCCGGGCCTCCGGCGGGCGTCCGCTCACCACCGGCCGCTACGACCGGGCGGTCGCCACGATGATGGACCTGGACATGGGCGTCACCCACGGGGCCCACATGTACTGGCGACCGACCACGCCGGCGGACGTGTCCATGTTCGAGTCCATCGCCCGCAGCGCCAGCCCCAAGCTGAGGTTCCACCCCGACGGCACGATGACCGCCGGCGACTACCGCCGGGCGAAGGCGGGCACGAACGTGATGACCAGACCCGCGAGCTCGGCCCGTCCGTACGCGACGGTCTCCAGCGTGGGGAGCTGAAGCCACCGGGTCGACGAGGCCATGTCGCCGACCAGGAGCTTGCCGTAGACCAGGAGGAGGGCGATGCCGTAGAGGCGGGCGTACTCGTGCCGGCACGCGAGCAAAACGCCGAGCAGGCCGGTGCACACGTGCAGAGCCTGGTCGGCGGTGCCCAGCGGCAGCACGGGAACCAGCGCCACCACGACCTGGAGCGTGCCCACCGCGAGTGCCAGCAGTTGTGCCCGGCTCGGTCGCGCTTCGGCGTCGGCCGGCGCGGTGTCGTCCACCGTCGCCTGTTCTTCCATGCTCCCGGATACCCCGGCGCACCGCCGCCGCACGCCCGGACCAGGAACTTCCCCCTGAGGGGGTCCGGTCGTGCGCCCCATCGGGTGGTGTGGCCGGGGGCCGGGCCGGGTAGCGGGTCCGAGCGGCTTTCCGGCCGTACGGCGAAGGGCCGACCGGCCCGCCCCGACCGGGTGGTCGCCGCGACTGCGTGGCACGGTCGGGCTCGGACAGGTCGGGGCTCGGACAGGTCGGCGCTCGGACAGATCCAGGTGCGGGCGTGGTGGGAGGTGCCGTCAGCGCAGGAGCGGTTCGAGCGCCGCCCGGCCGTCCTGCGCCGCCTGCTCCGGCGTGCGCTCGCGGCCGAGCACCTGGCGCACCATGGTCGAGATCGCGGCCGACACCTCCGGGTACCGGGCCCCGTACGGCACCCGCGCCCCGGCGAGCTGCCCGACGAACCCCGGCACGTTCGGGTCCCACCGCCACGCGAGCTCGTCGACGGTGTCCGCCCGGTTGGGCAGGGCGTTGAGCGCCGCGCCGAACTCGGTCACGTTGTCGCGCTCCTCGGCCAGCCACCGCAGCACGTCCCACGCCCGGTCGGCGTGCTGCCCGGACTTCCCGAGCACCCACGCCTCGCCGCCCAGCAGCGCGCCGGACCCGGCGGACCCGGCGGGCAGCGGCGCGGAACCCCAGTCCAGCCCGGCGGAGTTCAACGCCGGCGCGGTCCACGGCCCGTTGACCATCATCGCGCACCGCCCGGCCGCGAACTCGCGCTCGACGTCGGAGTCATTCCACCGCACCACGTCCGGCGGTGCGCTGCGGTCCACGTTGAGCACGCCGTCCACAAAGGACAAAGCCCGGACGGACGGATCACCCCCGACGGACCGGAGGTCCCCGCCCGCCTGCCACAGGAACGGCAGGAAGTTCGCGGTCGACCGGTCGCCCTCGCCGGCGGCGAAGCACAGCCCCCACCGCCCGGCGGTGGTCAGGGCTCGGGCGGTGGTGCGCAGCTCCTCCCACGTCCGGGGCGGCTGCGCGACGCCGCCGGCCGCGAACAGGTCCCGGTTGTAGAGCAGGGCGGTGGTGCTGGTGCGCAGCGGCACGCCGTAGAACCTGTCCCGGTGCCGGACGCTCTGCCGGACCGGCTCCAGGAAGTGGCCCTCCACCTCCCACGACGAGTACCGGGGCGTCAGGTCCGCCAGCACGTCCTGCTCGGCCAGTCGCGGCAGCGCCGAGACGTCCACGGCGGCGATGTCGGGGAACGTGCCCGCCGCGACGGCCCGCGCCAGCTCGGCGTCGAACTCGGCCCGCGGTATCGCGGTCCGCCGGATCTCCACCTCGGGGTGGGCGTCTTGGTAGCGCTTGACCAGGTAGCCGACCGCCTGGTCGGCCATGGGGGAGTGGTCCAGGTAGTCCCACCAGGTCAGCGTCACCTTGCCGCCCGGTTCAGGACCGCCACCGCCGCCGCACGCCGCGACGGCCAGCAGGAGGACCGCCGTGAGCAGTGCCCGCACACTCATGCCGCACCTTTCGACCCAGGCGGCGGCCTCGTCAATCGGACGTCACGCCGTCCTACCCCGGTGCGGGACGGGGTGTCAAGATCGGACCGTCGTCCGATCGCCCGGCCGGGCGTCGGGCGCGGGCGGCGCGGCGGGCGGGTGGTCTTGCCGCTCGCCCCCGGCGTCGGGGCGCGCGGGGCCCGGCGGTGCGACGTCGACGAGGTACGTGGCCGCCAGCTCGTCGTAGATCGGTGTTGAACTCACGTTCGGGGATACTGTCCGGCAGAGGGCTCCGGCGCTGCCCGGCTCACCTGTGTGGGTTACCCCTCGACGGCCCGGGGCCGCACATTCGCGGAGACGATCACCCCCGCACGGTCGCCGGCCGAGGTGCTCGGGCCGGTTCCCGGACCCGCTGCGGGCCCGCCGGGCCCCCGCCGGCCGGAGTCGGTGGGCCGGTCGAGAACCCGCCGGACCGGGTCGACCGCCGACCCGACCGCTGATTGACCGGCCGACCCGACCGCCGACCTGACCACAGTGGAACGGCGCGGGACGGCGAACCGTCCTCCGGTCATTCCGTAACGGGGGTCCCCGTCCGCACGATGATGGCGTAGGCGGCCATCGCCCCCCGAGGCCGCCTGCGAAGTCCCGGTCGGAGCTCCACTCCCCCCTGGAGCCCCGACCGGGCACCCCTCACCTCAGACCGTTGTGGACATCCGGGCCGCCGCGCCGGGAACTCGTTGGGCGGCGGGAAGGTTCACCGGGTGAGAGGTCACGCACGACGTCACCCCGGCACCCGCCGCACGGGCTCCCGGTTCGCCGGCTGGCGGACCTCCGGCGGTGTCGGCGGGTCCGGCACGGGCAGGGTCACCGGCACGCCGCGCTCGACCACGACGGTCTCCCCGTGGTGCGCGGTGCGCAGCGGCCCGCCGGAGACGATCTGGTAGGTCGCCTCGCCGCGGGTGATCGCGACCGAGAACCTGGTGCCCTGGTAGGACATCCGGAACGCCAGCCGGTCCAGACCCGGCGGGAGGCGCGGCGCGAAGGTGAGCCCGCTGTGGTCGCGCATCCCGCCGAACCCGGCCACCACACCGATCCACGCACCCGCCAGCGACGCCATGTGCAGTCCGTTGTGGACGTTGTCGTGCAGGTCGTGCAGGTCGGTGAACGCCGCCTCGCCCAGGTAGTCGTAGGCGAGCTGGAGCGCCCCGACCTCCGCCGCCAGCACGGACTGCGTGCCGGCGGACAGTGACGAGTCGCGCACGGTCCGCGCCTCGTAGTAGGCGAAGTTCGCGGCCTTCTCGGCGGCGGTGAACGCGTCGCCCCGGATGTGCATGGCCAGCACCAGGTCCGCCTGCTTGATCACCTGCTTGCGGTACAGGTCGAAGTACGGCTTGCTCAGCAGCAGCGGGTAGTCCTCGCGCGCGGTGCCCGGGAAGTCCCACTCGGCGTGCGCGGTGAACCCCTCGGCCTGCTGGTGCACGCCCAGCAGCGCGTCGAACGGTATCCGCATCCGCATCGCGGCCTCCTGCCAGGCCGTGCGCTCGTCCGCGTGCACCTCCAGCGCGGTCGCCGTGGCGGGGTTGCGCGCGCACGCCTCGGCCGCCTCCCGCAGGTTCTTCTGCGCGATCAGGTTGGTGTAGACGTTGTTGTCCACGATCGCCGAGTACTCGTCCGGCCCGGTGACCCCGTCGATGCGGAACCCGCCGTGCTTGTCGTGGTGCCCCAACGACATCCACAGCCGGGCGGTCTCCACCAGCAGTTCGGTGCCGCACTCCCGGTCGAACTCCTCGTCGCCGGTCGCGGCCTGGTACTGCGCGACGGCGTGCGCGATGCCGCCGGACACGTGGAACGCCGCCGTGCCGGCCGGCCAGTACGCCGAGCACTCCGCGCCGTTGATGGACCGCCACGGGAACGCCGCCCCGCGCTGCCCCAGCACCTGCGCCCGCTCCCGCGCCTTGTCGACGGTGGAGTGCCGCCAGCGCAGGGCGTCCCGCGCGGCGTCCGGCACGGTGTAGGTGAGCACCGGCAGCACGAACATCTCGCTGTCCCAGAACGCGTGCCCGTCGTAGCCGGGCCCGGTCAGCCCCTTGCCGGGGACGGCCCGGGTCTCCCCGCGCGCCCCGGCCTGGAGGATGTGGAACAGCGCGAACCGCATCGCCTGCTGCAACTCGTCGTCGCCGTCCACCTCGATGTCGGCGACCTCCCAGAAGTCGTCGAGGAACGCCCGCTGCTCGGCCAGCAGGCCCTCCCACCCGGTCTGCCGCGCGCCCGCCAGCGCCGCCTCGACCTGCGCCCGCAGCGCCGGCACGGACCGCTGCGCCGACCACCCGTAGCCCAGGTACTTGGTCATCCGCAGCGAGTCCCCGGCCGGCACGTCCGCCGCGGCGGTGAACCGGGCCAGGTCGTCCTCGGCGTGGATGTGGGCGCGCAGACCGTCGGCCACGGTCAGCTCGTGGTCCATCGCGGCGGCCACCCGCAGCCCCGAGTGCCGGGTGTGGTGCGCCAGCACCGCCCGCTTCCCCTCCGCCCACGAGTACTCGGCCACCAGCGGCGAGTCCAGGGCCGCCGCGACCCGGGGGTCGCCCGACCGCTCCTCCACCGGCTCGTTCGCCAGCAGGTCGGACTGCACCACGAGCTGGAGGTCGTCCTCGGGCTCCACGACGTAGTGGATCGCGGCGACGGCGCGCTGGGTGAACGACACCAGCCGCTCGCTGGTCACCGTGATCTTCCGGCCGGTGGGCGACTCCCACACCGTGCGGCGGCGCAGCGTGCCGGTCCGGAAGTCCAGCTCGCGCTCGTGTTCGAGAGCCCGGCCGTAGCGCATGTCCAGCGGCTCGTCCTCCACCAGCAGGCGGATCACCTTGCCGTCGGTCACGTTCACCACCGTCTGACCGGCCTCGGGGTAGCCGTAACCGGCCTCGCCGTAGGGGAGCGAGTGCTCCTCGTAGAACCCGTTGAGGTACGTGCCCGGCAAGCCGCGCGGCTCGCCCTCGTCCAGCGTGCCGCGCATCCCGATGTGCCCGTTGGACAGCGCGAAGGTCGACTCCGTCCGCCGCAGGTCCGGTACGGACATGCCGCGCCACCGCAGCGACCAGGGCCCGATGTCGTATCCCGTCACAGCAGTTCCGCCAAGTCCTCGACCACCACGTCGGCCCCGTTCTCCCGCAGCGCCGCCGCCTGACCGGCCCGGTCCACGCCCACCACGTGCCCGAACCCGCCCGCACGGCCCGCCTGGACCCCCGACAGCGCGTCCTCGAACACCGCAGCCCGCGCGGGCTCCACGCCCAGCAGCCGCGCGCCCGCCGTGAACGAGTCCGGCGCGGGCTTGCCGCGCAGCCCGTCCCGGCTGATCACCACCCCGTCCACCAGGGCCTCCACGAACCGGGTCAGCCCGGCGGCGTCGAGCACGCGGGTGGCGTTCGCCGACGACGTCACCACGCCGATCCGGAGCCGCTGGGCGGCGGCCTCCAGGTAGCGGACCGAGCCGGGGTAGGGGGAGACGCCCTCGTCCCGGATGATCGCGTCGATCAGCTCGTTCTTGCGGTTGCCGACGCCGTGCACGGTGTCCGCGTCCGGCGGGTCGGCCGGCGCGCCCTCGGGCAGCGTGATGCCCCGCGACGCCAGGAACGACCGCACGCCGTCGTAGCGCGGCCGGCCGTCCACGTACCGGACGTAGTCCTCCTCGGTGAACGGCGGCTCGCCGCGCGGGGTGAGGAAGTCGTCGAAGGTGCGCCGCCACGCGCGGCGGTGCAGGACGGCGGTGCTGGTCAGCACCCCGTCCAGGTCGAAGAGACAGGCGGTGATCCCGTCCGGCAAACCGAGGTTCATGATCGGTGTCTACCCGTTCGCGTCGTGGGGTACCCGGAGATCCGGGAGGTGGTCGCACCATGGGCAGGCCACGGGTACTGGTGGTCGGGACGGGCTTCGCGGGCTTCCACTGCCTGCGCGCGCTGGAGAAGGCGTTGCCGCCGGGTGCGGCGGACCTGGTCGCGGTCAACCCCACCGACTACATGCTCTACGTTCCGCTGCTGCCGGAGGTGGCCGGGGGCAGCCTGGACCCGCGCAGGGTCGCCGTACCGCTGCGGCCCGCGCTGCCCCGGACGCGGCTCGTGCTGGCCCATGCGACCAGCGTGGACCCGGACGCCCGCACGTGCACGGCAATCGACGTGGAAGGCCGCTCCCAGGTGATCGACTGGGACCGGATCGTGCTCACCGCGGGCAGCGTGACCCGGCTGATGTCCGTGCCGGGCGTGGCCGAGCACGCGCTCGGGTTCAAGTCCGTGGCCGAGGCGATCTACCTGCGCGACCACGTGCTGCGCCAGATCGAGCTCGCGGAGCAGGACGGCGACCCCGCGCGCACCACGTTCGTCGTGGTCGGCGCGGGGTACACCGGCACCGAACTCGTCGCCCAGGGGCAGCAGATGGCCCTGGCGGCGGCGCGCGGCCGGAAGGTCCCGCCCATCCGCTGGGTGCTGGTCGACCTGGCACCCCGGGTGCTGCCGGGCCTGGACGAGCGGCTCTCCGGACCCGCGCTGAAGGTGCTGCGGCGGCGCGGGGTGGACGTCCGGCTGGAGACGAGCGTGGCGGAGGTCACGCCGACCTGCGCCAAGCTGACCGACGGCACCGAGATCCCGACCCGGACCGCCGTGTGGTGCGTCGGCGTGCGGCCCGACCCGCTGGTCGAGTCGTTCAACCTGCCGACGGTGAAGGGCCGGCTCGCGGTCGGCACGGACCTCGCCGTGCCCGGTCGGCCGGACATGTTCGCGGCGGGGGACATGGCGGCCGTGCCGGACGTGTTCCACGGCGGTGATCCGACGCCGATGACCGCGCAGCACGCGCAGCGGCAGGGCAAGCTGGCCGCCCGCAACCTGGCCGCGTCGCTCGGGCACGGCCACCCCGCCGAGTACCGGCACCGCGACCTGGGGTTCGTGGTCGACCTGGCCGGTGGCCAGGCGGTGGCGAACCCGCTGCACGTGCCGCTGACCGGGTGGCCCGCGAAGGTCGTGGCCCGGGGTTACCACCTGCTGGCGATGCCGGGCAACCGGGTGCGGGTGGCGGCGGACTGGCTGACCGGGCTGCTCACCCGGCGGCAGGTCGTGCAGTTCGGCCTGGTCCCGGCGGCGGGCGTGCGGCTCGGGGACGCGGACCGGGTGGACGCGGGAGCCGCCAAGCACGACTGAGGCCCGGTGTGCACGACCGGCGCTCCGCGCACGCGACAAAGCCGACGTCCTCACTGCGGACGCCGGGTGGGCGTGAAGCGGTAGGTCGGCGCGGTGCGTCGGCGCGGCGGATCAGGCGGGCTTCAACGGGTCGTGCCCGATGGACATCAGCCGGTGCCGCCAGTGGGCCTCGCCGGCGGTGGGCTCCAGGTCGTCCCGGCGCTGGGCTTGGACCCGTTCCACCACCTTGCGCATCACCCGGACGTCCTCGGTGGTCAGGTCGGTCCGCCGCTTGCGCAACACCCGGAGCACGTCCTGGCCGGTGGGGGTGCCGGCCTGGTCGGGGAGGGTCTCGGACTCCTCGTCCGCCGAGCGGGTGCGCAGCCAGTCTTCGAGCTCGTGGGAAGTCATATTCACTACTTGGTGGAATTCGTCCCACAGGGTGTTACTCATGAAGCCCAGGGTTGCCACCGGGGAGTGGGTCGAAACCACGATCTGCCGAACCGCACCCCGTCACCCGTACCGGCCGCCGATCCGCTCCAGCCACCCGGCCGCCTCGCGCGGTCCCCGGTCGTCGACGCTGTAGAGCCGGCGGGTGCCCTCGGGCCGGACGCGGGCGAAGCCGTTCTCCCGGAGCACGCGCAGGTGCTGCGAGACGGCCGGCTGGGAGATGCCGAACTCGCCCCGGATCACCGAGGTGAGCTCGCCGGAGGTCCGCTCGCCGTCGGCCAGCAGCTCCAGCAGGCGGCGGCGGACCGGGTCGCCGAGGACGTCGAAAACCTGCATGACCTGCATATTTAAGGCTCGGCTTAGATAAGTCAAGGCTTGACGCTTCTAAATTGTCATACCCCCCTGGCACTATGTCGAACAGATGTTCGGTACGCGTTCGGAAGGGAGCTTGGGATGCGCGTACAGCTAGATCCACGGCAGTGGCCGAGCCGTGTCATCCCCGAGACCGACGTCGAGATCGATACGGCCGTGGAGGCGTTCTGCCTGCGCGCGAACTGGGGTGACGCGGACCGCGCCGGCGTGCGCGCGGTCGTCGAGCCGTGGTTCGCCGAGGGGTGGAGCGTCGACGCACTGCTCATGGCCGTGGACAAGAAGCCGGACGGCAGCAGGCAGGGCCGTCCCAGGAACCGCGACCAGGTTGCGCACGACTTCCTCCGCGCGCGGCTCTGGTCGTGGTGGCAGGGGGGCGCGCGGCGAGCGCGCCCCCCGGTCGCCGGCATGACCCTCGGCCAGTGGTGGCGGGTCAACCGCCGCAACGCCCGCCTCGTCCGCCCCCGGCCGCGCCGGCCGCTGGGCGAGGCGGGCCGGCTGGCCCAGGAGCAGTCGCGGGAGCGGGTGCGGGCTCGCCTGGCCGACCCGGTGGAGCGGTCGAGGGCGCGGGCGCGGCGGTGGCAGGAGGTCCTGGACAGCCTGCTGGTGCCGGGACAGCGCCCACCGACGTTCGACGACTCGCGCAAGCTGCTGGCGGAGGTGGTGCAGGTGCCCGCGCACCCGGTGTGCCGCCGGTGCGGCTGTCGGACGGGGGTGTTGTCCCAGGCGGCATAGGCCGACTTCGGCAGGAGAGTGCGAACGCGTGGTGGCGACGACGCGTGATCTCGTGCTGCGCTCGGAACCCGGGCGGGCTCACCGCCCAGCCACCTGGTCCCACCGGTACCGCGTCTCACCGGTACTTCGTCCTACCGGTACCGCGACCCACCGGCGAACTCCGGTCAGCCGGCTCCGGTCAACCGGCTCCGGTCAGTTCGTCCCGGCCGGCCGGTCCCGGTACTCCGTGCTGCCCGGACGACGGGAGATTCCGACCGTCCTGGCGTGGAGTCCACACCCTACCTCGCCGCATTCCGCCGTGTGCGCCGGGGCACACCGCCGCCGGACGGCCCGGTCCTCGCGTCGGCGGGTGCCGGGACGAGGTCACCTGGTCAGGTGAAATGCCGGGTGCCGTCCTGCGGGTACGGCCGGTTCCGGTGGCAGCCGCCCCGGTAGTTCCGGTACTAACGCCCGGTGTCGAGATCCCGAGCGTGGCGAGTGTGGTTCGTCGGCGCTCTCCTCGTGCCCGCTCTCCTCGCGGCGTCGGGGGTCTTCGCCCGCGCCCGGCTGGCGGACGAGGCCGTGGCCGACACGCTGCCCCCACCGGGTCGGTTCGTGCTCGCGGTCCGGTCCGACGAGGTCGTGCTCGCGGGGGACGTCGCGGACGAGTCCGAGCGGCGGTCCCTGGTGGACGCCGTCACGTCCGAGGCCGCCTCCCGCCGGGTGACGGACCTGCTCGTCCCGGGCGGTGACCGGCTCCCCGTGCCGGTGGGCACCGCGACCGACCTGGTCGCCGCCGCGCGGGACGCGGGCACGACGGACTTCACCGCCGTCCTCGACGCCACCACCCGGACCGCCCGCGCCACGGTGGCCGACGAGACCCGCGCGGCGGTGTTGCGGCAGGCGTTGGACCGGGCGGACGTGCGCGACCACGTCGTCGGCACGGCGGAGTCGGACCTGGACGTGGTGGCCCTGCAACGGTCGATCACCGCGATGGTCCGGGACGACGGCGGCCTCCGGTTCGAACCGGTGTCCGCCACCTGGGAGGGGCAGGGCCCGGCGTTGGTCGACCGGGTGGGCCGGCTGTTGTCGGCCGCGCCCCGGGCGACCGTCACGCTCACCGGCCACGCCACCCCCGAACACCCCGACCCGCGCGGCCTCGCGCACCAGCGGGCCGGTCTCGTGCGCGATCTGCTCGTGGCCCAGGGCGTGCGGCCGGAGCGGATCCGGACGACCGCCACCATCGACACCGGACCGGAGAGCTCGGACCAGGCCGCGCGCCGGGTAGACGTCCTGATTAGCTAGGAGTGGCAGTGTTCTGGTTGTTCGCCCAGATGTTCGTCCTGTGCGCGTTCGCGTTCCTGGCCGGAGCGGTGCTCACGTGGCTGCCGCTGCGCACCACGATCCGCGACCTGCGCGCCGAGCGCTCCCCCGTCGTCCGCCCGGCGCTGACCGCGAAAGCGGTGATCATCCCGGAACAGCCCTACGGTCGACCGGTCGCCAACGGCGAGTTGGAGTCCGGCGGTGAGTTGCACGTCAACAGCGAGTGGCGGCTCACCGGGGAGTCGCGGGCCGGCGCGGAAGCACGCCCGGACGAGACGCCGACCGCCCGGATCGTCCCGGACAGCGTGCCCGCCGACACCGGGCCGACCACCGACAAACCCGCCGACCAGCCCTCTGACCAGCACACCGGCAAACCCACCGACCAGCTCGTTGGCCAGCCCGTTGACCAGTCCGTTGTCGATGGCCCGGCCAACGGCGCGCGATCGGATCAGGTCAAGGGGAGCTCCAAGTCGATGATCTTCCACACCCCCGATTCGCCGTACTTCAAGCGGATGAAGGGCGATGTCACGTTCGGCTCCGTCGAGGAGGCCGAGCGGGCGGGCTACACCCAGTGGCGTCCCAGGAGCGCGGCGACCGCCGCGCGCTGACCCGTCCGCTCGACAACCTCCGGTACCTCAGTCGCGCTTGTGGTTGCGGGAGATCAGCTTCCGCAACTCACTCTCGCCGAGTCCACCCCAGATCCCGTAGGTCTCCTCGACGGTCAGCGCGTGGGTTCGGCACTCGGCGAGCACCGGGCACCTGGCGCACACCGCTTTCGCGCGCGCCTCCCGGTGCTCACGAGCCATGCCGCGTTCGTTCGGCCGGTGGAAGAACAGCGTGCTGTCCAGACCCCGGCACAAACCCTTGAGCTGCCAGTCCCAGGACTCGGCAACCGGCGTGGGCAGGCGGGAGAGTTCAGGCATGGTGATCACGTCCTGTGGTCGGGCTGACCCGACACAGCCTAAATTCGATTCAAAATCGGTTCAACTCAAGGATCGCACCGACCGCGCCCGCCAGCGACTCCACTCGGCGCGCGCCCTCGGGGACGGTCGTCCACCCGGCCCCTCCCACCACCACGGAGATCCGGAGTTCCAGCAGCTCAGCGACCGGAGCCAGGCGGGCGTGGAGGTCCGCGTGCGCCCACAGCACGACTACGCGCGGCGAGAGCAAATTCACCGCATCGAGTAGCGCTCCAGCCGGTACGCGGGCCCCAAGGTTCCGCGAGGCGCAGCCCCGTTCGGCGAGAGCGGCGGCCAACGCGTCCAGCGGCAGGCTGTGCAGCTCCTCCGGCGCGCACGCCAGCAGGGCCGGCAACCGCCCGTCGACCACCAGCGGTTCGGTCCGCAACGCCCCGGCGATCGCCGCCGACGCCAGGTGCTCGACCTCGATGCCGCTCCCGGACGCCGAGATCCGGTCGCCCAACGCGATCAGGTACGGCGCGAGCACGCCCTCCCAGGCCCCGACCACCCCGTCGCGCCGGATCAACGACGCCGCGAGCGCGCTCATCAACGGCGCGTCCAACCGGGAAGCGGCGTGCGCGAACCCCCGGGCCTCGTCCGCCTCGACGCCCAGCGCGTGCGGGCCGCCACCGAACCGCGCCCAGCGCGCACCGCCGACCCGCGACCGCCCCGCCGACCGCGCACGAGACCTGCCCGCAGTCCGCGCGCCGCCGGACGCACCCTCGGGCCCGCCCCCGCCGGGACCACTGCTGCCGGAACCAGTGCCACCCGGACCACTGCTGCCGGAACCACTGCCACCCGGACCGCTGCCGCCGGAACCACTGCTGCCGGAACCACTGCCGCCGGAACCGGTGCTCACGGCCGGCACCTCGTCCAGGGCTGCGGCGGCGGCCGACGCCGGGGTCACGCCGTGGCCGGTGAGCTCCAGCATCCGCCGCAGCCGGGCCACGTCCTGCTCGCTGTACCGCCGGTGCCGGCCCTCCTCGCGGGTGCTCGGCCCGAGCCCGTACCGCCGGTCCCACGTGCGCAGGGTGACGGGGGAGACGCCGAGCATGCGCGCGACCGCACCGGCACTCCAGTGCACCGTCCCACCACCGTCCCCAGGGAAATACGCAGGTGGGAATGGTAGCGAGGAAACCCGGACCCGGTCGGTCGCGGAGCCCGGGGTCAGCCGACGACCCGCCGGATGGTGCTGATCGGCCCGATCGACTCGATGTCCTGGATCTTCACCGGCACGCCCTCGGTGGACGCGTGCACCGCGCGGATGCCGTCGATCGCCATCGACACGTGGGTCTGGCCCGAGTAGTAGATGACCAGGTCACCGGGCTTCACCTCGTTGAGCGGCACCGCGCGCCCGATGGTCGCCTGCCCGTAGGTGGTGCGCGGGATCGCGATGCCCGCCTCCCGGTACGCGGCCTGCATGAGGCTGGAGCAGTCCCACGTGTCCGGGCCGTTCGAGCCGAACACGTAGGGCTCGCCGCGCTGCGCCAGCGCGAACGTCATCGCCGTGCCGATCGGCCCCGGCGGCACCGGCACGTGACCGGTGTAGCCCTCCGCGCCGAGCGCGTCCCGCTCGGCCTTGGGCAGCGCCCGGTAGGCGGTGCGCGCCTCGGTGATCTGCTGGTCCAGGGCCGACTTGCGCTGGTCGATGTCGCTGATCGCCTGGTCGGCGTTCGCGGCGGCGTCGGTGGCGCGGTGCGCCGCGTCGTCGGCCTTGTCGACGGCGTCGCCCAGGCCCTTCATGGCCTCGGCGTTCTCGCCCGCCAGCACGTCGAGCGCGGTCATCCGGTTCAGGAAGTCCTGCTGCGAGTCGCTGACCAGGATCGCCGAGAGCTGGTTGAACCGCGCGCCCTCGAAGGACGCCTCGGTGATCAGGTCGACGTGGCCGCGCAGCTCGGTCTGCGCCTGCTGCGCGGTGCCCAGGTCCTGGTTCGCCTGGTCGAGGTCCGCCCGTGCCTTGGTCAGGTCGTCCTGGGCGCGCAGGTGCTCCTCGTTGAGCTTCTCCGCCTCCATCGCGAGGTCGTTGTACCTCTTCAACGCCTCGGAGGCGTTCGGGGGCACCGGATCGGCCGCCGCGAGGGGCAGGGACAGTCCGGCGAGCAGAGCGAGCACGGCGGAAGCCGCCACAGCCGCGCGGACGGTGCGCTGAACGGGGTACGACGCCACGGTCGCGCGGTCCTCCCTTGACACCGGGTCGCCCGAACGGGTTACCCCCCGTCCAGGTCTCGGACAGGTTACGGAACGCCGACTCGCCGGTCCAGCAGGGGTCCCGTTTCCGGGCCTCGGTGCCGGTCTCGCGCTCGGTGGCACGGGTGGCGGCCGTGGCGGGGCGCGAACCCGCCGGTGTAGGTGTCGAGTCGTGGATCGACCGGCAGGCCCGGCAACCCGCGACCCTGGTCAGTCCGCCGCGCTCTGCCCGAGGGAGCGGAGGAAGCCGGCGACGTCGGTGCTCGGGAAGGTGAGCACGGGGCCGTCGGGGTTCTTGGAGTCGCGCACCAGCAGGGCCGTGGCGGCGTGCGCCAGTTCGACGCAGTCCGCGCCGTTCCCGCCGCTGTGACTGGACTTGCGCCACCGGGTGGGGTCCGGGGTCATGATCCGGTTCTTCCTTGTCGGGGTTGCAGGTCGCCGGCCGCCGCGGTCACCAGGCCGGAGCTCTTGGCGGGCGACAGCGCCGCCGTGGTCAGGTGTCGGAACACGAGGTCGTACTGGGCGACGTGCGCCGGCTCCTCGACCGAGCTCGCGGTCGTCAGGCTCTCCAGGTAGACGACGGGCCGCTGGTCGTCGGCGAACCGCAGCAGGACGAACGGGAAGCTGGACGCGGCGTGCGCGCCGGCGCTGAACGGCACGACCTGGAGCGTCACGTTCGGCAGCCCGGCGAGCTTGCGCAGGTGCAGCAGTTGCGCCCGCATCACCTCCGGACCGCCGACCACCGTGCGGATCGCCGCCTCGTGCAGCACGAGGTGCAACCGCTGGTCGCCCTCCAGCAGGCGGGCCTGGCGGGCCTGCCGCGCCTCCACCAGCCGGTCGACCTCCATCTCCTGGTGGAAGGGGTTCGCGTTGATCAGCGCGCGGGTGTACGCCGGGGTCTGGAGCTGACCGGGGACCAGCTCGGCGTGGTAGCGGAGCACCTCCGCGGCGATCTGCTCCAGGTTGAAGAACCGGCGGAAGAAGTCGGGCAGCGCGGTGCCGTACGGGGTGCGGGCGCGGCGCTTGCGCGCCTCCCGGGCGAGTTCCTCGATCGGCTTGCGGGACGGCTTGGTCGCGCCGTAGAAGTCCAGCAGCACCTTCAGCTCCGCGCTCCGGATCGCCACGTCGCCGATCTCGATCCGGCGGATCTTCGCGGGGGAGCACTCCAGCACCTCGGCCGCGTTGTCCTGCGTCTTGCCCACGCTCTCGCGCAAGGACATGAGCGCTCGGCCCAACTGTCGCTTGTAGACTGTCGGGCTCGCGCCGCTGCCGGCCATGACCACCTCACCTTTCCTCGTCTTTCGCGGTGCCCGGTCAGTCTGCCGCAGAACCCCGAAGCCGGGGTTCACACGATGGTGTACTGCCCAACCTGCACGTGCAGGCTTTACTTTTTCCCTGCCCGTTCAGGCCAGGGGAGGAAACGAGATGACCCGCGCTTTTCGCTGGCTGCCGCACGACGGCCGCCGCCACGCCATCCGCCGCGAACTCGTGCCGGGCGACGAGACGACGACGTTGTGCGGCCTGCCGCTGACCGTGCCGCCCGCCCAGCCCTACACGTGCTGGTGCTGGCCCACCTGTCCGGACTGCGACACGGCGTGGCGCGCGCACGAAGGCATATCGGCGTTCCCTCGACCACGCGGGGCGCGCGCCGCGGTGTCCGCGCCGTGAGCGCGGAGCAGGGCGCGCCGAGCTTCGCCGAGTTCGTGGTCAAGGGCTACGCCGAGGGCAGGACGATCCGCGCGCTGGCCGCCGCCACCGGCCGCTCCTACGGCACGGTCCGGGGCGCGCTGGTCGCCAGGGGCGTGCGGATGCGCAAACGCGGCAACCGCCCGGCCACCACGATGATGGCGGTGGCCGACGCGCGGGCGCGGCGCGAAGAGCTGTCCGCCGAACTGCTGCGCGCCCGACTGGCTTCGGGGCTGACGGGCGCGGCGGCGGGGCGGCGGGCGGGCATCAGCCAGTCCAAGGTGTCCAAAGTGGAGACCGGGCGACTGCTGCCGAAGGTCGTGGACGTCCGGCGGTTGGCGGAGGTCTACGGCGTGTCGCCCGAGGTGCGGCGCAGGATGCTCAAGCTGGCGGACAAGGTGTCGGGCGACGCCGAGCACCGCCGGGCCGTGCTGCACCGGGGCGTGGCGCGCCGCCAGGTCGTGGTCGCCCGCACGGAGGCCGCCGCGCTGACCGTGCGGGTGTTCGCGATCTGCGGTGTGCCGCAACAACTCCTGCGCCCGGTCGAGCCGGGCCGCCGCCTGGTCGCGGTGCTGTCCGAAGGCGCGGTGCGGTCCGCGCCCGAGCACTGGGACCGGCTGCTGGCGCTGAGCCTGCTGCCCGAGGTGGAGCTCGGCGTGATCCCCTGGTACACCCCGGTCTCCTTGCCGGCGGCGGGTTTCGTCGTGCTGGACGAGACCATGGTGGTGTTCGGCCTGGTGTCGGGCGACGTGGTCATCACCGACCCGGACGACGTGCGCGGCCACCTCAAGACCTTCCGGCGGCTGCACGACGCGGCGGTGTTCGGCGGTGCCGTTCACCGGTTGCTGGAGATCGTGCGCGCGGACTACCGGCGGGTGACCTGATCCCCGGCACCCCGTTGCCGCTGTCGCGGTTCCAAATCGGGGAGTCGTGGTCGCCGGGCGCGGCCTGCTCACGCAGCACCGAGGGCGAACACCGGCCCGCGCCGGTGAACTCACGCGCTCTTCCCCGCCGCGTCCGCCGCCCTCCGGTCTCGGCTGGAATTCGCCGACCACGAGGGAGGCCCCCGAGCGGACGTACCCGATCGGGTGGTCGTGGTGCTCGCCCTGGCGGCGGCTTGCGCGGCGGTGGGGGTCGCGGGCAAGTTCGGGGGGTGGTGGCCGACGGGACGACAGCGGCACCGCCGTGGGCCGGGTCGGTGAGCCGGCGACGTCGCGCGGCACCCCGGGTACGCCCGGGGGCGCGACCGCGCCGGGGGAGCCGCTCCGCGCGCCGGCGGGCGTCGTCAAGCGCGGGCCGACCGCGCTCCGGCCGGCTCGGCCGGTGCCGTCGCGCGGTGGCGGCCCCGGTGGTCCGGGACGACGAGGTGGTCCAGGCGGTGCCACCACAGGGTGGCCAGCCGGTCCGCCGGGTCGCCGCGACTGGTGATGACCGTCAGCGCTTGGGAACCGATGACGGCGGCGGCGATGCCGTCCGCCTCCTCGCGGGTGTCCAGACCGGGGCGCACCTCGCCCGCCGCGACGGCCTGCCCGAGCAGGTCGCGCACCATCACCACGAGGCTGACGAAGTGCACGCCCGCGAGCAGTTCGAACAGCTCGCTGGTGAACAGCAGCCGCACCCCGACGCGGGCGCTCCGGTCGGTCAGGGTCAGCGCGCCCATCCGGTGGGTCAGGTCGATCAACGTCTGCAACGGCCCGGTGCCGGTGGACTCGACGTCGGCGCGGACCTCGTGCCAGAGCATGAAGTGCTGTTCCACCACGGCCACGGCCAAGGCCTGCTTGGAGGGGAAGTGCCGGTACAGCGCGCCCTTGGTCACCGAGATGGCGCGGCACACGGAGTCCAGCGAGGTGCCCTCGTACCCGTCGCGGTCGAACAGCTCGATGCTCGCGGCGACCAGACCGGCCCGGGTGCGGGCACCTTGCGCCAGGTCGGTCAAGGGGTCCTCATCTCGACGGACACCGCCTCTAGGTTACGTAGAGTGCTCATCCGGACACGATGAGGTTAACACGTCAGGGTGGTTGGGGCGCGCGGTGCCGAACGAAACGCTGGAAGTGGAGCTGTCCGGGACGGACGGGGTCGCGGTCCTGTCCCTGTTCGGCTCGCTCAGCGCGGCCACCTACACCCGGATGCGCGACCTGCTGCTGAAGACCGTGCTGGCCGAGCCGACGGCGGTGGTGGTGGACCTGGCGTGCCTGGCGTTCGAGCGGCAGACCGCCGTGGCGGTGTTCCGCGCGGTGTGGAACCAGGTCGCCGACTGGCCGGGAGTGCCGATCCTGCTGGCCGCCACGGACCGGGTCGACTGGCCGCTGCCCGGTTTCCCCTCCGTGGCGGCGGCGCTGGCCGCCGTCGGCACCCCGCCTCGGCGCTGGGTGGTCCGGATGCCGCTGCCGCTGCGCGGGAGCGCCGGGTTCGCCCGGCTGGCGGCCGAGGAGACGTGCCGGCTGTGGGGTCTGCCGGAGTTGTCCGAGGACGCCGCCGACGTGGTCGACGCCCTGGTCGGCCTGGCCGCCCGGGGCGTGCGGCCGACCGTGGTCTTCGAGTGGTGGCACGGCCGGTTCGTGGTCGGGGTCGGGGAGGACGTCGTCGTGCCGTGCGACCCGCAGGCGTTGCGCTGCGCGGCGATCGGCGCGAGCCGCTGCGGCTGGTCCACGACCTGGTCGGACGGGACGCTGGTGTGGGCGGTCCTGGACGCCTGAGGTCAGGGCCGGCGGCGCGGTGGTTCGACCCGCAGCGCCGCGCACACCTCGGGACGGGCCAACGACGGCAGCCACGTCCGCCACAGCCGGGCCACCTGGCGCGCCACCCCGTCGGGGTCCTCCACCGCCATCGACATCAGGTGCACGCCCACCAGCGCGGCCACCACGGCGTCCGCGCACGCGTCCACGTCGACGCCGTCGCGCAGCTCGCCCCGGTAGCCGGCGGTGCGCAGCAGGTCCCGCACGGTCGAGGTCCACTGCGCGATCTGGCGGTCCGCCACGTCGTCGCAGATCGGGGCCTGGAACAGCAGGCGTTGCGCCACCGCCCGGTCCTGGTTCACCGCGTACCCCAGGTCCACCAGCACCTGCAACGGGCTGCGGTGCGCGCGCTGGAGCCGTTCCCGGGTCCGCGTCCACTCCTGCGCCTGCCGGTCCAGCACCGCCACGGCGAGCGCCTTCTTCGAGCTGAAGTGCCCGTACAGCGCGCCTTTCGTGACACCGGCGAGGTCGCACACGTCGTCGATGGTGGCCCGGACGTAGCCGTGCCGGTCGAAGGCGGCGGCCGCCGCGCTGAGCAGGCCGTCCCTGGTGGTGGACACCCGGCCGATTTTCGCGTCTCGCCGGGCGGTGCACAACCGCTGTCTGCGAGCATGGGCGAGGTGGACCGCCGACGGCCCGACGACGAACGGCGCGCGCGGCTGTGGAGCCGGGTGTGCGGACTGGCGGCGGACGAGGGCGTCCCGGCGAGGATTCGGCACGTCTGCCTGGCCGGTACCGAGGTGTTGCACGCCAAGGACTTCGTCGTCTACCGGACGGCCGACGCCGGTCGCAGCGAGCCCGCGGGCGTCGTCGGCCCGCTCGGCGACCGGGTGAGCGAAGCGGAGATCACCTTCGGCGAGGGGCCGGCGGTCGACTCGCTGCGCGAGGAGTACCCGGTGGTGGCGGCCGACCTGGCGGCGGCCGAGAACGGGGCCCGGTGGCCGGTGTTCACGCCGTTCGCCCGCGCCGAGGGCGTGGCCGGGGTCCTGGCCTTCCCGGTGATGATGGGTGCCGTCGCGGTCGGGTGCGTCGAGGCGCTGCGGCCCGTGGCGACGCCGTGCACCGAGGCCGAGGTGGTGGACGGGCTGCTGCTGGCCGACGCGGCGATGCTCCTGCTGCTGCGCGCGGAACCGCCGCTGCTGGGCGCGGACCCGTTCGCGGACGCCGTCGAGGCGCGCTGGGCCACCGTGCACCAGGCGACCGGCGTGGTGTCCGGGCAGATGGGCAGCGACCTGGTGACCGCGTTCGTGCGGCTGCGGGCGCACGCGTACCGCACCGGGCGGCGGCTGGCCGACGTGGCGAACGACGTGCTGGCGCGCGAATTGCGGTTCCACACCGACCCCGAGGCAGGACCCGACCCGAAATCCGGAGCCGGGCGCGGGTGACCCGCGCTTCGGCGGCACCGGATCGTCGTCGGCGGAAGGTCGGTCGGCGACTTCCGGGTGAGGGCGGATATGCACCCGTCGTCCGGGAATGCGGTGGTCGGACCGCTGCCCGGTAATACCCCGGTCGGGCATTCACGGCAATGGGGCCGGTCAATGCCGGCGGCGGGCCGCCCGCTCGATTGCCGCCGCGCGTTCCAAGTCGTGTTGCGGGGTGTCCAGCACCTGGCCCAGCCAGCTTCGCCAGTACGGTCCCGGGATGCGCTTGCCGCGCTCCCAGCGGGACACCTCTTCCCTGGTGACGCTGGTGTTGCCGGACGCGGCGTGCAACCGCTCCGCCAAGTCGTCCTGGGTCAACCCGCGTCCGCGTCTCAGCTCGGCGAGGATTTCACTGATCGGTCCCGACAGTCGCACGGCGGCACCCTTCTGTTCTCTCCGGCTGTTCGCCGGTCATTCTTCCAGCGCGGGGGAGGGAAACGGCAGAGCATCACGGTGATACCGGTGGAACATCCTGTGCGAGTGCACGTGCGATTGCCAGTGTGTCCGCATACATGCGGAACTCGGTGACCAGTCCGCCGTGCACGCTCACGGCGATGGCGAAGTCGTAGGATAGCGCTGTTCCGGTGGTCTGGACCCGCGCGTGCAGCCGGCCGGTCAGCACCGCGTCCGGGCCGTCCACCACCAGGCCGCGCGTGGTGATGCCGGTGAGTTCCAGAACCGCCCGGAAAGCCAGGAAGAACGATTCGACCTCGCGCGGGTTGCGCGCCTCGACGGGCCACGGCGCGCCCGGCACGGGCGCGGTCCACCAGCGCACCCCGTCGGCGAACAGCCTGCTCAACCCGGCGGTGTCCTTCGCGGCCCAGCGGGCGACGAGCCTCTCCACCACCATGGTGACCCCGGCGCGGGTGCGCGTCATCCGCCGTCCACGCACGTCAGCGCGGCGCGGGTCGGCCCGGTCGTCGCGGGCATCGGGGGACCACCCGCACCTACCGGCGGTCGTGCGGCGGCGCGCGCACGCGGGTACCGGAGCACTCCTCCGCGCGCCGGAGGTGCGCAGCCACGCCGCCGCCCGCGAGTGATCACTCCACAAGCCTGGTACGGACCACTGGCCCCGTCCCAGGGGCCAATGTCGTCCCCAACGGCGGCATCCGCGTGAGTGGTACCCGGAGTGCTCGGGGTGCCCCGTCCGGCGACGCGGGTCCGACCGTGCCCGGTACCGGGATTCCCGCGGTGAGGTGCGGCGATGGGGTGCGGCGGCGGTGTCGGCGCGGAGCGGTGCGGCGGGCGCGGACCGGCCGGAGGGTGGAACCGGCCGATCGCGCGCGTCCGGTGGAGCCGTCCGCTACCCGGTGGTCGTCGGCACCGGCGGCGCACTATCCACTGTGGACGAACAGGGCGTCGACCGCCATGGCCGCGCCCACGGTGAGCAGCCCGGCCGCGAACACGCCGCGCAGCACCGCCGAGCTCACCTTCGCGGCCAGCCGCCGGCCGTCCCACGCCCCCAGCAGCGCGGTCGCCGCGAACGGCCCGACCAGCGCCCAGTCCACCGCCGCGATCGTGCCGAGCCGGCTCGCGAACGCCACCGCCGCGTTCACCGCGATCACCAGCAGGCTGGTGCCGACCGCCGCCGACATCGGCACCGCCAGCACCCCGACCAGCGCGGGCACGGTGAGAAAACCGCCGCCCACGCCGAGGAACCCGGTCAGCGCGCCCATCCCGGCACCGACGCCGGCCGCGCGCACCGGGCGGACCGGTCCGCCGCGCGGTGGCCGGCGGCGCAGCACCGCCACCGCCGCGACCACCGCCACCGCGGCGAACGCCCCGGTCAGCACGGCGTCGGGCACCCGGCGGCTGAGCACGCCCGCCGCCACCGCCGGCAGCACGCCCGCCGCCGCGAACAACGCGCCCAGCCGCCAGCGCACCGCACCCGCCCGCGCGTGCGCGAACAACGCGGTGGCCGCCGTGGCGGCGACGACGACCAGGCTCGCCGTGGTGGCCTGCGCGGGGCCGAACCCCAGCAGGTAGATCAACGCGGGCACGGTCAGCACGCTGCCACCGCCGCCCAGCGCGCCCAGCGCCAGCCCCACCACGGCCCCCGCCACGAGGGCGAGCACGACCGGTGTCACGACAGGCCGTGGTCCGCGGCGCGGGCCCACTCGTCGTCGACGTGCACGACCTCCCGCCCGGCGCGGTGCAGCAGGCTCGCCGCGATGCCCGCCCGGTAGCCGGACGCGCAGTGCACCCACACCTCGCCCGGCGGCACCTCCCCGATCCGCCGCACCAGGTCGTGCAGCGGGATGCCGGTCGAGCCGGCCAGGTGCCCGGCCCGGTGCTCGTCGACCCGCCGCACGTCGAGCAGCACGGGCCGGTCGGGCAGCGCCGCCAGGTCCGCCCAGCCCGCCCGGCGGTACGACGTGGTGGGCAGGCCGTCCACGCGGCCCACCCCGGGCCGGTCGACGCCGATCCGGGACAGGTCGCGGATCGCGGCGCGCACCGCGCCCTCGTCGCCGACCAGCGTGACCGGCTCGCCCCACGGCAGGGTCCAGCCCAGGTAGGTGGTGAAGCTGTCGCCGTACTCGATGCCGACCGCGCCCCGCACGTGCGAGGCGGCGAACGCGACCCGCGACCGCAGGTCCACGACCCACCCGCCGGCGTCGAGCAGCTCCCGCACCGCGTCGGGGCGCAGGGGTTCGGGCACGGTCAGGTCGGACGCGCCCGGACCGCTGCGGTTCAGCGGGGCCATGTGCGCGTAGTACGACGGGTACGCGGTGAGGTTCGCGATGAGGGTGTTTACGAAGTGCTGCTCGTCGTGGTCGGTGAGGGCGTGGTTGGCGCTGCGCTGCTCGCCGACGGTGGACGCGCCCGCCCCGGTCGCCGGGCCGGACGAGCAGAAGCTCCCGAAGCCGTGCGTGGGGTGCAGGGTGGCGGCCGGGTCGACCTGGCCGGCCAGGTCGCGGGCGGAGCGGTACTGGGCGTGGGTGAGCGGGACGGTCTTGTCCGGCGCGACCAGGTCCGTGCGGCCGACGGAGCCGAACAGCAGGCTGCCGCCGGAGAACACCGCCTGCCGGCCGTCGTGGGTGACCACGTAGGCCAGGTGGTGCTCGGTGTGGCCGGGGGTGGCGACGGCGGTGACGGTCATCGACCCGACCGCCAGCCGGTCGCCGGGGCGCACCGCGCGGCGCTGGTAGGAGACGTCCTCGGCGGCGGCGACGAGGTACTCCGCGCCGTGCCGCCGGGCCAGGGCCAGGCCGCCGGTCACGTAGTCGTTGTGCACGTGGGTCTCGGCGACGTGGGTGATCCGCACACCCAGCCGTCCGGCGAGCTCCTCCACGCGGTCGATGTCGCGTTGCGGGTCGACCACGAGCGCCGTGGTGCCGTCGTGCACCAGGTAGCTCCGGTCGCCGAGCGCGGCGGTGTCGATCGTCTCGACGTTCATGTCCGCACCTCCATATGTCCGTACATTATGACGGACGGGAGGCGCGGCCGTCAGCGGGCCGTCACGGCGCGGTTCGGGCGGCGCTCGCCGGCGGTGAACTCGGCCGTCACCGCGAACCGGTCGCCGCGCACCACCGTGTGCCGCCACTCCACCGGACGCCCGCCCGCGCGGCCCTGCCGGTGCAGGGACAGGCACGCCACGTCGGGTCCGCACTCCAGCAGCGCGCGTTCGGCGGGGGTGGGCACCACGGCCCGGATGTCCTCGCGGCTGGTGTCCAGCCGGACACCGGTCCGCTCGGTGAGCACCGCGTACAGGCTGGTGTGGGTGAAGTCCGCGGTCAGGATGGGCCGCGCGAGGTCGGCGGGCAGCCACGCCCGGTCGATCGCGAACGGCGCGCCGTCGGCCAGCCGCAGGCGCTCCAGGTAGACCAGCGGGGTGGACCCTTCGAGGTCGAGCCGGTCGGCGACCACCCCGTCCGCGCGCACGTCCAGCACCCGGACCACGCTGCGCTGCTCCAGCCCGGCGGCCTCGACCGACGCGAACAGGCTGTAGAGGGTGTCCAGCGGCTGTTCCACGTCGGCGGCCGGGCTGACCCGGGGCTGGCGACCGCGCTCGGCGACGACCAGGCCGTCGGCACGCAGCCGTTGCAGCGCTTGCCGCACCGTGTAGCGGCTCACGCCGTACTCGTCCACCAGGCTCAGCTCGCCGGGGAAGCCGACGTCGAACTCACCCGCCCGCAGCCGGGAGACGAGGTCGTCCTGGAGTTGCCGCCACAGCGGCAGCGCGCCGGACCGATCCAGTGCTCGCAGAGTCACCCGCGCAGTTTCGCACTGTCCTGTCGGGTGCCGGGCGCAGCGCCGGCTTCCTTGTGCGGACATTTCGGGAGCTCGGGGGTGGTCGGCACTGCCGCGCGGGGTGTGGCGGATGCGCTCGGCGGTAGGGAATCCACGTGCACGTGGCGAGCGAGGTGAACCTGCACACGTTGCGGCACGGGAACTTCGCCGATGTCTGCAAGCGGCGGGCGGTGCGCATCGCGGTGGGCTTGCGGGAAGAGTTCAGGTGCGCGGGGATCTTGTCGCGGCCGAACACTTCTGCGCATCTGTAATGTGCATTAACGTTCCGGCAGGAGGTAGCCGGTGAATCGGTACGAGCGGTTGAACGCGCTGCTGGAGCTCTTGGCCGAGCGCGGCAAGATCGAGGTGGACGACATCGCCGAGGAGCTGGCCGTCTCCGGGGCGACCATCCGGCGCGACCTCGACCACCTCGCCGAGCAGCAGTTGCTGACCCGGACGCGGGGCGGCGCGGTGGTCCACTCGATCGCCTACGACCTGCCGCTGCGGTACAAGACCGTGCGGCGGGCCGGGGAGAAGCAGCGCATCGGGCGCGCGGCGGCCGAGCAGGTGGCGCGCGGCGCGGTGGTCGGCCTGAACGGCGGCACCACCACGACCGAGGTCGCGCGGGCGCTGATGACCAGCGCGGACGTCGGCGGCGCGGACGGCGACGGGGTGATCACCGTGGTCACCAACGCGCTGAACATCGCCAACGAGTTGGCGGTGCGGCCCCAGGTGAAGCTGGTGGTCACCGGCGGTGTGGCCCGACCGCAGTCCTACGAGCTGATGAGCCCGCTGGCCGGTCGGATCCTGAGTGGACTGAGCCTCGACGTGACCTTCCTCGGCGTGGACGCCATAGATCCGGACGCCGGCGCTTCCGCGCACCACGAAGGCGAAGCCGACATCGACCGGATGCTGGCCGAACGCGCGCGCCGGGTGGTCGTGGTGGCGGACTCCTCGAAGATCGGTGCGCGGGCGTTCGCGTCCATCTGCGCGATCAGCCAGGTGCACGTGCTGGTGACCGACTCCGAGGCGGACGAGGAGGACGTTCGCCGGTTCCGCGAACGCGGCGTGGAAGTCGTGCAGGTGTGATGTCGCCGAGTGCTCACTACCCGCTCACCACGAGCATCACCGCTCACCTGTCGGACGGATGGTGGCCATGCGTCACCCGGGGCAGGTGCGGTTCCGCAGTGGGTGAGTCCACTGTGGATGGTGCAGTGCCGGACGAGGTCACCGCATCACCACGGTCGGGTGGGGCATCTGGTTCACATGGGTGCTCGTGCGGAACAATCCACGCCCGTGGGCGAGGACAACGCGTCGCTGCTCGCAGCGGCAGCGCGAGGTGACCAGACGGCGTGGCACAAGCTCGTCGCGCGCTACGAGGCGTTGCTGTGGTCGATCGCGCGCGGGTTCCGCCCGGGCGGGGCCGACCGCGCCGACGTCGTCCAGAACACCTGGTTGAAGCTGGTGGAGAACCTCGACCGGGTCGCCGACCCGGATCGGCCGGCCGGGTGGCCGGCGACGACCGCGCGGCGGGAGTGCCTCCGGCTGCTGCGGCGCACCGAGCGGCGCGGGGAGGCGGACGGGCCGCCGCCCGACCTGCCCGCCGACGCCCCGGCCGTGGACGAGGGCCTGCTGGTCGCCGAGCGCGACCGGGCGCTGCGGCGGGCGGTGGAGCGGTTGTCCGGCAAGTGCCGGGAGCTGATCCGGGTGCTCACCTTCGAGCGCGGGGACGTGGCGCTGGACGTGCAGGTCGACACCGACCTGCGGGTGCGGGTGACCGGCGACGACGGCCGGACCGTGGTGACCCGCTGGTTCGCCGCCTGACCGGGCCGAACCGGCGCGCTGGTCGAACAACGGGGACATCGGGTCCGCGCGCACGTGCAGCCGTGAACCGCGTGACGAACTTCCAGGAGGGCGGCGGATGTACGACGTAGTGCTGTTCGGGGCCACCGGGTTCACCGGCGGGCTGACCGCCGCGTACCTGGCCGCGAACGTGCCGGAGGGCACCCGGTGGGCGCTGGCGGGGCGCGACCCGGCGAAACTCGCGGCCGTGCGCGACCGGTTGGCCGCGATCTCCCCTGCGGCGGGGGAGATCGACCTGGTGACGGCCGACGTCGACGACGACCGGTCGTTGCGGGCCGTCGCGGAGTCCGCGCGCGTCGTCGCCACGACGGTCGGGCCGTACGTGCGGCACGGCGACGGCCTGGTGGGCGCGTGCGCGCGAGCGGGCACGGACTACGTGGACCTGTCCGGTGAACCCGAGTTCGTGGACCGGACGTACCTGCGCCACCACGCGACGGCGGTGGACAGCGGCGCGCGGCTGGTGCACTCGTGCGGGTTCGAGTCGATCCCGCACGACCTCGGCGCGCACTTCACCGTCCGGCGGTTGCCCGAGGGCGTGCCGATCTCGGTGGAGGGTTTTGTCAGCGCGTCCGCGACGTTGTCCGGCGGCACGTTCCACTCGGCGGTCACCGGGTTCTCCCGGCTGCGCTCGTCGGCGGACGCGGCCCGGAGCCGCCGGCGGGTGGAGGGCCGCCCGGTCGGCCGGGTCGTGCGCGGAGGGGCCGGTTCGCCCCGGTACGACCACCGGGTCGGGGCCTGGGTGCTGCCCGCACCGACCATCGACCCGCAGGTGGTGTTGCGGTCGGCCGCCGCGCTGGACCGGTACGGGCCGGAGTTCGCCTACCACCACCACATCGCGGTGCGGTCGTTGCCGGTCGCGGTGGGGCTGGCCGGCGGGGTGGGTGCGCTGGTCGCGCTGGCGCAGGTGCCGCCGGCCCGGAAGTGGTTGCTGGGGCGCAAGAACCCGGGCGAGGGGCCGTCGACCGAGGAGCGCGCCAGGTCGTGGTTCCGGGTGCGGTTCTTCGGCCAGGGCGGTGGGCAGCGGGTCGTGACCGAGGTGTCCGGCGGCGACCCGGGCTACGGCGAGACGGCGAAGATGCTCGCGCAATCGGCGCTGTGCCTGGCTTTCGACCGCCTGCCGGAGACGCGCGGCCAGGTGACGACGGCCGTGGCGATGGGCGACGCCCTGACGGCACGGCTGGTGGGGGCGGGAATCCGGTTTGAGGTGCGGTGAACCGGGTCGCGCACGCCGGTCCCGTCCGGTACGGTCGCGGAATCGTTCCCACTGCTGGGGAGTCCGTGGGTTCGCCTGGCCTCCTCGGCGGTTTTCCGGGCTGAGAGCGGGTTTCCTCCATGGCATGTCGTATCGGTGAACTCGTGCTCGATTGCCGCGAGCCCGAGGTGCTGGCGCGGTTCTGGTGCGCGGTGCTGGACTTCGTCGTGCTCGGCCGCGAGGACGACGGTTCGGTGGAGATCGGGTCGCGCGAGGGGTTCGGCGGTCCGCAGCCGACGATCTTCTTCAGCCGCCAGGACGAGCCGGGGAAGGGGAAGTCCCGGCTGCACATCGACGTCAACGCGACCGACCGCGATCAGGACGCCGAGCTCGAACGCCTGCTGGAACTCGGTGCCCGCCCGGCCGACGTCGGCCAGACGGGGGAGGAGCAGTGGCACGTGCTGGCCGACCCCGAGGGCAACGAGTTCTGCCTGCTGCGGGCCCGCATCGACCCGCTCTGACCTTCGGCGGTCGCGCGTCGCCCGCCGTGGACGCACCCGGCTCAGCGGAGTCCGGCGAAGAACGCGCGCACGTCCTCCACGAGCAGTTCCGGCGCTTCCAGCGCCGGGAAGTGGCCGCCCCGGTCGAACTCGGTCCACCGGCGCACGTCGTAGAGCTCCTCCGCGATCCCGCGCACCGGCAGGATGATGTCCCGCGCGAACACCGCCACCCCCAGCGGCACCGGGCACGGGGGCACCCCGCCGGCGGTCTCCCGGGCGATCCGCAGCGCGGACCCGGCGGTGCCGGTCAGCCAGTACATCGCCACGGTCGCGATCAACCGGTCGTCGTCCACCTCGGAGGCCGGGTCCAGCCACTCGCAGAACTTGTCGCCGACCCACCCGAGCAGACCGACCGGGGAATCGGTGATCCCGTAGGCGACGGTCTGCGGGCGGGTCTGGTGCATCACCTGGTAACCGGGTCGCTGCACCAGGAACCGCCTGATCGCCGCCACCCGCTCGACGTCCTGCGCGGACAGCCCGGCGGTGCTCGCGGGCGGGGGCGTGGGCAGGTAGTTGACGTGCGCGCCGACCACCGCGTCCGGTGCGACCGCCCCCAGCGCGCGGGTGATCCCGGAACCCCAGTCGCCGCCCTGCGCGCCGTACCGCCGATACCCGAGCCGGTCCATCAGCACGGCCCACGCGCGGGCGACCCGGTCGACGCCCCAGCCCCGGTCGCGGGTGGGACCGGACGGGCCGAAGCCGGGGACGGAGGGGATCACCAGGTGGAAGTCGCGGGACAGCGGCTCGATCACGTCCAGGAAGTCCAGCACCGAGCTCGGCCAGCCGTGGGTCAGCACCAGCGGCAGGGCGTCCGCGCGGGGTGACCGGACGTGCAGGAAGTGCACCCGCTGGCCGTCGATCACGGTGGTGGACTGCGGCCACGTGTTGAGCGCCGCCTCCTGCGCCCGCCAGTCGAACGCCCGCCACCGCGCGACCAGCTCCCGCGTCCGGGCCAGCGGCAGGCCGTAACCCTCGCCGGGCTCCTCCTCCGGCCAGCGGGTGCGGGCCAGGCGGTCGTGCAGGTCGTCCAGGTCGGCCTGGGGGACGGCCAGGGTGTAGGGTTCGATCATGACCGCTCCGTTGGTCGCGCCAATGTTGGTGCGACCAACGATAGCCGATATCGTTGGCGGTGCCAACGATCAATATCGACCCGCCGGGCCCGGCAGGGCGTGCGGACCCGGGTGTCGGGCTATCGTGCGGCATGGCCACCTGGGACGACGTGCGCCGACTCGCGACGGCGCTACCCGAAGTCACCGAGCGCCCGTCGTACGACGGGCGGCCCGCCTGGCGGGTGAAGGACAAGCTCTTCGCGTGGGACCGGCCGCTGCGCGGCGGTGACCTGTCGGCGCTCGGCGCGGACGCGCCGGACGGCCCGGTCCTCGGCGTGAGCGTCCCGGACGTGGGCGTGAAGGACGCGCTGGCGGCCGACGACCCGGACGTCTACTTCACCATCCCGCACCTCGACGGGTACGCGGCGGTGCTGGTCCGGTTGGACCGGATCGACGAGGCCGAACTGGCCGAGCTGGTCACCGAGGCGTGGTTGTGCAAGGCCCCGAAGCGGCTGGCGAAGCAGTTCCGCGAGACCCTCGGCGATTGACGGCCCCCGAGCCTCCCCCGAGGGGTGTGGGCGTGCTGCCGCCGGAGATCACGCCGCACCGCGCCGCTCGACCTGGCGGTGGTGCGCGCGGCGCGCCCCGGGGGACGCGCCGCGCGTTGCTCACCACGTGCTGTTCTGCCACCCGGTCCCGAGGTAGACCTGGTCGAAACCGTTGCCGTCGTGGTCGTCGGTGTAGACCACGGTGACCAGCCCCCAGGCGTCCACGCCCAGCGCGACCTCGTCCTGCCGTCCGGTCGCGGTCTGCACGGTGGTCTGGCGCGGTATGCGGCCCTCCACCGAGCCGTCCGGGTTGACGCCCTGGGTCACGACGTCCGAAGCGACCACGGACGCCACCACCGCCGACCGCTGGTCGTCGATCCCGACCTGCGGGTCGGACCCCGCGACCAGGGTGTCCACAGTGGACCCGGCGGTGCCGTCGGCGGAGAACGAGCGGATCGCGGTCTGGAGCACGCCGGTGTGATCGCTCTCCCACGCGACCGCGAAGTCGCCGTTGAAGTTCGCCGCCACCGAAGCGCGCCGTTGCTGCCCACCACCGGAGGCGTTCACCACGGCCTGCGCCAGCTTCACGCCACCGGCCGGGGTGAGGGTCTTGCGGGCGACGTTGAAGAACCCGTTGCCGTCACCGTCCTCGTCCCACACGACGACCGCGTTGCCCGCCGCGCCCATGGCCACATCGGGACGCTGGTGCGTGCCGCCGTTCGCGTGGATCTGGGTCTCGTACGCCTTGGCCGTGACCGACGAGAAACCCGCCACCCGCACGGTCTGGTTCGCGCTTGACCGCTCGTCCTCCCACACCACCGCGAAACCCGCGCCGTCCGGGTCGGCGGCCACCGCCGGGACGCTCTGCTGACCGTCCGCCGACGCGTTGGCCGTGGTGGAACCGGCGATGGTGCCGTCGGTGCGCACGACGCGCACCGCGATGTTGTAAAAACCGTTGCCGTCAGGGTCTTCCGACCACACGACCACGGCGCTGCCGTCGTCGTGCAGCGACACGTCGGGCCGCACGTGCGTCCAGTCGCCGGTACCGCCGGCCGAGAGCTTCTTCTCGTACCGCGAGACGCCGTCCTCGAACAGTCGAATCCAGACGTCGCTGTGCAGCGCGTCGCCGGGGTTCGAGGTGTCGCGGTCGTCCTCCCAGACGACGGCCGTGTACCCGGTGCGCACGGCGGAAACGGCGGCGTGGTCCTGGTCGCCGGTGGCGGTCGAGTTGGCGGTGGTCCAGGCGACGGCGGCGGACGCGGTGCCCGTGGTGACGAGCACCAGTGCGGCGGTCAGCGCGACGATCTTCTTCATGGCACCCGCAATCCGGGGTCGCCCGCCCGCACGACGTAGCTCTGCGCGGTCTTGACCGGGTAGTCCCGCACGGTCACCTTGTCCACGAACCGGAAGTCGACCGCGACCTGACCGGGCGTGGTCACCGTCCGGACGTAGCCGCGCAGGTTTTTGTTGAACTTGATGTGCGGGTTCAGGGTGGACAGGCCGTTGTCGGCGGCGTTGCCGTCGCCGCCGGAGGTCACCGACGTGGTCACCAGTTCGGTGCCGACGACCCGGTCCTGCGTGGCGTAGTCCAACATCAGGTCGCTCGCCCACGACCGGTGCACGTCACCGGTCAGCACCACGGTGTTCTTCAGCCCCGCCGCGTCCCAGCTGCGCTGGAGCCGGTCGCGGTTGGCGGTGTAGCCGTCCCACGAGTCCATGGACCGCGCACCGGCCGCCGACGTGAGCCGCTGCGCGAAGAACACCTGCTGCCCGAGGAAGTCCCACGTGCCCGACCTCTCCCGCATCCCGTTGAGCAACCACGTCTCCTGGGCGTTCCCGGTGAGCGTGCGGGTCGGCACGTCCGCCTCCGGGCACACCTTCGTGCCGTCGCCGCACGCCTGGTCGTCGCGGTACTGGCGGGTGTCGAGCAGGTGGAACGTGGCCAGCGAACCCCACCGCACCCGGCGGTAGAGCTGCATGTGCTCCCCTGCCGGGGCTTGGGCCGGTCGGAGCGGCATGTGCTCGTAGTAAGCCTTGTAGGCCGCCGCACGGCGGGCCCTGAAGTCGCCGGCGGGGGAGCCGTCGTTGCGCACCAGGCCGGCGTAGTTGTTCTCGACTTCATGATCATCCCAGACGAGCAGCCACGGTGCGGCGGCGTGCGCGGCCTGGAGGTCCGGGTCCGTCTTGTACTGCGCGTGCCGGACCCGGTAGTCGGCCAGGCCGGAGATCTCGGTGGCCGGCACGTGCTTGCGGACGTTGGTGGTGGACGCCGCGCCTTCGTAGATGTAGTCGCCCAGGTGCAGGACCAGGTGCGGGTTCTCCTCGGCCATCCGCCGGTAGGCGGTGAAGTAGCCGGCCTCGAAGTGCGAGCACGAGGTGAACAGCATGGTCAGCGCCGGGGCCGTGCCGGGCGCGGGCGCGGTGACCGCCCGGCCGACGCCGGAGAGGAAGCCGAGCGCGCGGAACCGGTAGTGGTACTCGCGTCCCGGCTGGAGGCCGGTGACCTCGACGTGCACGCTGTGCGCCCACGCCTGGACGGCGGTGGCGGTACCGGACTTGACGACCTGGGTGAACCGCCGGTCGGTCGCGACCTGCCACTCGACGGCGGTGCTCGCGCTCGACATGCCGCCCAGGCCGTCGGCGTTCAGCGGGCTCGGCGCGAGCCGGGTCCAGATCACGAACCCGTCCGGCGCGGGCTCGCCGGACGCGACGCCGAGCGTGAACGGGTAGGCGACGGCGTTGGCCGTGGTGGGTGCGAGGACCGAGATGCCGGCACCGGCGATGCTACCGGCGATCAGGGTCCGCCGTGTCAGGGGGGACATGGGGTGGTGTGCCTCCTCTTCAGGACAGCGCGCGACCGTCGTCCTTCGCGGTGGCGGGGTTCCGCCGGGCGGCGACGGCCTGAACCGGTGCCGTGGCGCGAGGAGAGGGGAGGGGGACGACGAGCACCGGGTTGAGGGACAACCCGGTGGCGGTGCTGACCGCTGGTCGGCGCATTCCTAGATGCGTACACGCCCGAGGTGAGCGCCCGCCATCCTCCACGTGTACACCGGTTGTCGCGCCCGAAGTCGTGTCCTACCGGCCATTCGGTCGAATGCCGTTCGACGGCGGGGCGGTCGGCGAGGTCGCGGAGCCCTGACCGGTGCGTTGCCGGACCGGGGTGGCGCTGTTCCTCCCGGAGAGCGGCTGCGCGGACTCGGGCACCGGTGTGTGCGCCTACGGGCAGTCGCCTGCGTGACCGACCTGCGGATGTCGCCGGGGGAGTGCCGAGGTGTCCGTGGCGCAGACGAGTGCCGCGCGAGTCGGGTTGTGGTCTTTCCATTGCGGCGCAGGGGAAAGCTTGATCAGGTCGGCGTTCGGCGGGCGCTCTTGAGCTGAACGGGTGAACCGGTCGGGTGGCGGCTAACGGCGACCCGCGCGTCGTCGACAGCAAGGCACCGGTGTGCGGACTGGAGGTGGTGCTTCATGGCCAGGAAGAAGAGCGGACCACCGCCGGATTCGCTCCGGCGGTTCGTGCGCACCAGGGGCTCGGACTTCCTGCGGGACCACAACGTGTCCTCGATCGGGATCGGCTACAAGGTGGAGGGCGGCCGGCCCACGGGGGAGATCGCCGTCCAGTTCACCGTCAAGCGGAAGGCGGAACCCGAGGCGCTGGGCGCGCTGGGCACCGCGCTGCTGCCGGAGACCGTCGTGGTGGACGGCGTCGAGGTGCCGACCGACGTGCTGGAGCGGGACTACCGGACGAACTTCCGGGTCGTCGCCGAACGCGCGTCGGGCGACCGCAAGTCCCGGGGTGACCCGATCACGCCCGGCCTGAGCGTCGGGCACGTGCGGATGACCGCCGGCACCATCGGCTGCATCGTGTACGACCAGGCCGACGGGACGCCGTACGTGCTGTCGAACTGGCACGTGCTGCACGGCCCGCACGGCGCGATCGGCGAAGCGGTCGTCCAGCCCGGCCCGCACGACGACAACCGCGTGGAGCGCAACCGGCTGGGCACCCTCGTGCGGTCCCACCTGGGCGCGGCCGGGGACTGCGCCGTCGCCACCATCGAGAACCGGGAGTTCGCCGCGGAGATCTGCGAACTCGGGGTGGCCGTGGACAGGATCGGGGAGCCGGAACTGGGCGACAAGGTCGTCAAGAGCGGCCGGACCACCGGCGTGACGCACGGCGTCGTGCGCCGCGTGGACACCATCGTCAAGCTGGACTACGGCGGTTCGGTCGGGGTCCGGGAGATCGGCTGCTTCGAGATCGGGCCCGACCCGGCGAAGCCCCCGCCCGGCGGCGAGATCAGCTCGGGCGGGGATTCGGGCGCGGCCTGGTTGTTCAAGTCCGCCAACGGCAAGACCGGACGGACCCTGGCGGGCCTGCACTTCGGCGGCGAGGCCGGCGGCAGCACGGACGAGCACGCCCTGGCGTGTCTCCCGCGATCGGTGTTCGAGAAGCTCGGCGTCACCCTCGCCCCGCCGAAGGCCGGGGCGAAGCCGGGGCGGTCCGGGTTCGCGGCGGACTTCCTCGGCGTGCGGGTGGGCGTGCCCGTGCTGGGCGTGGCGGCCAAGGCCGACGCGGTGCTGCTCGGCGGCACGGAGGTCGTGGACTACACGCACTTCTCGTTGGCGCAGAGCAAGTCCCGCCGGTTCGCGTTCTGGGTCGCGTGGAACATCGACGGCAGGTCGTTGCGGGCGGTGGACCGCAGCGGGGTCCCGTTCGTGCTCGACCCGCGCATCCCGGCCCGGTACCAGGTCGGCGACGAGCTGTACCGGGGCAACCGGCTCGACCGGGGGCACGTCGCGCGCCGGGCGGACCTGTTGTGGGGTAGCCGTTCCGAAGCGGAACAGGCCAATGTGGACTCTTTCTCCTTCACCAACATCACGCCCCAGATGGATGA
This sequence comes from Actinosynnema sp. NPDC023587, assembly GCF_040640215.1. NCBI lineage: Bacteria > Bacillati > Actinomycetota > Actinomycetes > Pseudonocardiales > Pseudonocardiaceae > Actinosynnema > Actinosynnema sp. NPDC023587. The sequence goes on along the minus strand of NZ_JBFABG010000007.1, from coordinate 202,896 downwards.
CTTCAACCAGAGCGCGCGCCACGGCCTGTGGGGCAGGCTGGAGGACGCGGTCTTCGCCGACGCCGAGGTGGACGACCTGAGGGTGAGCGTCTACGGCGGCCCGGTGTTCCAGGCCGACGACCGGGTGTTCCGGGGCGTGCGGCTGCCCCGGGAGTACTGGAAGGTCCTGGCGTTCGTCGAGCGGGGCGTGCTCAAGGCCCGCGCGTTCGTGCTGACCCAGAACCTGGACCAGCTCGAAGCGCTGGAACTGGACGAGTTCCGGGTGTACCAGGTCGGCCTGGCCGACGTCGAGGAGCGGTGCGGGTTCACCTTCCCCGAACCGCTGCGCGCGGCCGACACCGCGGCTTTGCCCGAGTCGCTGGAGGACCGCCGTCCGCTGGACGAGTCGGCCGACGTCCGGTGGTGAGACCAGACCCGCGCGTCCCACGAGAACGGGGCGCGCGGGTCATTCCACCCCGGGGGCCGCGTCGTGCCGGGCACCGGGACCACCAGGAGCCCTGACCGCCGAGTCGCGGGGGACTAGCCGGCCCGCAGCACGATCGCGGTCGAGTTGTCGTTGCCGCCCGCCGCGTCGGCCGCCGACAGCAGCGTCCGGACCATCGCGTCCGGGGTCGTCGGCCGGGACAGCGTGTCGTGCATCAGGTGGTACGGCACCTGTTCGGCCACGCCGTCGGTGCACAGCAGGTACACGTCGCCGGGCGCGGCGGTCAGCTTCGCGAGGTCCGGTTCCGGCTGCGCGGGGTGGCCGACGTACCTGGTGAGCTGGTAGCGCGCGGCGGCGGCCTGGGGCGAGTCGAACGGGTACCAGCCGTGCACCGCGCCCAGCCAGGCGATCGTGTGGTCGACGGTGAGCAGCTCCAGCAGGCCCCGGCGCAGGCGGTAGGCGCGGGAGTCGCCGATGTGCGCCAGCCACAGGCCGTCCGGGGTCTCGACGAGCGCGGTGAGCGTGCACCCGGCCAGGCCCGCGATCTCCCGGCCGTAGTCGGCGACCTCGCGGTGGGCCGTGGTGACCGCGTCGGCGACGTCGGCGGCGGACCGGGCCGCGCGCACCAGGCGGTCCACGGTGGTGCGGCCGGCCATCGCGCTGCCGGGTCCGTCGCCCATGCCGTCCGCCACCGCCGCCAGCAGCGGTGCGGTGTCCAGGTGTGCCACGTCGAAGTTCGCGGTGTAGCGGTGGCCGGTGTCGGTGCCGACCGCGGCCCGGAACGTCGGAATCACCCCACCGACCCTAGTCGATCAAGGACGGTGGCCGGGTGGAGCGGGTCGGCGCTGCCCGGGGGGCGGGGAATCGCGCGTTTTCCCGACCGCGCCGCCGTGGTCGGCCTACTCTGGTCCGGGGTTTCGTTCCCGGCAGGCGCGAGGCAGCGGACAGGGAAACTGATCTTGAGCAGGAGAGCGGGAAGCACGGGTTCCTCCCGGCGGCTCCGGGGGTGCGCGACGACCGGGACCGCGCCGGGTGGTCGCGCCGCGTCGGCTGCCGCGCTCGCCTGCCTGGTCCTGGTGTCCGGGTGCGCGCCGGGAGCGCCGACCCCGCCGACCGGTGCGGCGTCGGCCGTCGCCGCCGAGGCCGGCGTGCCGCCGACCTCGCGGCGTCCGCCGGTCGGGGTGGAGATCCCGCGCATCTCGGCGAGGTCGCCGTTGACCGAGGTCGGGCGCAACCCGGACCGGTCGGTCGAGATGCCGCCGATCGGCACGCCGATGCGGGCCGCCTGGTTCCGGCACTCGCCGGTGCCCGGCGACACCGGCCCCGCCGTCGTGCTCGGGCACGTCGACGGCGCGGGGCAGCCGGGCATCTTCCACCGGCTGCGCGAGGTCGTCATCGGCGACCACGTCCTGGTCGAGGACGGCGACGGGAAGTCCCTGGAGTTCACCGTCTACCGCACGCAGCAGGTGGCCGAGGCGTCGTTCCCGACCGACGACGTCTACGCCGCCACGCCCGGCCCCGAACTCCGCCTGATCACCTGCGGCGGGGTGTTCGACCACGGAGCGGGTGGCCACCTGGACAACACGATCGTCTACGCCCGGCTCGACTCCTGAGCCCGTCCGCACGCCCGGCCGTACCGGCGCTCGCGAATCGCGGCGCGGCGCACGACGAGCGCGGTGCGTGCTATCCCGGTCGTGGTGGACGGTCTGATCACGCGGTAAGGTGAGCCTAACCAAACAGATGGGGGTCGGGTCGTGACAAATCCCTTCGACGACGAGGCCGGCACGTTCCTGGTGCTGGTGAACGACGAGGGCCAGCACTCGCTGTGGCCGGAGTTCGCCGAGGTCCCGCAGGGCTGGACCACCGCGCACGGTCCGGACACCCGGCAGGCGTGCGTCGAGTACGTCGAGCGCGAGTGGACGGACCTGCGCCCGCGCAGCCTGGTGGAGTCGCAGTGACCGTCGTCGCGCCGGAGGTCGTCCAGTACGACCTCGTGCCCCGCGTGCTGCGGGTGAAGGCGGTCCGCCGGCTCACGCCGCGCATGGTGCGGGTGACTCTGGCCGGCCCGGACCTGGCCGGCTTCCGGGAGGCCGCGCCCGCCGACCACGTGAAGCTGTTCTTCCCCGCCGAGCGGGACGGCCTGCCGGTCATGCCGAAGCTCGGGCCCGAAGGTCTGGAGCGGGACCCGGCCGCGCCGCGTCCCACGTTCCGGGACTACACGGTCCGCGAGTACCGCGCGGACGCGGGCGAACTCGACGTCGACTTCGTGGTGCACGGCGACGGGCCCGGCTCGACGTGGGCGGCGGGCGCGGAGGAGGGCAACGCCGTGGGCGTGCTCGGTCCGCGCGGCTCGGTGCTGGTGCCCCGGGGGCTGTCCTGGTACGTGGTCGGCGGCGACGAGACCGCGTTGCCCGCGATCGCCCGGTGGCTGGAGCAGGCCGACGAGGGTGCCCGGATCTTCGCGTTCGTCGAGGTGGCCGACGAGGCCGAGCAGCAGGAGTTGACGTCCCGGGCCGACGTGCGGCTGACCTGGCTGCACCGCGCCGGCGCGCCGGCGGGGTCGACCGCGTTGCTGCACGACGCGATCGCCGCGCTGGTGCTGCCCGAGGGCGACGGGTTCGTCTGGGTGGCGGGCGAGGCGAACTCCCTCAAGCCGATCCGCCGGCACCTGCGCGACGAGCGGGGGTTGCCCCGCGACGCCTACGACGTCGACGGCTACTGGAAGCGCGGCCTGGTCAACTTCGACCACCACGAGCAGGACGAGGACTGAGCCACCGGGCCACCCGCTCGGGTCGGGTGGCCGCGCACCTCGTGCCCGGCACGGGGTGCGCGGCGCGGTCCGGGAGCCCGGACCGCGCCGGCCGGTCACGAGCGGGTGGCGTCCTCGGCCAGTTCGTCGGCCGACGGGTCGTGCAGGCTGGCGTTGCGCAGTGACGGCATCGCCGCCCCGACCGCTCCCGCCGACAGCACGCACAGCGCGCCGCCGACCGCGACCGCCGACACCGGTCCGATCAACCGGGCCAGCACGCCGGCCTCGAAGTTGCCGAGCGCGGGCGCGACGTTGGTCTGCGCCAGCCACAGGCTGCTGACCCGTCCCTGGAGGTGGTCGGGGGTGTTGTGCTGCAACAGCGACCGCCGCAGGATCTCCGACACCGTGTCGGCCGCGCCCAGCAGCGCCAGCGCCGTCAGCGCGAGCCACAGCGCGCCACCGCTCAACCCGAACAGCCCCACCGCGAGGCCGCACGCGACGGTCGCGGCCACCAGGTAGCGCCCGGTGTGCCGGACCCGCCCGGTCCAGCCGCTGGCCGAGGCCGCGATCATCGCCCCGACGGCCGGCGCGGCGTACAGCACGCCGACCACGCCGGGTCCGCCCGAGAACACCCGCTCGGCGATCTCCGGGAAGAGCGCGAACGGCATGGTGAACAACGCGACGCACACGTCGATCAGCAGCAGCCCGGCGATGAGCCGGTTGCGCGCGACGAACTTCAGGCCCTCGCCGATGGAGCGCAACGGGCTCTCGTCGACCGGCCCGGTGGGCGGCAGCGGCCGGATCTGGGCGACCAGCGAGGTGGTGACCAGGGTGGCCACGCCGGTCAGCGCGTAGTTCGCGGACAGGCCGAACGCGGCGGTCAGCCCGCCGCCCAGGGACGGGCCGATGATCGCGCCCAGCTCGGCGGTGATGGCCATCAGCGCGCCGGCCGACGCGAGCTGGTCCCGGCCGACGATCGCGGGCGTGGCGGCCATCAGCGCGGTCGCGCTCAGGCCGTTGAGCACGCTGTTCAGCGCCGCGCACAGGTAGATCACCCAGAGCTGGGCGGGGTCGAGCAGGGCGTTGAGCGAGAGCAGCGCGAAGACCAGCACCGCGCTGCCCCGGGCCAGCAGGATCAGCTTCCGGCGGTCCACCCGGTCCGCGAGGACGCCGCCGGCGAGGGTGCCCACGAGCATCGGAACCATGATCACGACACTGACGAGGGACACCTGGAGGGACGACCCGGTGAGGTCGTAGATCTGCACCGGGATGGCCACGGTGGTGAGCCCGAACCCGAACAGGGACACCAGCCGCGCGATGAACAGGTAGCGGAACTCCTTGCTCTGTCGCAGCGGTGTGGTGTCGACAACCAGGTCGCCGAGCCGCATGGAATCTCCTCGGAGCAATGTCACAGAGCTGATCGGGGGGCAGCCTGACGGGCGTGTATTAGGTTAGCCTCACCTTAAAGTATGAACCCGATCGTGTGGACCTCTGGAGCAATCCGCCATGCCCGACAGCGCACCGCCCCCGTCCGCCGTGTCCATCGGTCGGCCGCTCGCCAACACCGGGGCGTACGTCCTCGACGGCGGACTCCAACCCGTCGCCGAAGGACTGGTCGGAGAGCTCTACCTGGCGGGTGACGGGCTGGCGCGCGGCTACCTCGGCAACCCCGGCCTGACCGCCGCCAGGTTCGTCGCCGACCCGCACGGCCCTGCGGGTTCCCGCATGTACCGGACCGGCGACCTGGTCCGGGAGCGGCCGGACGGCGAATTCGAGTACGTGGGCCGGGCGGACGAGCAGGTCAAGGTCCGCGGCTTCCGGGTCGAGCCGCGCGAGGTCGCCGCCGCGCTGACCGCGCTGCCCGGTGTCGACGGCGCGGCCGTGCTGCCGCTGCCCGACGCCGGCGGCGCGCTGCGGCTGGTCGGGTACGTCGTGCCGGAGTCGCTGGACCCGGCCGGGGTGCGGGCCGCGCTGTCCCGCGTGCTGCCCGAGTACCTGGTGCCCGCGGCGATCGTGCCCGTGGACCGCATCCCGTTGACCTCCAACGGGAAGGTCGACCGGAGGGCACTGCCCGCGCCGACCGCCGACACCGCCGGCCGCGCACCCGCCTCACCCCTGGAAACCCGGCTGTGCGAGCTGTTCGCCGGGGTGCTCGGCCTGCCTGGGTTCGGCGCGGACGACGACTTCTTCGCCCTGGGCGGGCACTCGCTGCTGGCCACCCGGCTGATCGGCGCGATCCGCGCGGAACTCGGCCGGGACCTGTCGCTGCGCGCCCTGTTCGCCGAGCCCACGCCCGCCGCCGTGGCCGCCGCGCTCACCGAGCTCGGCCGCCCGGCGCTGACCCGCCGCACCCTGCCGGACCGGTTGCCGCTGTCGTTCGCGCAGCAGCGCCTGTGGTTCCTGCACCGGCTCGACCCCGCCGACATCACCTACAACCTGCCGCTGGTGGTGCGGCTGACCGGTGCGCTGGACGAGCGCGCGTTGCGGGCCGCGCTGGCCGACGTGTCCGCGCGCCACGAATCGCTGCGCACCGTCTTCCCCGAGGGCCCGGACGGCACGCCGCACGCGCGGGTGCTCGACGTCGGCCCGGACCTCGTCGCGGTGCCCGCCGGCGACCCGGAATCGCTGGTGCGCCAGGAGATCCGCCGCACCTTCGACCTGACCGCCGAGCCGCCGGTCCGCTGCACCGTCGTGCGCGGCCCGGGCGACCGGCACGTCCTGGTCCTGCTGCTGCACCACATCGCGGCCGACGAGTGGTCCATGGGCCCGCTGGTGGGCGACCTCGCCGCGGCCTACCGCGCCCGCCTCGACGGCGACGAGCCCGCCTGGCCCGAGCTGCCCGTGCGCTACGCCGACTACGCGCTGTGGCAACGGGACGTGCTCGCCGCCGGCACCCAGCTCGACCACTGGCGCACCGCCCTCGCGGGCGCGCCGGACGTGCTGGAGCTGCCGACCGACCGCCTCCGCCCCGCCGTCGCGGGCACGGCCGGCGACACCGCGCCGTTCACCATCACGCCGCGCACCGCGCACGCCGTCCGGACGTTGGCCGCGCGGACCGGCGCGAGCGTGTTCATGGTGCTGCACGCCTGCCTCACGGCCCTGCTGCGCCGGCTCGGCGCGGGCACCGACATCACCATCGGCACGCCCGTCGCCGGGCGGGGTGACCGCGCGCTCGACCAGCTCGTCGGCTTCTTCGTCAACACCCTGGCGCTGCGGGTGGACACCGCCGACCTGGTCACGTTCGAGGAGCTGCTGGAGGCCGTGCGCCAGGTCGACCTGGCCGCGTTCGACCACTCCGACGTGCCGTTCGAGCAGGTGGTCGAAGAGCTCAACCCGCCGCGCTCGCCGGCCCACTCGCCGCTGTTCCAGGTGCTGCTGGTGCACCGCGCCGGGCTCGCCGAGCGGCTCGACCTGCCGGGGCTCAAGTCCACTGTGGACGTCACCGGGGTCGGCACGGCGAAGTTCGACCTCACCTTCGGCGTGGTGGACACCGGGTCGGCGATGACCGGCAGCGTCGAGTACCGCTCCGACCTGTTCGACCCGACCACGGCCCGCACGCTCGGCGAGCGGTTCGCGCGCCTGCTCGACGCCGTCACCGCCGACCCCTCCCGGGGCATCGAGGACGTGGACCTGCTCTCCGCCCGGGAGCGCGACGAGGTGCTGCACCGCTGGAACGCGACGCGGCGGGCCGTCCCGCCGACCACCCTGCCGCACCTGCTGCGCCGCCAGGCGGCGTGGACGCCCGACGCGATCGCGGTGGTCGACGGGCAGCGGGCCGCCGGCGAGCGGGAGATCACCTACGCCGAGTTCGACCGCCGGGTGGAGGAACTCGCCCAGGTGCTGGCCTCGGTCGGCGCGGGGCGGGACCGGATCGTCGCCGTGGCGCTGCCCCGGTCGCTCGACCTCGTCGTGGCGCTGCACGCGGTGCAGCGGGCCGGGGCGGCGTACCTCCCGCTGGACGTCGACCACCCGGCCGACCGGATCGCCGGTGTCCTGGCGGACGCCGGACCGGTCGCGGTCCTCGCCGACCGCGACTTCCCCGGTTTCCCCGTGGTGCGGCTGGACGCCCCGCTGCCCCGGGTCGACCCGCGCCCGCTGCCGGCGCTGTCGCCGGACGACGCCGCCTACGTGATCTTCACCTCCGGCTCCACCGGCCGGCCGAAGGGCGTCGTGGTGCCGCACCGGGGGATCGTGAACCGCCTGCTGTGGATGCAGGACCGGTACCGGCTCGCCCCCGACGAGCGGGTGTTGCAGAAGACCCCGGCGACCTTCGACGTGTCGGTGTGGGAGTTCTTCTGGCCGCTGCTGGTCGGCGCGACGCTGGTGGTGGCCCGACCGGACGGCCACCGCGATCCCGCCTACCTCGCCTCGGTCATCCGCGAGCACCGCGTCACGACCGTCCACTTCGTACCGTCGATGCTGCGGGCGTTCCTGGACGAACCGACCGCGGTCGGGTGCTCCAGCCTGTTCCGGGTGGTGTGCAGCGGCGAAGCCCTGCCCGGCGACGTGGCCCGCCGGTGCCGCGAGCTGCTGCACGTCGAGCTGCACAACCTCTACGGCCCGACCGAGGCGTCCGTGGACGTCACCGCGTGGCAGGTCTCCAACGCCGACGGTGCGGCGGTCCCGATCGGCCGCCCGGTGTGGAACACCGGCGTGCGGGTGCTGGACCCGGCGCTGCGGCCGGTGCCCGCGAACGTCGCGGGCGAGCTGTACCTGACGGGCGCGCAGTTGGCCCGGGGCTACCTCGACCGCCCCGGCCTGACCGCCGAGCGGTTCGTCGCCGACCCGTACGGCCCCGCCGGCACCCGCATGTACCGCACGGGCGACCTGGCCCGCTGGACGGCCGACGGCGTGGTGGAGTTCCTGGGCCGGGTGGACCACCAGGTCAAGCTGCGCGGCTTCCGGATCGAGCTGGGCGAGGTGGAGGCGGCGCTGTCCGCCGCGCCGGGGGTGCGCGCCGCCGCCGTGCTGCTCCGGGAGGGCGCGGGTGGCGAGCCCGCGCTGGTCGGCTACCTCGCGGGCACGCCGGACCCGGCCGAGGTGCGGCGGTTCGCGTCGACCGTGCTGCCGGACTACATGCTGCCGTCCGCGTTCGTGGTGCTGGACGAACTCCCGTTGTCCGCCAACGGGAAGCTCGACCGCAAGGCCCTGCCCGCGCCCGTGGTGGAGGCCACGGCGTCCCGCGCGCCCGCCACCGCCCGCGAAGCGGCCCTGTGCCGGGTGTTCGAGGACGTGCTGGGCGTCCCGGCCGGTGTGGACGACGACTTCTTCGCCCTGGGCGGGCACTCCCTGCTCGCCACCCGCCTGGTCGGCCGCGTGCGCGCCGAACTCGGCGTGGACCTGCCGCTGCGGTCGCTGTTCGCCGCGCCGTCGCCGGCCGCGCTCGCGCTGCTGGTGGACGACAGCGGCCCGGCCCGCCCGCCGCTCGTCGTCGCCGAGCGCCCCGACGAACTGCCGCTGTCCGCGCCCCAGCGGCGGCTGTGGTTCCTGGGTCGCGTGGACGGCCCCAACGCCGGCTACAACCTGCCGCTGCTGCTGCGCCTGACCGGTGCGCTCGACGTGCCGGCGCTGGAGGCCGCGCTGGCGGACGTGGTCGAGCGCCACGAGACGCTGCGCACGGTGTTCCCCGAGGTGGACGGACGTCCGCGCCAGGTCGTGCGGGACGACCGCCCGGTGCTCCACCGGGTGGACCGGCTGGAGCCCGGCTACGTGTTCGACCTGGCCAGCGAACCGCCGCTGCGCGCGTCTTTGGCGGTCGACGGCCCGGACGAGCACCGCCTGTTGCTCCTGCTGCACCACGTGGCGGGCGACGAGGCGTCCCTGGAGCCGCTCGCGACCGACCTGTCCACCGCCTACGGCGCACGCCTGCGCGGCGAAGCGCCCACGTGGTCGCCGTTGCCGGTGCAGTACGCCGATTACACGTTGTGGCACAACGACCTCCTGGCGCAGGTCGACCAGGCGCAGCTCGCGCACTGGACGACCGCGCTGGCCGGCCTGCCGACCAGGCTGACGCTGCCGACCGACCGCCCGCACCCGGCGGTGGCCGGCGTCGCCGGTGCGCTGCACGGGTTCCAGATCGGGGGCGAGCTCCACGACGCCGTGCGCGGCCTGGCCCGGTCCACCGGTACCAGCGTGTTCATGGTCGTGCAGGCCGCCGTCGCGGCGCTGCTGTCCCGGCTGGGCGCGGGCGAGGACGTTCCGCTGGGCGCACCCGTCGAGGGCCGCCCGGACCCCGCGCTGGACCGGCTGGTCGGGTTCTTCGTCAACACCCTGGTGCTGCGGGTGGACCTGGCGGGCGACCCGTCGTTCCGGACCCTGCTGGACCGGGTGCGGCAGACCGACCTGGCCGCGTTCGACCACGCCGACCTGCCCTTCGACCGGGTGGTCGAGGCGGTCAACCCGGAGCGCTCGGCCGCCCACCACCCGCTGTTCCAGGTGATGGTGAGCCACCAGATCGGCGAGCGCCGCCCGCCGGAGCTGGCCGGGCTCACCGCGGAGATCGCGCAGGCCGCGCAGGAGACCTCGAAGTTCGACCTCACCTTCAGCGTGCACGAGGTGCCCGGTACCCCCGGCATGGCCGGGTTCGTCGAGTACCGCACCGACCTGTTCGACGAGTCCACTGTGGACGGCATGGCCGAGCGGCTGGTCTCGTTGCTGCGCCAGGCGTGCGCGGAACCGGACCGGGTGCTGGGCGACTTGGACGTGCTGCTGCCCGGCGAGCACGCCGTCGCACCGGAGCCGGTGGCCGCGCCGTTGCTGCCGGAGGTGCTCGACGGCCTGCCCGCCGGGCTCCCGGCGGTCACCGACGACACCACGACGCTGACCTACGGCGAGTTGCGCGCGCGCGTGCACGGCCTGGCGCACTGGCTGCGCGATCGCGGAGCCGGCCCGGAGCGCGTCGTCGCGATCACCGTGCCGCGCGGCGTCGACTCGGTGGTCGCGCTGCTCGGCGTGCTCGCGGCCGGCGCAGTGGCGCTGAACCTGGACCGCGACTACCCGCGAGCCCGGCTGGACGCCATGATCGCGGACGCCGAGCCGGTGCTGGTGCTCGACGAGCTGCCCGATGTCGTGGGCACCGGGCCGAAGTGGGACATCGCACCCGCATCGGCCGCGTACCTGCTCTACACCTCGGGGTCGACCGGCAGGCCCAAGGGCGTCGTCGTCACGCACGCCGGCATCGCGGCCCTGCTCGCGGCGCACCGCCGGGACCTGGTCACGACCGGCCGCCGGCTGACCGTCGCGCACACCGCGTCGTTCTCGTTCGACGCGTCCTGGGACCCGGTGCTGTGGATGCTGGCCGGTCACCTGCTCGACGTCGTGCCCGGCGAGGTCTACCGGGACCCGGCCGCGATGCTCGCGCGGGTCGCGGACAAGGAGCTCGACTACCTCGACTTCACCCCGTCCTACCTGCGGGAACTGGTCGACGAAGGGTTGTTCGACAACGCCTACGTGCCCGGCGTGATCGCGGTCGGCGGCGAGGCCGTGCCGGACGCGCTGTGGGACGAGCTGGTCCGGCCGGGCGTGCGGGCGCTGAACCTGTACGGCCCCACGGAGTGCACGGTCGACGCGTACTGGTGGGACGAGGACGGCGGACGCCCGGTGGCGGGCAGCGCCGCGCTGTTGCTCGACGCCCGGCTGCGCCCGGTCCCGGCCGGCGTGGTGGGCGAGCTGTACCTGGCGGGCGCGTCGCTCGCGCGCGGCTACCTCGGCCGCCCCGGCGCGACCGCCGAGCGGTTCGTCGCGAACCCGTTCGGCCCGGCCGGTTCCCGGCTCTACCGGACCGGCGACCTGGCCCGCTGGACGCCGCGCGGCCTGGCCGTGCTCGGTCGGGCGGACGACCAGGTCAAGGTGCGCGGCTTCCGGATCGAGCCGGGCGAGGTCGAAGCCGCCCTGGCCGCCCACCCCGCCGTCGGGCAGGCCGCCGTGGTGCTGCGCGACGGTCGGCTGATCGCCTACGTGACACCGTCCGATGTGGACGGTGCGGCGCTGCGGGCGCACGTCGGCGGCGTGCTGCCGGACTACATGGTGCCGGCCGCCGTCGTGGCGCTGGACGCGTTCCCGCGCACCGCCAACGACAAGCTGGACGTGGCGGCGCTGCCCGCGCCGACGTTCACCCGGGGTTCGTCCGAGCCCGCCGACGACACCGAGCGCCTGCTCTGCGCGCTGGTCGCGGAGGTGCTGCGACTCGACGAGGTGGGCCCGGACGACGGGTTCTTCGACCTCGGCGGCGACAGCATCGTCTCCATCCAGCTCGTCAGCCGGGCGCGGGCGGCCGGGCTCGGGCTCACCGCGCGGGACGTGTTCACGCACAAGACCGCGCGCGGGCTCGCCGCCGTCGCCGCACCGCTCGCCCAACCGGACGTCCACGACACCGCGGCGGACGCGCTGGGCGACGTCCCGGCCACCCCGATGACCGCGTGGCTGGGCGAGCTGGACGCGCCGGTGTCGGGCTACCACCAGGCGCTGCTGCTCCGGGTGCCCGGTGACGAAACCCGGCTGCGCCACGCGGTCGGGGCCCTGCTGGCCCGGCACGACCTGCTGCGCGCGCGCCTGGTGCGCGGCGAGCGGTGGTCGTTGACCGTGCCGGGAACCGCGCCGGAGGTCTTCCGGCGGGCCGTCGGCGACGTCGAGGCCGAATCGGCCGCCGCGCGCGACCGGCTCGACCCGGACGCGGGCGTGATGGTGCAGGCCGTGTGGTTCGAGGACCTCGGCCGGCTGCTGCTGACCGTGCACCACCTCGTGGTGGACGCCGTGTCGTGGCGAATCCTGCTGTCCGACCTGGCCGATGCCTACCGGGGCGTCGAACTGCCGCGCACCGGCGTGGCCTTCCGCACCTGGGCGCGGGCCCAGGGCGACTACGCGGCGGACCTGCCCGCGTGGGCGGCCGTGCTGGACGGCGCGGACCTCCCGCTGGGCCGGCCGCTCGACCCGGCCGTGGACACCGAGGCGACCGTGCGGCGGCTGACCGTCACCGCTCCCGAGCCGAAGAACGCCGACGACGCCCTGCTCACCGCGCTGGCCCTGGCGTTCCGCCGGGTCCGGGGCGTCGAAAGCCTGGTCGTGGACCGGGAAGCGCACGGCCGGGACGGCGACCTGGACGTGTCCCGCACGGTCGGCTGGTTCACCGCCGTGCACCCGCTGCGCCTCACGCCCGGCGCGGGCACCGCGACGGAGGCGGTGAAGGCGGTCCGGGAGCAGGTCCGCGCGCTGCCGCCGGTGGCCGGGTTCGGCGTGCTGCGGCACCTGCGCGGGGTCGACTTCCCCCGGCCCCGGGTCGGGTTCAACTACCTCGGCCGGCTGCCCGCCCCGCAGGACGCCGACTTCGCCGTGGCGCGGGAAAACTCGTCGCTGGTCGGCGGGATCGACCCGGGGATGCCCGCCGTGCACGCCATCGAGATCGACGCCGCGTCGCACGACGGCGAGCTGACCGCCACGTGGGCGTGGCCCGCCGGCGTGCTGGACGAGGCCGAGGTGCGCGCCCTGGCCGACGCCTGGGTGCGGGCGCTGGCCGAGATCCCGGCCGAGGTCCGCACCCCGTCGGACTTCCCGCTGGCCGCGCTCGACCAGTCCGAAGTGGACGCCCTGCCCGCCGAGGTGGTCGAGGTCTGGCCGCTGACCGCGTTGCAGCAGGGCATGGTGTTCCAGGCGGAGTTCGACCGGGGCGGCCCGGACGTCTACCTGACCCAGCTCGCGCTCGACCTGCGCGGACCGCTGGACGCCGAAGCGCTGCACCGCGCCGCGCAGGGCTTGGTCGACCGGCACGCGACGCTGCGCACGGCGTTCCCCGACACCCGGCACGCCCTGGTGCACCGGCGGGTCGACGTCGGCTGGCGGTACCTGGACGTACGGGGCCAGGACGTCGACGCCGCGCTGCACCGCGTCACCGAGGAGGACGCGGCCCTCCGCTTCGACCTCGCCGTGCCGCCGCTGATCCGCTGCACGCTGACCCGCACCGGGACCGACCGGCACCGCCTGCTGATCAGCAACCACCACGTGCTGCTGGACGGCTGGTCGACGCCGTTGCTGCTGGACGACCTCTTCGCGCTGTACCAGGGCGTCGAACCCCGCCCCGTCACCGGACCGCACGAGTACCTGCGGTGGCTGACCTCCCGGGACGCCGACGACACCGCGAACACCTGGCGGGCGGCCCTGGCCGACGTCCGGCCGACGCTGGTCGGCGGCTCGTCGGCGGACCGCGCGCCGGCCCTGCCGGACACGCTGCGCACCACGCTCGACCCGTCGTTCGGCACCGCGCTGGGCGAGCGGGCCAAGGCCGCCGGCGTCACGCTGAACACGCTGGTGCAGACCGCGTGGGCGCTGGTGCTGAGCGGGCTGACCGGTTCGTCCGACGTGGTGTTCGGGACGACGGTGTCCGGCCGCCCGCCGCAGGTGCCCGGCATCGAGAACGTCGTGGGCCTGTTCATCAACACCGTCCCGGTCCGGGTGCGGCTGGACCCCGCCGAAACGCTGACCGCGCTGCTGGCGCGCGTGCAGGACGAGCAGACCGCGTTGCTGGACCACCAGCACGTGGGCCTGTCCGACCTCCAGCGCGACCACGGCGAGCTGTTCGACACCCTCGCGGTGTTCGAGAACTACCCGTTCGACGCCGACAAGGCGGCGGAACCCGTCCCGGGCCTGCGGGTCTCGGCGGTCGCCGGCCGGGACGCGACGCCGTTCCCGCTGGGCCTGACCGTGACCCCCGCCGAGAGCCTGCGGGTGGACCTGGAACACCGGCCGGACGTGGTCGACGCCGAACCCGTGCTGGCCGCGCTGCTCGCGGTGCTGACGGCGTTCGCCGGGCAACCCGACCTGCCCGTGGGCCGGCTCCCGCTCGCCCCGCCCGCGCCGGTCCCGCTCGGTGCCCCGGTCGAGGGCCCCTCGATCCCGGAGGCCCTGGCCCGGCAGGTCACCCTGACCCCGGACGCGGTCGCGCTGAGCGACGGCGGCGGCTCCCGGACGTTCGCCGAGCTGGCCCGGGACGTGGACCGGGTCGCGGCCTGGCTCGCCGACCGGGGCGTGGCCCGCGAGCACGTGGTGGGGCTCGCCCTGGCACGGGGCGCGGACGCGGTCGTCGCGCTGCTCGCCGTGCTGCGGGCCGGTGCGGTCGCCCTGCCGCTGGACCCGGAGTACCCGGCCGAGCGGCTCGCGCTCATGACCGAGGACGCCCGGCCGGCGCTCGTGCTGCGCGACCTGCCCGAAACGGCGGGCACGAGGGACTTGCCGTGGCCGTCGCGGGACGACGCGGCCTACGTGATCTACACCTCCGGGTCGACCGGGCGGCCCAAGGGCGTCGTCGTGCCGCACCGGGCACTGGCGAACCTGCTCGCCGGACACCGGAGGGACCTGTTCGGCGAGGAGCGCCGGCGCGTCTCGCACACCGCCTCGCTGTCGTTCGACGCGGCGTGGGACCCGATCCTGTGGATGGTCGCCGGGCACGAACTGCACGTCGTCGGCGAGGACGTCTACCGCGACCCCGACGCGTTCGTCGAGCTGGTGCGCCGTGAGCGGATCGACGTCGTCGACTTCACGCCGACGTTCCTGACCCAGCTCGTGGACCGGGGCCTGCTGACCGGCGCGCACCGGCCCGGCGTGGTCTGCGTCGGCGGTGAGGCGGTGCCGGAGTCGCTGTGGGACAGGCTGTCCGGTGTCCGCGCGGTCGACCTGTACGGCCCCACCGAGTACACCGTGGACGCCTACCTGCGTCACCGCGACGGCGAGAGCCCGATCGCCGGCACCACGACCCGCGTGCTCGACGGCGCGCTCCGGCCGGTCGCGCCGGGCGTCGCGGGCGAGCTGTACCTGGCCGGACCCGGCCTGGCCCGGGGCTACCTGGGCAACCCGGGCCTCACCGCGCAGCGGTTCGTGGCCGACCCGCACGGCGCGCCCGGCACCCTGATGTACCGCACCGGCGACCTGGCCACCCTGTCCGGCGACGGGGAGCTGCGCTTCCGGGGCCGGGCCGACGACCAGGTGAAGGTCCGGGGCTACCGGATCGAGCTCGGCGAGGTGGAGGCGGCGCTGGCGGCCCTCGACGGCGTCACGGCCGCCGCCGCCGTGGTCCGGGACCGCCGCCTGGTGGGCTACGTCGTCGGCACGCCGGCGGACGGCCTGCGGGACGTGCTCGCCGCCAGCCTGCCCGCCCACCTGGTGCCGGCGGTGGTCGTCGCGCTGGACGAACTGCCGTCGACCCCCAACGGCAAGGTCGACCGCGCCGCCCTGCCCGCGCCGACCGCACCGGAGCGGACCGTGGCCGGACCGCGCACCGAGGGCGAACGCGTGGTGTGCCAGGCGTTCGCGGACCTGCTCGGCGTCGCGGTCGGCGTCGACGACGGGTTCTTCGAACTCGGCGGCGACAGCATCGTCTCCATCCAGCTCGTCAGCCGGATTCGCGCGGCCGGGTACGCGCTCACCGCGCGCCAGGTGTTCACCGAGCGCACCCCGGCCCGGATCGCGGCGGTGCTCGCGCCGCTCGTGGCGGACACCGCGGAACCCGCCGAGGCCGCGCACGGCGACCTGCCCGCACCGCCCATCACCCGCTGGCTGGCGGCCCTGGTCGGCGACGAGCCGGAGCGGATGTCGGCCTACAGCCAGGAGGTCCTGGTCCGGCTGCCCGCCGCGCTCACCGACGAGGAGCTGGCGGCCGGCCTGCGGGCCCTGGTCGACCGGCACCCCGTGCTGGGCGCGCGCCTCGTGCCCGGCGACCCGTGGCGGCTGGACGTGCCCGCGTCGCCGGAGGTCGGCCTGCGCGTCGGCACCGGCGACGTGGCGGTGGAGCTGCGCGCCGCGCAGGACGAGCTGGACCCGGTCGGCGGCGTAATGTTCCGCGCGGTGCGGCTCGGCGACCGGCTCCTGCTGGTGGCGCACCACCTCGTCGTGGACGCGGTGTCGTGGCGGATCGTCCTCGGTGATCTGGAAGCCGCGTGCGCGGGCCGTGCGCTGGACCCGGTGCCGGTGTCGTACCGGACGTGGGCCTGCTCGCTGGTGGACCGCGACCCGCGCGCGGACTACTGGAACGCGTTGGCGCGCACCGAACCCGTGCTCGGCTCCCGTCCGCTGACCCGGGACGACACGGCCGCCACGACCCGTCGGCTCGCGGTCACCGTCCCCGCCGGGCCGCTGCTGACCACCGTTCCGGCGGCGGTGCGCGGCACCGTGCAGGACGTGCTGCTGACCGCGCTGGCCCGGGTGCTGCCCGGCTGGCGACGCGACCACGGCTACGGCGACGCGGACGAGGTCCTGGTGGACGTCGAGGGCCACGGCCGGGACGGCGAGCTGGACCTGTCCCGCGCGGTCGGCTGGTTCACCTGCCTGTACCCGGTGCCGCTGGACGGCCGAGGCGACGTCGTCACCGCGTTGAAGCGGGTGAAGGAGCAGCTCCGCGCCGCGCCCGACCACGGCCTGGGCTTCGGCCTGCTGGGCACCGTCGACGGCGGCCGGATCTGCTTCAACTACCTCGGTCGCACGACCGGCGCGCCCGGCGGCGCGTGGACGCCCGAACCGGACCTGCTGCGGGGTGGCGCGGACCGGCTGCCGGCCGCGTACCCGCTGGAGGTCAACGTGGACGCCGCGGACGACGTGCTGTCCGCGGTGTGGTCGTGGCAGGACGGCGTGCTGACCGAGGTCGAGGTGGCCGACCTCGCCCGGCGCTGGACCGCCGCGCTGGCCGAGCTCGCCGAGGTCCGCGAAGCCGGTCGCACGCCGTCGGACTTCCCGCTCGCGACGCTGACCCAGTCCGAAGTGGACGGTCTGCCGCACGGCGTGCTCGACGTCTGGCCGCTGACCCCGTTGCAGCAGGGCATGGCGTTCCACGCGTTGCTCGACGACGAGGGCCCCGACCTCTACCTCACGCAGCTCACGCTGGACCTGCACGGGGCCTTGGACGTCCCGGCGCTGCGCGCGGCCGTGGACGCGCTGGTGGCCCGGCACGACAACCTCCGGGTCGGCGTGCGCGGCGGGTTCGCCTACGTGCCGGAGGCGGTCGAGGTGCCGTGGATCGAGCCGCACGGCGTGGACCCGGACGAATTCCTGAAGGAGGACCAGCGCGTCCGCTTCGACCTGGACGCGCCGCCGTTGCTGCGGTGCGCCCTGCTGCGCCTGGGCGACGACCGGTTCCGGTTCGTGCTGAGCAGCCACCACCTGCTGCTGGACGGCTGGTCGACGCCGTTGCTCGTCCAAGAGCTGTTCGCGCACTACGCCGGTGAGCGCCCGGCGGCCGTGCCGCCGTTCCGCCGCTACCTGGAGTGGCTGGGTGAGCGGTCGGGCAGCTCGCTCGACGTGTGGCGGGAAGCCCTGGCGGGCGTCGAGCCGACCCTGGTCAGCCCCGGCGCGTCGCAGGACGCGGTGGACCCGGAGGAGGTCGCGGTCGAGCTGACCGAGGACCTCACCCGGCGGCTGGCGCGGCTGGCGCAAGAGCTGGGCGTCACCGTCAACACGGTCGTGCAGGTCGCCTGGGCGGTCCTGCTCGGCCACCTGACCGGGCGCGACGACGTGGTGTTCGGCGCGACGGTGTCCGGGCGGCCCGCCGAGCTCCCGGACGTCGACGCGATGATCGGCCTGTTCATCAACACCGTCCCGGTGCGGGTGCGGCAGGACCGCGACGAGACGTTCCGCGCGCTCGTGACGCGGGTCCAGCGCGAGCAGGCGGCGCTGGGCGAGCACCACCACGTGGCGCTGGCGGACCTCCAGCGGGGTGTCGGCCGGCTGTTCGACACGCTGGTGGTGTTCGAGAACTACCCGTTCGACCCGGAGACCGCCGCGCACCGGGTCGGCGGCGTCACGATCGCGGGCGTCGGCGGACGGGACACCACGCACTACCCGCTGGCCCTGTCCGTGCTGCCCGGCGCGCGGCTGCGGCTGCTGCTGGAGTACCGGCCGGACCTGCGCGACGCGGCCGAGGTCGGCCGCATCGGCGACCGGCTGGCGGCGTTGCTGGCGACGGTGATCACCGACCCGGACCGGCGTCCCGCGCGCACCACGTCCCTGCTGCCGGGGGAGATCGACCGCCGGACGGCTCCGGGCCGACCCGCCGAACCCGTCACCGACGTCCTGCGCGCCCAGGCGCGCCGGACGCCCGACGCGCTCGCGGTGGTGGCGGACCGGGCGGTGACCTTCGCGCAGCTCGACGCGGAGTCCGACCGGCTGGCCGCGTGGCTGGTCGCGCGCGGTGCCGCGCCCGAGCGGTTCGTGGCGCTGGCGCTGCCGCGCGGGGCCGACGCCGTCGTGGCGATCTTCGGCGTGCTGAAGTCCGGCGCGGCGGTGCTCCCGATCGACCCGGACTACCCGGCCGAGCGGATCGCCCACGTGCTGGCCGACGCGAAACCCGTGCTGCGCCTGGACGAACTCCCCGAACTGCCGGAGGTCGGCACGACGGTCCCGGTCCCGCCGGGCAGCGCGGCGTACGCGATCTACACCTCCGGGTCGACCGGCACCCCGAAGGGCGTCGTGGTCCCGCACTCGGCGCTGGCCAACCTGTTCGCCTCGCACCGGGCGGCGCTGTTCGGCGACCGCCGGCTCAAGGTCACGCACACCGCGTCGTTCTCCTTCGACGCGGCCTGGGACCCGATCCTGTGGATGCTGGCGGGCAACGAGCTGCACGTGCTGGACGCCGACACCTACCGCGACCCGGACCTGGTGCTGGCACTGGTGCGGGAACGCGGCCTCGACCACCTCGACTTCACCCCGACCTACCTGGCGCAACTGGCCGAGCGCGGGCTGTTCGACGACCCGCCCGCCGTGCTCTGCGTCGGCGGCGAGGCGGTACCGGAATCGTTGTGGCGCAAGCTGACTGCGGCGCGCGGCGAGGTCTACGACTGCTACGGCCCGACCGAGTGCACGGTCGACGCCTACATCCGGCACACCGACCAGACCGTCACGCCGGTCGCCGGCACCTCGCTCTACGTGCTGGACACCGCGCTGCGCCCGGTCCCGCCCGGTGCCGTCGGCGAGCTGTACCTGGCCGGGCCGGGCCTGGCCCGGGGCTACCTCGGACAGCCCGGCCGCACCGCCGCGCGCTTCATCGCCGACCCCCTCGGGGACCCGGGTTCCCGCGCCTACCGCACGGGCGACCTGGCCCGGTGGACCGATCGCGGCGTCGAGCTGCTCGGGCGGGCCGACGACCAGGTCAAGGTGCGCGGGTACCGGATCGAACCCGGCGAGGTCGCGGCCGTGCTGACCGCGCACCCCGCCGTGCGCAACGCCGTGGTCGTGGTCCGGGACAACCGCCTGGTCGGGTACGCCGAGGGCGAGGCCACCGCCGAGGAGCTGCGCGAGCACGCGGTGCGCGCGCTGCCCGAGCACATGGTGCCCGTGGTCGTCGTGCTGGCCGACCTCCCGCTGCTGCCCAACGGGAAGGTGGACCGGGCGGCGCTGCCCGACCCCGAGCTCCGCACCGGCACCTACCGCGCCCCGGCGACGGCGGCCGAGGAAGTGCTGTGCGGCCTGTTCGCCGACCTGCTCGGCGCGCCCCGGATCGGCGTCGACGACGGGTTCTTCGACCTGGGCGGCGACAGCATCGTCTCCATCCAGCTCGTGAGCCGCGCCCGCGCGGCCGGTGTCGTCATCACCCCGCGCCAGGTGTTCGACCTGCGCACGCCCGCCGCGCTGGCGGCGGTCGCCACCACGACGACCACCGCGGAACGCCCGGAGGAGGCGTGGGGCGAGGTGCCGCTGACGCCGATCGTCCGCTGGCTGCTGGACCTCCCCGCCGGCACCAGGGGGTTCAGCCAGGCCGTGCTGCTGCGCACGCCGGACCTGACCGAGTCCCGGCTCCGCTCCGCGCTGGACACCCTGGTCGGCACGCACGACATGCTGCGGGCCAGGCTGGTCGGCCGCGCGCTGACCGTCGAGCCGACCGGGAACGCCGACCTGCGCTGGCTGGACGGCGAGGTCGACTGGGCCGCCGAAGCGCGACGGGCGCAACGGGAGCTCGACCCGGCGCACACGGTGGTCCGCGCCGTCGCGGCGCGCGGCCGGCTGCTGCTGGTGGTCCACCACCTGGTGGTGGACGAGGTGTCCTGGCGAATCCTGGTGCCGGACCTGGCCGCCGCGTGCCGGGGCGAGGGCCTGCCCGCCACCGGCACGTCCTTCCGCCGCTGGGCGCGCACGCTGACCGCGCTCGACCTGGGCGCGGAGATCCCGCACTGGCAACGGGTCCTGGCCGTCGACGAACCGCTGCTCGGCGCACGTCCGCTCGACCCGGCGCGGGACACCACGGCCACCATGGCGCACCTGCGGATCACCGCCGGCGCACCGCCCGAGGACGTCGCGAAGGCGTGCCACGCCCGGATCGACGACGTGCTGCTCACCGCGCTGGCGCTGGCCGTGCGCGAGGACGGCGGCCCGGTCCTGGTCGACCTGGAGGGCCACGGCCGCGCCGACATCGCGCCGGACGTCGACACCTCGCGGACCGTCGGGTGGTTCACCTCCGTGCACCCGGTGCGCCTCGAACCCGGCACGCGCTCGCCGCTCAAGACGGTGAAGGAGCAGGTGCGCGCCACGCCGTCGACCATCGGCTTCGGCCTGCTGCGCGACCGGCTCCCGGCCCGGCCCGGCCCGCAGATCGCGTTCAACTACCTCGGGCGCGCCACGGCGTCGCCGGACGGCGAGTGGACGCCGGCCCCGGAGAACGCCGGGCTGACCGGCGGCGCGGACGCCGACATGCCGGCCACCCACGCGCTGGAGATCAACGTCGAGGACGTGGCCGGTGAACTGGTCGCGACCTGGTCGTGGCCCTCGGGTGTGCTGGCCGAGGCCGAGGTCCGCGCGCTGGCCGAGTGGTGGGCGCACCGGGTGGCCGAGGTGGCGCGGAGCGCCGAAGCCGGCCACACGCCGTCCGACTTCCCGCTGGTCGCGCTGACCCGGCGGGACGTGGAGGCGCTCGCGCACGACGTCGAGGACATCTGGCCCGCCA
Organism: Actinosynnema sp. NPDC023587; assembly: GCF_040640215.1. Classification (NCBI taxonomy): domain Bacteria; kingdom Bacillati; phylum Actinomycetota; class Actinomycetes; order Pseudonocardiales; family Pseudonocardiaceae; genus Actinosynnema; species Actinosynnema sp. NPDC023587. Next base: position 181,815 of record NZ_JBFABG010000007.1, on the reverse strand, counting down.
CGCCGTTGCAGGAAGGTCTGTACTTCCACGCGCTGCTCGACGACGAGGGCCCCGACGTCTACACCGTGCAGCTCGCGCTGGACCTGACCGGCCCGCTGGACGCGGAACGCCTCCGGCAGGCCGCCGCCGGCCTGCTCCGCGACAACCCCAACCTGCGCGCCGGGTTCCACACCGCGCCGAGCGGGCGGGTGGTCGCCGTGGTGCCCCGGCGGGTCGACGGCTGGTGGCGGGTCACCGACTCGCCGCACGCCGCCGAGGAGGACAAGGCCCGGTTCGACCTGACCGCGCCGCCGCTGCTGCGCATCACGCTGCAACGCACCGACGCCGGTCACCGCCTGCTGATCACCAACCACCACCTCCTGCTGGACGGCTGGTCGACACCGCTGTTCGTGCGGGAGCTGTTCCGCCGGTACGCCGGCGAGCCGCCGGTGCGCCGCACGCCGTACCGCGAGTACCTGCGCTGGCTCACCGCGCAGGACCACGGTGCGGCGCTGGACGCCTGGCGCAAGGCGCTGTCCGATGTGGACGGTCCGACGCTGGTCGCCCCGCCCGGTGACCGGGAGCCGGTGCGACCGGACCAGGTCCAGGTGGAGCTGTCCGCGGAGCTCACCGGCCGCCTCGAAGGCTGGGCGCGCGGCACGGGCGTCACGTCCAACACCGTCGTGCAGGTGGTGTGGGCGCTGGTGCTCGGCGGGCTCACCGGCCGCACCGACGTCGTGTTCGGCACGACGGTCTCCGGCCGCCCGCCGCAGGTTCCGGGCGTCGAGGACATGGTGGGGTTGTTCATCAACACCGTCCCGGTGCGGGTGCGGGTGCGGCCCGACGAGACGGTGACCGCGCTCGCCACCCGGGTCCAGGACGAGCAGACCGCCCTGCTGGAGCACCAGCACGTCGGCCTGGCCGAGATCGGCGAGCTGTTCGACACGCTGGCGGTGTACGAGAACTACCCCTTCGACCCGGAGGCCGCCGCCGAGTCCTTCGGCGGCGTGCGGGTGACCGGCGCGGTCGACCAGGACGCCACGCACTACCCGCTGAGCCTGTCCGTGCTGCCCGGCGCGAACCTGGTGCTGCAACTGGGCTACCGGCCGGACGTGTTCGGCCCGGCGGAGGTGGAGGCCCTGGGCGCACGCCTGCTCGCGGTGGTCGAGCAGGTCGTGACCCGCCCGGACGCCCTGGTCGGCACGCTGGACCTGATCACGCCCGGGGAGCGCCGCCAGGTCGTGGAGTCGTTCAACGACACGGAGGTCGACGACCCGGTCCGCACGGTGCCGGAGATGTTCGCCGAGCACGCCCGTCGCGACCCGGACGCGATCGCCGTGGTCTGCGAGGACGTCCGGCTCACCTACCGGGAGCTGGACGAGCGCTCCGCGCGGCTGGCGCACCTGCTGGCCGCTCGCGGCGCACGCCCGGAGACCACGGTGGCCCTGGCGCTGCCGCGCACCGCCGACGTGGTGGTCGCGGTGCTGGGCGTGCTGCGCTCCGGCGCGGCCTACCTGCCGGTCGACCCGTCCTACCCGAGGGCGCGGATCGAGCACCTGCTCCGGGACGCGGCACCGATCGCGATCCTGTCCACTGTGGACACCAATCCGACGGGTGACGCCCTGCTGCTCGACGACCCGGGGTTCCGGGCGCTCTGGGACGCCGCGCCGGCGGTGGAACCCGACCACGGGCTGCGGCCGGAACACCCGGCGTACGTGATCTACACCTCCGGTTCCACCGGCCTGCCCAAGGGCGTCGTGGTCACCCACGAGGGCGTGCCGGCGCTGGTCGCCACGGCGACCCGGTCGCTCGGCATCACCGCGGAGTCCCGCGTCCTGCTGTTCGCGTCGATCAGCTTCGACCTGGCCTTCTTCGAGTGGGCGATGGCGGTGCTGGCGGGTGGCACGGCGGTCGTGGTCCCCGCGCACCGCCGAGTCGCCTCCCACGAGTTGACCGACTACATCGCCGAACACCGCGTGACGCACCTGGCGCTCCCGCCGGCCGTGCTCGGCGCGCTGCCCGAGGAGTGCACCTTGCCGCAGGGGGCGACCCTGTTGTGCGGCACGGAAGCCGTGACGCCGGAACTCGTGCACCGGTGGGGTGGCGTGGTCCGGTTCAACGACGCGTACGGCCCGACCGAGGCGACGGTCAACTCCACGCTGTGGGCGCACTACGAGAGCTGGGACGGGCGCAAGGTGCCGATCGGCGTGCCCGACCCCGGCACCCGCGCGTACGTGCTGGACGCGGCGCTGCGGCCGGTGCCGGTGGGCGTGCCGGGCGAGCTGTACCTGGGCGGACCGGGACTGGCGCGCGGCTACCACGGCAAACCGGGCCTGACCGCGCTGCGGTTCGTCGCCGACCCGTTCGGCCCGGCCGGTTCGCGGCTGTACCGCACCGGCGACCTGGTGAGCTGGCGCGCCACCGGGGACCTGGACTTCCACGGCCGCACCGACGACCAGGTGCAGTTGCGCGGGTTCCGGGTCGAGCCGGGCGAGGTGGAGAACGTGCTGGCCGCGCTGGACGGCGTGCGCCAGGCGGCGGTGGTGCTGCGCGAGGACCGGCCGGGCATCAAGCAGTTGGTCGGCTACGCGACGACCGACCGCGCGCCCGACGACCTGCGCGCCGAGCTGGCGGCCCTGCTGCCCGAGCACCTGGTGCCGGCGGCGGTCGTGGTGCTGGACGCCTTCCCGTTGACCCCCAACGCGAAGCTGGACCGCAAGGCGCTGCCCGCGCCGGAGTTCTCCGGTCACCCGGGAGCACGGCCGCGCACGCCGGTCGAGCGCCTGCTGTGCGGCGCGTACGCCGAGGTGCTGGGCCTGCCCGAGGTCGGCCTGCACGACGACTTCTTCGCGCTGGGCGGGCACTCGCTGCTCGTCGTGCGGTTGCAGGCGGTGCTGGGCACGGCGCTGGGGCGCACGGTCGGCATCCCCGACCTGATCGCGAACCCGACGCCGGCGGCGCTGGCGGCGAACCTCGGCGACGGCTCGGCCGGCACCCGGCCGCTGCTGCCGCTGCGCGCGCGGGGGAGTGGCGCACCGCTGTTCTGCCTGCCGCCGGCGGCGGGGCTCGGCTGGTCCTTCGCCGGCCTGGCGCGGTACCTGCCGGACCGCCCGCTCTACGCGTTGCAGGCCAGGACGTTGAGCACGCCGGGGATGCGCCCGCCGAGCGTGGCGGAGATGGCGGCGGACTACCTGGCGCTGATCCGCGAGGTCCAGCCGCACGGGCCGTACCACCTGCTGGGCTTCTCGCTGGGCGGCCTGGTGGCGCACCGGATCGCGGGCCTGCTGCGCGACCGGGGCGACCGGGTCGCGCTGCTGGCCATGCTCGACGCCTACCCGCCCGGTGGCCCGGAGCGCGCGGACGTGAACGACGCGCACCGGTTCCTGCTCGCCATGGCCGGTCTCGAAAAGTCCGTTGTGGACGATCGCGACGAGGTGGTGGACGCGGTGCTGGAGCACGGTGCGCTCGGCCTCGACCGGGCTGCCCTGCTCGCCGTGGTGGACAACCTGCTGGCGTCCGCCGAGCAGGTCGCGGGGGCCGAGCCGGACGTGTTCGACGGCGATCTGGTGCTGTTCACCGCCGCCCGCGAGGAGCCGGAACCCGCCTTCACCCCGCAGCGCTGGCAGCGGCACGTGACCGGCCGGGTGCGGGTGGTCGAGGTGGACGCCGCGCACGACGAGATGACCGACCCCGACGCCCTCGCGGTGATCGGCCCCGTCCTGGACCAGGAGCTCCCGTCATGACCGCCACCCTGCCGCTGTCCGCGGCGCAGTCCTCGATCTGGTTCGGCCAGCAGCTCGACCCGGCCAACCCGGTCTACAACACGGCCGACTACGTGCTGGTGGAGGGACCGGTCGAGCCGGCGCGGCTGGAGCGGGCGGTGCGCGCGGCGGTCGCCGAGGCGGAATCGCTGCACGCCCGGTTCGCGCTGGAGGGCGAGGAACCCCGGCAGCGGCACGAACCGCGCGAGTGGCCGTTCCCGGTGCTGGACCTCTCCGCCGCCGACGACCCGCTCGCGGCGGCCGAGGAGTGGATGCGGGCGGACGTGCGGACCCCGGTCGACCTGGCCGAGGGGCCGCTGTTCGCGGAGGCGCTGCTGAAGCTGGCCGACGACCGGTGGGTCTGGCACCAGCGGGTGCACCACATCGCGGTGGACGGCTACGCCTTCTCGCTGCTCGCCCGGCGCGTCGCGGACCTGTACACCGACGGCGGCGGCACGGCGTTCGGCCCGTTCGCGACGGTGCTGGAGACCGAGGCGTCCTACCTGGACTCGCCGAAGCGGGCGGCGGACGGCGACTTCTGGCGGGACTACCTGGCCGACCTGCCCGAGCCGCCCGGCCTGGTGGACCGCCTGGCGGGCATCGGCGACCACACCGCGCGGGCCACCGCGCAGGTGCCCGCCGAGGAGCTGCGGGCGTTGGCGCGGCGGGAGGGCGTGGGCTGGCCCGACCTGGTCACCGCCGCCGTGGCGGGCTACCTGCACCGGGTGACCGGTGCGGACGAGGTGGTGCTGGGCCTGCCGGTGATGGGCCGGCTGGGCACGCCGCTGCTGCGGGTGCCGTCGATCGTGATGAACATCGTGCCGCTGCGCGTCCCGGTGGGCTCGGCGGACACCCTGCCCGCGCTGGCGCGGGAGGTCGCCGCGCAGGTCCGGCGCACCCGGCCGCACCAGCGCTACCGGCACGAGCAGATCCGCCGCGACCTGTCCCTGGTCGGCGGCAACCGGAAGCTGTTCGGGCCCGTGGTCAACGTGATGCCGTTCGACAACGACCTGAGGTTCGACGGGTACCGGGGTCGGATGCGCAACCTGGCCGCCGGTCCGGTGGAGGACCTGGCGGTCGGCGTGCGGGACTTCTCCGACGGCTCCGGGCTCAGCGTGGAGCTCGACGGCAACCCGGCGCTGTACGACGACGGGGACCTGGCCCGGCACCGCGACCGCCTGGTGCGCCTCCTGGCCGAGGGCGTGCGCACCCCCGATCGGCCGATCGGCCGAATCCCGTTGGCCGACCGGGTGATCCCGCGCCGGGAGCCGCTGCCGCCCGCGCCGGACGTGGTCGACCTGATCCGGGCGCGGGCCGCCGAGCGCCCGGACGCGACCGCCGTCGAGCAGGGCGGCACCCGGCTGACCTACGCCGAGCTGGTCGCGGAGGCCGACCGGGTGGCCGCCGGGCTCCGGGAGCGCGGCGCGGGCCCGGACGTGCTGGTGTCGCTGGCGCTGCGGCGGCGTCCGGAGACGATCGCCGCGCTGCTCGGCGTGCTGTTCGCGGGCGCGGCCTACGTGCCGCTGGACCCCGACGCACCCGAGGAGCGCACCAGGGCCGTGCTGGCGGCGGCGAACCCGCCGATCCGGATCGCGGACGTCCTGAGTGGACGGACCGATCCCACGCCGGGACAGGTGAAACCGGGCAACCTCGCGTACGTCATCCACACCTCGGGCTCGACCGGACGGCCCAACGGCGTCCTGGTGACCCGGGAGGCGCTGGCCGGGTTCGTCCGGGCGGCCGGCGCGCGGTACGGCGTCACGGCCCGGGACCGGGTCCTCCAGTTCGCCGCCCTGCACTTCGACGCCAGCGTCGAAGAGGTGTTCGTCACCCTGTGCGCGGGCGCGGCGCTGGTGCTGAGGACCGACGAGATGACCGCGTCGATCGGTGGTTTCCTCCGGGCGTGCGATGACTCGCGCGTCACACTGCTGGATCTCCCGACCGCGTTCTGGCACGAGGTCGCGCACGGTGTGGACAGCGGCGAGAAGCTGCCGGACTCGGTGCGCGCGGTCGTCATCGGGGGCGAGGCCGCGCTGGCCACGCGGGTCGCGCAGTGGCGGGCGACCGGTGTCCGGTTGATCAACACCTACGGTCCCACCGAGGCGACCGTGGTGGCCACGGCCGGCGATCTCCACGCGTGATGCCGAACCGTTACCGCCCGCATAAGGTTAGGCTGCCCTTATGTTGGGGTAAGGTGCCCCTGCTCCCCCGATCCCCGCTTCCCCTTTGGGAGAACGATGTCCCGCAGTAGAAAGCTGTTCGCCGCCGTGGCGGTCGCCGCGCTGTCCCTCACCGCGTGCGGGGGAGGCGGCGGCACGGACACCGGTTCGTCGACCTCGGCCGCCGCCGAGGAAGGCCCGCGCACCATCACGGACGCGACCGGCGCGCAGCTCACCGTGCCCGCCAAGCCGAAGAACGTGGTCGCGCTCGCCGAGACCGACCTGGACGCGGTCGTCGCCCTCGGCGTCACGCCGATCGGTGCGAGCAAGTCCCGGCAGGGCGACAGCGTCGCGGGCTACCTCGCGGGCAAGGTGCCGGACGTCAAGCTGGTCGGCGAGATCGTGGAACCGAACCTGGACGCGATCGCGGCGCTCGACCCGAAGCCGGACATCATCCTCTACGGCCACTTCATCGAGCCGGACCCGGCGCAGATCGCGGACCTCAACGCCATCGCGCCCACCGTCGTCACCAGCCTGGTCCAGGACGACTGGAAGGCCAGCCTGAAGGGCGTGGCGAACGCGCTGAACCTCTCGGCCAAGGCCGACGAGGTGCTCAAGGACTACGACAAAAAGGTCGCCGACACCAAGGGCGCGCTCGGCGCGAACGCCTCCGCCGAGGTGAGCCTGGTCCGCTGGAACCCGCAGGGTCCGACCTACCTCCAGAAGCAGCACTTCGCCAGCACCGTCGTGAGCGACCTGGGCATCAAGCGCCCGCAGGCGCAGCAGACCGACGGCACCGGCCCGTCCGACCCGGTCAGCCTGGAGAAGCTGGACGTGCTCGACGGCGACTGGCTGTTCCTGGGCACGCTCAACGCCGACGGCGCGGGCGCGCTCAAGCAGGCCGAGGCGAACCCGACCTGGACGCAGCTCAAGGCCGTGCAGGCCAAGCACGTCGTGACCGTGGACGGCGTGCCGTGGACCTCGCGCGGCGGCCCCGTCGCGGCGGGCATCGTGCTGGACGACATCCGCAAGGCGCTCGGCCAGTAGCCACCCCGGGGAGAAGCGCGTGTGGCGGTACACGGACGGGCGCGGGGTCACGGTGACCCTGCCCCGCCGGCCGGAACGGGTGGCGGTGGTCGACCTGCTGGCCACCTCGACCCTCTGGGCGGCCGGGGTGCGCCCGGTGGCCGCCGCGATGGGCGAGGACCCGGCCGACGACTGCCTGTCGGCCGTGGGCTTCGACCCGTCCGGCGTGGCACGGCTGGACACGGTGGACGACCCGTCGCCGGACCCCGCGCTGCTGCGCCGGGCCGACCTGGTGGTCGACCGGACGCACGGCGACGGGTTGCTGATGGTGGCGGACCCGCCCGTCCCGGCGGTCGGGCTCACGCTCAAGGCCCCCGGCCAGTCGCTCGACGCGCTGTTCGCCGAAGTCGGCTCGCTGGCGGCGGCGCTGGGCTGCCCGCCGGTGCCGGACACCGCCCGCGCCCGGTACCGGGCCGCCAAGTGGCGGGTCCGGGAGGCGGCGCTGTGGCGGCCCGACCGCGCGGTGGCGTTCGCGTTCGTCCGCCACGGGTCGTTGGCCGTGGTCGATCCGGAGCTCTACCCCTGGCTGGTCACCCTGCGGGAACTCGGGGTGCGGCTCGCGCCCCCCGGGCGGTGGCCGGCGGACCGCGTGCCGGCCGGGGTCGACCTGCTTTTCGTGTTCGACGAAGGGAACGATGTGCCGGGCGCGCACCTGTGGACCGATCGCTGGCACGCGTTCGACCACGCCGTGTATGCCGACCTGCTGACCGGGTTCGCCGACGTGCTCGACGGTGACCCGTGCTGAGCCGGTCCGTCGGACTGCTGCTGTGCCTGGTCGCGCTGATGGGGTTCGCGGTGCTCAGCATCGCGGTCGGCGCGCGGTCGGTGCCGCTGTCGACGGTGTTCGAGGCGCTGTGGTCGTCGGACGGCTCCTACGACGCGCTCGTCGTGGCGCAGCAACGCGTTCCGCGCACCGTCCTGGGCATCCTGGTGGGTGCCGCGCTGGGCCTGGCGGGCGCGCTGATGCAGGCGCTGACCCGCAACCCGTTGGCGGACCCCGGTTTGCTCGGCGTCAACAGCGGCGCGGCGGCGGCGGTGGTGTCCGCGATCAGCTTCCTCGGCTTGACCAGCCCGCTGGAGTACGTGTGGTTCGCCTTCGGCGGTGCCGCAGCGGCGGCGCTGGTGGTCTACGGGCTGGGCAGTTCCGGCCGGGCCGGCGGGCCGGTGCGGCTGGCGCTGGCGGGCACGGCGATCAGCGCGGTGCTCGTGGCGTACACGTTCGCCGTGCAACTGGTGGACGACAAGGCGTTGGACCAGTTCCGGTTCTGGATCGTCGGCGGGCTCGCCGGGCGCGACCTGGACGTGCTGGTGCGGGTGGGACCGATGCTGGTGCTGGGCCTGGTGGTGGGCCTGCTGCTCGCGCGGCCGTTGAACGTGATCGCGCTGGGCGACGAGACCGGGCGCGCGCTGGGTGCGAGCCTGGGCACGGTGCGGCTGTCCGCCGCCGCCTCGATCACGCTGCTGTGCGGTGCCGCGACGGCCGCCGCCGGCCCGTTCTCGTTCATCGGGTTGACCGTCCCGCACATCGCGCGGTCCCTGGTCGGGGCCGACCAGCGCTGGGTGCTGCCGTTCTCGGCGGTGCTCGCGCCGTGCCTGCTGCTGGGCGCGGACGTGGTCGGGCGCGTGGTGCTGCCGCCGAGCGAGCTGGAAGCCGGCCTGGTGACGGCGTTCCTGGGCGCGCCGGTGTTCATCGCCCTGGTGCGCGGGAGGAAGGTCGCCCAGCTATGACCGCGCTCAACTCCGTGCGGCTGGTGGGCGGGCGGGTCTCGTTCCGGCTGCACGCCCGTTCGCTCTGGGTCTCCGGCCTGCTCCTGGTGATCACCGCCGGGGCGCTGGTGGCGGCCCTGGTGCTCGGCGACTACCACGTGCCGCTGGACGACGCGGTGCGCGCCGTGTTCGGCGAGAGCACGCGGATGGCCGAACTGTTCGTCGAACGCCGCCGGCTGCCGCGCGCGCTGACCGCCGTCCTGGTGGGCATCGCCATGGGCGTGGCGGGCGCGGTGTTCCAGAGCCTGACCCGCAACCCGCTGGGCAGCCCGGACATCGTCGGGTTCGGGCACGGTGCGGCCACCGGCGCGGTGGTGGTCCTGCTGCTGGTCGGCGGCGGGACCACGCAGACCGCCGTCGGCGCGTTCGTCGGCGGCCTGGTGTCGGCGGCGGTCGTGTACCTGTTGGCGCTCAAGGGCGGCGCGCACGGGTACCGCCTGGTGCTGGTCGGCATCGGGGTCAGCGCGATGCTGATCGCGTTCAACAACTACCTGGTGACGCGGGCCGACCTGGACGACGCGCGCGCCGCCACGGTGTGGATCGTGGGCAGCCTGTACGAGCGGCGCTGGCCCGAGGCGGCGCTGATGGCGGTCGCGCTGCTGGTGCTGCTGCCGGCCGTGCTGGCGCTGAGCCGGACGCTGTCGGTGCTGGACATCGGCGACGAGGGCGCGACGGCGCTGGGCGTCCGGGTCGAGCGGTCCCGGCTGGCGCTGATCGTGACGGCGGTCGGTCTCACGGCCGTGGCGACGGCGTGCGCGGGGCCGGTGGCGTTCGTGTCGCTGGTCGCGCCGCAGGTGTCGCGCCGGCTCACCGGGTCGGCCGGTCCGGGGCTGCTGCCCGCCGGTCTGCTCGGCGGCGTGCTGCTGCTGGTCAGCGACATCGTCGCGCAGCAGATCACCTCGCCGGGCGAGCTCCCGGTGGGCGTGGTGACCGGCGCGGTGGGTGGCGCGTACCTCGGTTGGCTGCTGCTGCGCGAGTGGCGCTCCGGCCGGGGCTGAATCGCCCGAGCGGAGCACTGTGGTGTACCTCAAACGTTGGTTAGCCTAGCCTAATCAGCAGGCTACAGTGATTCCGACCGCAAGCACCACCTCACCGGGAGTCATCGCACATGGTCGACAGGGGGATCGCGGGCGCAGTCGCCCTCGTGACCGGCGCGGGGCAGGGCATCGGCGCGGCGGTGGCGGCGGCGCTGGCGGCCGAGGGGGCGCTGGTCGCGGACGCCGACCTGAAGGGCGCGGCGCACCAGGTCGACGTGTCCGATGTGGACGGTGTGAACGCCCTCGTGGACCAGGTCGAGCGGACGCTCGGTCCCATCGGCATCCTGGTCAACGTCGCCGGGGTGCTGCACCCCGGCCGGGTCCTGGACACCACCGACGAGGACTGGCGGCGGACCTTCGCGGTCAACACCGACGGCGTCTTCCACGTCTCCCGCGCGGTGGCGCGGCGGATGGTCCCCCGGCGCGAGGGCGTGATCGTCACGGTCGGCTCGAACGCGTCGGGCGTGCCCCGCACCGGCATGGCGGCCTACGCCGCGTCCAAAGCGGCCACCACCATGCTGACCCGCTGCCTGGGCCTGGAACTGGCCGAGCACGGCATCCGCTGCAACGTCGTCTCGCCCGGCTCGACCGACACCGCCATGCAGCGCTCGCTGTGGACCGACGACAACGGCCCGTCCCGGGTGATCGCGGGCGATCCCGCGTCGTTCCGGGTCGGCATCCCGCTGGGCCGCATCGCCGACCCGGCGGACGTCGCCGACGCCGTGCTGTTCCTGGTTTCCGGCCAGGCCCGGCACATCACCATGCAGAACCTCTACGTGGACGGCGGCGCGACACTGCGCGCCTGAGCCATGAACAGCGAACGGAGCAGCCGGTGCTAGCCGCCGAAACATCCAGTGCCCTGCCTGGTCTCGACACCTACCGGGAGGGCGGCTTCTTCTTCGCCTCGCCGACCGGGGTCCTGGTCGCGGAGGAGGCGGGTGCCGCGCGCGCGACCCCGCTGGAGCCGGGCGAGGTGGTGGTGGGCGCGGTGCCGTTCCGCCCGGACGTGCCGTCCCGCCTGACCGTGCCGGGCGCGGTGCGCCGGGGCGCGCCGCTGCACACCGTGTCCTTCCCGGAGCGCCCCACCCCCGGCGGCCGGTGGCTGGACCAGCGCACCGACGCCGACGCCTACACCTCGGGCGTGCGGCGCGCCCTGGACCTGATGGCCGACGGCGGGCTGAGCAAGGTCGTGCTGGCCCGCGCGCTCGACCTGACCTCCACCGAGCGCATCGACGTGACCCAGGTGCTCGCCGCGCTGGCCGCCCGCGACCCGCGCGGCTACACGTTCGCCACCGACCTGGGCGGCAGCACCCTGATCGGCACCAGCCCGGAGCTGCTGATCCGGCGCACCGGCCTGGCCGTGGTGTCCAACCCGCTGGCCGGGTCCCGGCCCCGCAGCGGCGACCCCGAGCAGGACGGCCGCAACGCCACGGAGTTGCTGTCCTCGCCCAAGGACCTGCGCGAGCACGCGTTCGTGGTGGGCGCGGTGGGCGACGCGCTGGCCCCGTTCTGCCGCGAGCTGGTCGTGCCGCCGACGCCGGAACTGCTGCCCACCCGGACCATGTGGCACCTGTCGACCAGGGTGGCCGGCGTGCTGCGGGACGAGTCGACCTCCGCGCTGGACCTGGCCTCCGCGCTGCACCCGACGCCCGCCGTGTGCGGGGTGCCGGCGGACACCGCGCGCACCCTGATCGGCGAGCTGGAGCCGTTCGACCGCGGGTTCTACACCGGGGTGGTCGGGTGGACCGACGATCGCGGCGACGGCGAGTGGGTCGTGGCCCTGCGGTGCGGCGAGGTCGCCGACCGCCGGCTCCGGCTGTACGCGGGCGCGGGCGTGGTGCCGGGGTCCACGCCGGAGGCCGAGCTGGCCGAGACCAGTGCGAAGTTCCGGACCTTCCTGGGCGCGCTGGGACTGAAGGAGTCGGCGTGAACGACTGGACACCGTGGCCCGAGGAGTTCGCCCGCCGGTACCGCGAGGCCGGGTACTGGGTCGGCGAGACGTTCGGCGACTTCCTCGCCGCGCGCGCGGAGCGGTTCGCCGACCGGGTGGCGGTGGTCGACGGTGCGCGCCGGTGGACCTACCGCGAGCTGGACGAGCGCGCGACCCTGATGGCGCACGGGTTCGTGGCGCGCGGCATCGAACCGGGGGACCGGGTCGTGGTGCAGTTGCCGAACGTCGCCGAGTACACCTCCGTGGTGTTCGGGTTGTTCCGGGCCGGCGCGCTGCCGGTGTTCGCGCTGCCGCCGCACCGCCTCGCCGAGGTCTCGGCGTTCTGCGAGATCACCGACGCGGTGGCGTACGTGATCGCGGATTCGGTCGGTGGCTTCGACTTCCGGGCGCTGGCGTCGGAGGTCAAGCGGACGTCCGCCCTCGACCACGTGTTCGTGCTCGGTGATCCGGGCGAGCACACCGCGCTCGCCGACGTGCCGGTGGCCGGCGGCGAGCTGCCCGACGTGCGCGCCGACGCGGTGGCGTTCCTCCAGCTCTCCGGCGGCAGCACGGGAATCCCCAAGCTGATCCCGCGCACCCACGACGACTACCTCTACAGCGTCCGGGAGAGCGCCGCGATCTGCGGGCTGGACGAGGACACCGCCTACCTGGTGGCGCTGCCGGTCGCGCACAACTTCCCGATGTCGTCACCGGGCATCCTCGGCGTGCTGCACGCGGGCGGCCGGATCGTGATGGCACCCGCGCCGAGCCCGGACGTGGTCTTCCCGCTGATCGCCGCGGAGGGCGTCACGGCGACCGGCGTGGTGCCGCCGCTGGCGTTGCAGTGGATGGGATCTCCGGCCCGCGCCGACCACGACCTGTCCAGCCTGCGGGTGATCCAGGTCGGCGGCGCGAAGTTCGTGCCCGAGGCGGCGCGGCGGGTGCGCGCCGAACTGGGCTGCGCGTTGCAGCAGGTGTTCGGCATGGCCGAGGGCCTGGTGAACTACACCAGGCTCGACGACCCCGACGAGATCGTGGTGACCAGCCAGGGCCGCCCGATCTCGCCCGACGACGAAGTGCGGGTCGTGGACGCGGACGGCGCGGAGGTCGCGCCCGGCGAGGTCGGCGAACTGCTGACCCGCGGCCCCTACACGATCCGGGGCTACTACCGGGCCGAGGCGCACAACCTGGTCGCGTTCACCCCGGACGGCTTCTACCGCACCGGCGACCTGGTGCGGCGACTGCCGACCGGGCACCTCGTGGTCGAGGGCCGGGCCAAGGACCAGATCAACCGGGGCGGCGAGAAGATCGCCGCCGAGGAGATCGAGAACCACCTGGTGGCGCACCCCGCGGTGCACGACGCCGCGGTGGTCGGGATTCCGGACGACTACCTGGGCGAGCGGACGTGCGCGTTCGTGATCGCCACCGGCGAGCCGCCGACGGGCCCGGCGCTGCGCGCGTTCCTGCGCGGCCGGGGCCTGGCCGCCTACAAGATCCCCGACCGCATCGAACTGGTGGACGCGTTCCCGCACACCGGGGTCGGCAAGACCAGCCGGCGCGACCTGCGCCGGGCCCTCGCCGACACGTTCAGAAAGGCGCAGTGATGGGTCTGCCGACCATCGAGCCCTACCCGATGCCCACCGAGGCGGACCTCCCCGTCAACCGGGTCAAGTGGACCAGCGACCCGGCGCGCGCGGTGCTGCTGATCCACGACATGCAGAACTACTTCCTGCGCGCGTTCAGCCCGGACGCGTCGCCGGTGGTGGAGCTGGTGGCGAACATCCGGGCGCTGCGCGACACGTGCCGGGCGCTGGGCGTGCCGGTGGTGTACTCCGCGCAGCCCGGTGGCCAGAGCTCGGCGCAGCGGGGCCTGCAACTGGACATGTGGGGCACGGGCATCGGCCCGGACCCGGTCGACGCGGAGATCCACGACGCCCTCGCGCCGGGCGGGTCGGACGTGCGGATGACGAAGTGGCGCTACAACGCCTTCCACCGCACGGACCTGCGCTCGCTGCTCGACACCACCGGCCGGGACCAGCTCGTGGTGACGGGGATCTACGCCCACATCGGCTGCCTGATGACGGCGGCGGATGCGTTCATGCAGGACATCCAGGCGTTCTTCGTGGCGGACGCCGTGGCGGACTTCTCCTCCGAAGACCACCACATGGCGGTGCGCTACGCCGCCGGCCGCTGCGCCGTCACCACCACGACGACGCGGCTGATCACCGAACTGAACGGAGCGTCATGACCAAGGACGACGTGCGCGACCAGATCGCCGCGGTGCTGGACATCCCGGCCGTCGAGATCGCCGACGACGACAACCTGCTGGACCACGGCCTGGACTCGGTGCGGGTGATGTCGCTGGTCGAGTCGTGGCGAGCGGACGGCGCGTCGGTCGCGTTCGTGGACCTGGCCGAGACGCCGACCGTGGAGGCGTGGACGGAACTGCTGACCCGCCGGTCCTGACCCGCTGGTCCTGATCCGGCGGTAGCAGGAGCGGGCGATGTCCGGAGCGGGCCGGGCCACCGCGCGGGCGGAAGATCCCGCGCGGTGGCCTGGCCCGGTCGAGCGAGCACCTGAGCTCACCGTCTGCGGGAGGTCGGCGGCCTCCGTGGTCGGCCGGAGCCGGACTTCCCCGACCCCGGCCGACCCCTAACGACCTCCCCCGACCGCCGGCCTCAAATCGCCGATGGCGGGACGTTGATCGACATGGGGGCTGGCCTGGCCCGGTCGAGCGAGCATCTGCGCTCAAAGCCTGCGGTCTGCGCGGTCGGCCGAAACGGACTTCCCCGGCCTCCAGCCTCAGCCCCGGCACCTGACCTCCGACCGCCGGCCCCAAATCGTCGGTGATGGGACGTTGGTCGACTTGTGGAGTTGGCCGGATCGGTTGACGAGGCACCTGAGCTCACCGTCTGCGGGCGGCCGGCAGCCTCCGTGGTCGGCCGGAGCCGGACTTCCCCGACTCCGGCCGCCTGCGTCCACCGCACCCCGAACCACCCCCGCGACGCCCGCCCCCCGACACCCGCCCCCCGCCCCCGACCCCTGCGGGCGACGGTGACCGGCGTGGCCGTACGCCCGCGCCGGCTACTTCGTCGAGCCCGCCAGCACGCCCTGCACGAAGTACCGCTGGAACGCCAGGAACACCGCCAACGGCACGATCATCGACAGGAAGGCCCCGGTCGACAGCAGGTCGATGTTCGACCCGAACTGCCGCAACTGCGCCCGCAGCGCGACCGTGATCGGCGCGGAGTCCTGGTCCGCGAACACCAGGGCCACCAGCAGGTCGTTCCACACCCACAAAAACTGGAAGATGGTCAGCGACGCGATCGCCGGCTTCGCGATCGGCAGCACGACCCGCCGGAAGATCACCCACTCGCGCGCCCCGTCCATGCGGGCCGCCTCGATGAGGTCGCGGGGGATTCCGGCGAAGAAGTTGCGCAGCAGGAAGATCGCGAACGGCAGGCCGAACGCCACGTGGAACAGCACCACCCCGGTGATGGTCCCGAACAGGCCTAGCGCCCCGAACAGCTTCGCGACCGGGATCAGGGCCACCTGGATCGGCATCACCAGCAGCCCCACCACCAGCGTGGTGAGCCACAGCCTGCCCGGGAACTCGATCCACGCCAGCCCGTACGCCGCCAGCGCCGAGATCACCACCACCAGCACCGTGGCCGGCACCGCGATGTACACCGTGTTCAGGAACGACCGCAGCACCGTCGAGTTCCCGACCAGGCCGGCGTAGTTCGCCAGGGTCAGCTCCGTCGGCCGGGTGAAGATCGTCCACCACCCGGACGCCGCGTTGTCCGCCTCGCCGCGCAGCGACGCGATCAGCAACCCGAACACCGGCACCAGCCAGAACAACGCCACCAGCGCCAGCCCGACCTGCACCGCGCCGCTGCCGATCCGCGCCACCACCCGGGACAGCGGACCCCGGCGGGGGGCTCCGGCCACCGACACCTCCACCACGGTCACGACCGCTCCCGTCGGAATCGCCTGATGTTGAACAGCATCGCCGGAGCGACCAGCAGGAACAGCACCACGGCCAGCGCGCTGCCGACGCCCTGGTCACCGCCCGCGCCGAAGGACACCTGCCACATCTGGAGCGCCAGCACGTTCGCCTCCTCCTGCACCGACCCGGGCGCGATGACGAACACCAGCTCGAAGATCTTCAGCACGTTGATCACCAGCGTCACGAACACCACCAGCAGCACCGGCGACAGCAGCGGCACGGTCACCCGCCGGAACACCTGCCCCTCGGTGGCCCCGTCGACCCGGGCGGCTTCCAGCGCGTCGCGCGGGATCGCGGCGAGACCGGCCGCGATGAACGTGATGGCGAACCCGGTCATGATCCAGATCCACGACGAGATGATCACCGGCGTGATGAACGTCGACCCCAGCCACGTCAGGCCCCGGAACGGCAGCGTGAAGTTCGCCGCCGCCAACCGCACCGAGTACTGGCCGTCGGCCAGGTCCGGGAAGGTGAACCGCCCGTCGTTGCCGGTGGTCGCCCGACCGGCGACCTGCCCGTCCCGCACCGCTTCCACGGCCAACCCGGGCAGCCCGCGCTCCCCGTTGTCCAGCGCACCCGCCACCCCGCCTACGGACACGTCCAACCACACCACGCCGCGCAGCTCCCGCGCGTCCACCGCCGGTTCGGAAGCCCGCGACGCGCCCTCCGGCAGCCGGTTCGGCGGGAACCCGGCCAGCGGCACCACGACCGAGGACCCCGGTGCGTAGGTCCGCGTGCTGGTGAACCCCTCCTCGGCCGCCGTGAACGGCACCCCGTCACGGGGCTGCGCCTTGGGGTACGGCGACGGTGCCGAGAACAGGTCGTGCACCCCGACGCTCACCGCGTTGACCACGCCCCGCGCGGGATCTTCCTCGTACACCAACCGGAAGATGATCCCGGACGCGAACAGCGAGATGGCCATCGGCATGAACAGCACCAGCCGGAACGCCGTGGCCCAGCGGATCCGCTCGGTCAGCACCGCGAAGATCAGCCCGAGCCCGGTCACCACCGCCGGCGCGACGACGACCCAGATCACGTTGTTCTTGAACGCCGTCAGCGTGCGCGGGTCGGTGAACAGGTCGACGTAGTTCCCGATCCCCACGAACCCCGTCCCGGCCCGGTCGAAGAAGCTCCGGATCAGCGAGTACACCAGCGGGTACAGGACCAGCGCGGCCAGGACCACCAGCGCGGGCAGCAGGAACGGCAGCGCCTGGCGCGGCGAGCGGCCCGGCGTCGGGTCCACCCCGCCGGCCCGGGGACGCGGGCCGGCGGGGGATCGGGTGGTCGTCACCTCCCGAACGCCTTGGCGGCTTCGGACTCCAGGCGCTGCACGGCGGCGTCGACGTCGCGGGGGTTGGCCAGGAAGTCCTGCAACGCCTTCCACTCGCCCGCGCCCTTGGTCCCGCCGAACGCGGCCGGCGCGAGGTCGGACATGTCGAACCGGACGTTGTCGCCGGCGTCCACCAACTGCTTGACGAGCTCGCGCGTCACGTCGTCGGCGTAGGCGTCGGCCGGGATGCTCTTGTTGGGGGACAGGAACCCGCCCAGCTTCGCCCACACCCGGCCGCTGTCCGGCGACGCCAGGAACTCCATCAGCTCGGTGGTCGCCTGGTCGTCCTTGAGCTGCACGGCCATGTCACCGCCCGCGACCACCGCGTCCTGGCTGCCGCCGATGGACGGGAACTTGAAGAACTTCGCGTCTTCGCCGACCTTCGCCTTGGTGCTGGTGGTGATCACCGACGCCACGAAGTCGGCCTCGAACACCATCGCGGCCTTGGGCTCGTCGCCGAACACGGTGATCACCGACTGCGGGAACTCGGTTTGCAGCGCACCCGCGCCGCCGCCCTCGACCAGGCGGGGATCGCCGAACAGCTCGCCCAGCGTCTCCAGCGCCTCGCGCACCGAGGGATCGGTCCACGGGATCTCGTGCTTGGCCAGCTTGTCGTAGTTGTCCGGCCCGGCGGTGCGCAGGTAGACGTTCTCGAACCAGTCGGTCAACGTCCACCCGTCCGCGCCGCCCACCGACACCGCCGCCTGCCCGGTGTCGACCACCGCGCGGCCGACCTTGAGGAAGTCCTCCCACGTGCGCGGGGGTTCCGCGCCGATCGCGTCGAACGCCTCGGTGCTGTACCAGACGGTGGACTTGTTGGCGGACTTGAAGTGCACGCCGTAGAGCTTGCCGTCGAACGTGCCCAGCCTCTTCCACACGCCCGCGTTGTGCTCGGTGACGGCCTTCTCGACCTCCGGCGAGACGACCTTGAGCGACCCGGCCCCGGCCAACTGCTCGACCAGGCCGGGCTGCGCGACCAGCGCGACGTTCGGCGGCGTGCCGCCCTGCACCCTGGTCTGGAGCACGGTCGGCAGCTCGTCGCCCGCCGGCGTGTACCGGACCTCGGCACCGGTCGACTTCTCGAACTCGTCGAGCACCTGCTCGAACCGCAACTGCTCGTCACCGGTCCACGGACCGATGACCTCCACGACCTGCCCGCTCAACGATCGCGAGTCCGCACCGGGGGCCGTGGTGCCCGCACCGCACGCGGTCACCGCGCCGAGTGCCGCGGCCAGTGCGGCGGTCACCTTCAAGCGTCTCATTCCAGCTCTCCTGACGTGTCGGTCCACACGGACAACCCGGTCGCCGGGTCGAAGAAGTGCAAGCGGGACGTGTCCACCCACGCGGCCAGGGGCTGGCCCTCGTAGACGTGCGTCCGGGGGGAGAAGCGCCCGACCAGGACGACACCGCCGCGCCGGGGCAGGTCGGCGGTGCCGTCGTCCTCGGCCAGCGCCCTGGTGTCGTCGGTGACCACGGGCGCGGCGTCGACGGGGAAGTGCACCAGCACGTCCGAGCCCATCGCCTCCACCAGGTCGGCCACCGAGTGCAGGATCGACCCCTCCTGCGCGTCGGCCAGCGCCGCGTCCTCCATGTCCTCGGGGCGGATGCCGAGCACCACGTCCCGACCCGCGTATCCCTCCAACGCGGGTCGGGACCGCAGCACGGACTCGGGCAGCAGCAAGGCGTCCGAGCCCACGGTGACCCAGTGCCGGCCGTCGTCGTCGCGGTCGAGCCGGGCGGTCACCAGGTTCATGCCCGGTGAACCGATGAACCCGGCCACGAAGAGGTTGACGGGCCGGTCGTACAGCTCTTGGGGCGGCCCGACCTGTTGCAGCACACCGCGTTTCATCACGGCCACGCGGTCGCCGAGGGTCATCGCCTCGGTCTGGTCGTGGGTGACGTAGACGGTGGTGACGCCGAGGTCGCGCTGGATGCGGGCGATCTGCGCGCGCATCTGCACCCGCAGCTTCGCGTCCAGGTTCGACAGCGGCTCGTCCATCAGGAACGCCTGCGGCGCGCGGACGATCGCCCGCCCCATCGCGACCCGCTGGCGCTGGCCGCCGGACAGGTTGCGCGGTTTGCGCTCCAGGTGCTCGTGCAATTCGAGGACTTCGGCCACTTCGCGCACCCGCCGGTCGATCTCCTTCTTCGGCAGTTTCCGCAAGGTGAGCCCGAAAGCGATGTTGTCGTAGACGTTCAGGTGCGGGTAGAGCGCGTAGGACTGGAACACCATCGCCACGTCGCGATCCCGCGACGGCACTTCGTTGACGACCTGCTCGCCGATCCGGATGGCACCCTCACTGACGCTCTCCAGCCCCGCGATCATCCGCAGCGCCGTGGTCTTGCCGCACCCGGACGGCCCCACCAGGACCAGGAATTCCCCGTCCCGGATCGCCAGGTCCAGGTCGGCGACCGCGCGGGTGCCGTCGACGTACACTTTGCCGAGACCGCTCAGCACGACTTCCGCCACGCCCACTCCTCGCCCCGCCCGGTGCGTTTCCCCGGTCGTCCGCAAAATTGCGATTCCAGTCGCGCTGTGATCCGCGCCACTCCGGTTTTCCGGTGGGGCCGACAGTAGTGCGCACTTCCCTAAGAGACCGTTAAGGGCCAGGCACGGTTTCACTAAGCCCGGAAAAGCCGGGCGCTCACCCGCGACGGGGCGCGGTCAGGCCCTACCCTGCTGGCATGTCCAAGGTGCTGCTGGTCGAGGACGACCCGGTGGTCCAGGCGGCGCTGGTGCACGCGCTGACCGACCTCGGGCACGACGTGCGCGCGGTCGGCACGGCGGTCGCCGCGCTGCGCGCGGCGAGCACCGAGGAACCCGACCTGGTCATCCTCGACCTGGGCCTGCCGGACCTGGACGGCGTGGCCGCGCTGCGGATGCTGCGCGGCATCAGCGACGTCCCGGTGATCATCGCGACCGCGCGCGGCGGCGAGAGCTCGGTGGTCGGGTCGTTGAACGCCGGGGCGGACGACTACATCGTCAAGCCGTTCTCCGCGGAGCACCTGGCGGCCCGCATCAACGCCCTGCTGCGCCGCACGTCGGGCACCCCGCGCCCGGACCGCGACCTGCTCGTGGTCGGCGACCTGCGGGTGGACCTGGCGCAGCGCCAGGTCCTGCGGGACGGCCGCCCGGTCGCGCTCAGCCGCCGCGAGTTCGACCTCCTGGCCTACCTGGCGCACCGGCCGAACCGGGTCATCGCGCGCCGCGAGCTGTTCCAGGCGGTGTGGGGGCAGCCGTACCTGGGCGACGACAAGACCATCGACGTCCACGTCTCGTGGCTGCGCAGCAAACTGGGGGAGACCGCCGCGAAACCCCGTTACCTGCACACCGTCCGGGGCGTCGGCTTCAAGCTGGTGACCCCGGAATGAGGGGGCTGCTCACCCGGGCCGTCGCGTGGCCCGCCGTGCTCGTGGGCGTGCTGCTGTTCGTGGGCTCGGCGCTCCTGCTGGTGACGGCGGCGGCGGGGCGGGCGGCGTCGGACGACGGGCACGACGTCGCGGCGGTCGCCGCCGTGCTGGCCGTGACCGCCGACCCGGACGCCGTGCGCGGCGCGCTGACCCGCACCGCCGCCGGGCGCGAGGGCAGGCTGGCCGTGCACCTGCCGGACGGCACGACGATCGGCGTCGGCACCGGCGTGGCCGAGCTGACCGAGGTGTCCACTGTGGACGGCGGGCGCGCGGTGGTGGAGGTCTCGGGGTCCGCGCCGACCTTCACCGCCGGGCTGTGGGCCGAGCTGGGAACCCTGCTGTCGGCGGCCTCCCTGGCCGTGGCGGTCGCGGTGGTGGTGGGCCGGCGGCTGTCGACGCCGGTGGTGGACGCGCTCGCGGCGCTGGCCGACACCGCCACCCGGATCGCCCGGGGGGACGGCGACCGGCGCATCCGGGTCAAGGGCCCGCCCGAGCTGGCCGCGCTGGCGACCGCGATCAACGCCGCCACCGATCGCACGGAACGCCTGCTGGCCAAGGAGAGGGAGATGATCGCCGACGTCTCGCACCGCCTGCGCACCCCGTTGACCGCGCTGCGCCTGGACGCCGACGCCATCGGCGGCGGCCCGGTGGCGGACCGCATCCGCAGCGCGGTCACCGCGCTGGGGCACGACGTGGACCGGATCATCGAGTCCCTGCACCCGGTCGCGACGGCGGTGGGCGGCGGTAGCTGCGACGTGGTCGAGGTGGTGCGGGCCCGGATGGGCTTCTGGTCCGCCCACGCCGAGGACCAGGGCCGGCCGTGCGAAGTCGACCTGCCCTGCGGGCCGATGCCGGTGCCGCTGTCGGCGGACGAGCTGGGCGCGGTGGTCGACGCGCTGTTGGAGAACGTCTTCCACCACACCCCGGCGCGGTCGGCGCTCACCGTCGCGGTGGTCGGGCACGCCGGCTGGATCACGCTGGTGGTGGAGGACGGCGGGCCGGGCATCGCCGACCCGGAACGCGCCCTGCACCGGGGGTCCTCCGGCGGGGGCTCGACCGGGTTGGGCCTGGACATCGCCCGCGCCGCCGCCGAGGCGACCGGTGGCACCATCCACGTGGAGCGCGGTCGCCTCGGCGGTGCGCGGATCAGGCTCCGCCTCGGGGAGGCGGACAGCCACCACGAGCCCGCCGGTCCTCGGGCGTGGCGGTTGTGGAGGGGCCGCGCCTAGCGCGCTTCTCGAAGAGGATCGCCAGGGCACGGCCCACCGCCACGTGCCACCCGCCGAGGGCGGCACCCAGCACCAGTGCGGTATCGGCCTCCGACACCAGCGCCTTCACCGCGCCCCGGTCGAAATCGCCGATCAACCGCACCGGGGCGGTCAGCCCGGACAGGGCCGCCAGCTCGCGGCACCCGCGCCAGGACACCAGGACGAGCGTCGTCCCCGGCAGGCCGGCGAGCCCCCGCGCCGACTCCCGGAACCGGACGTCGCCGGGCAAGGACTCGTCGAAATCGCACACCACGAGCAGCCGTCGGGCACGCGCCGGCTCGTCGAATCGGTCCCGCATCGTTGCGGACATCGCGACCACCCCTTGTCCCACAAGGTAAAGCGGTTGGCGGTGCTGGTCCGCGACCGGGCGCGAGGTTTAACCGAACCTTAGGGCTCAGACGACCTTGACCGTGCCGTGGCCGTCGGCGACGACCTCGACGTCCGAGTCGTACTCGTCCTCTGGCCAGTCGTCCGCCTTGTGCCCGCGCTCGGCCACGTAGAGGCCCCGGGCGTACCCGCCCGCGCGCAACCGGTCGACCGCCCAGTCCGCCAGGGGTTCGTCGGTCACCTCGTCATGGCGTTCGAGCAGGACGTAGTCGGACTTGAGCCCGGTGCTCTCGATGACGCTCAACTGCTGGAACCGGTGGGCCACTGATCATCACTCCCCGTTAGAGGCATATACTCTCCGGATACAGTGCCAGTATGATGTGTGCACAACTTGAGTGCACTGTACCGATCGAGTGATCCGGGAGCGTCATGAGCAGCCCACACCGGAGTGCCGCGCGCATTCAGATCGCCACCACGCTGCGGCGGATGCGCGAGGACGCCGGCCTGCCGCGCGAGCGGCCGGCGGAGGTCCTGAACTGCACGACCACCAAGATCGGCAACATCGAGACCGCCTCCAGCGGCATCCGGCAGGCGGAGCTGGAGAAGCTGCTGGAGCTCTACGACGCCGAGGAAGCGGTTCGCGACGACCTGCTCGGCCTGAACTCCGAGGCGCACCGGAGGCGTCCGCGCAGCAAGCTCGGCGGGGCGATCGCACCGTGGCTGCGCCGGATCTTCAACGTCGAGGCGACCGCGCTCGAAGCCCTCTACTACTCGTTCGAGCTGGTGCCGGCCGCACTCCAGACCGAGCGCTACACCCGCGCGATCATGATCGGCGGCGGGGTCGTCGGCGAGGCGCTGGAGAAGAACCTCGAACTGCGCGGGCGGCGCAGGGCGCTGCTCACCGACCGGGAACCGCCGCTGCGCCTGTGGGCGGTGCTCGCCGAACCGCTGCTGCGGGCGAACATCGGCGGTCCGGAGGTGATGCGGGAGCAGCTCGGCCACATCCTGGAGATGTCCGAACTAGCCCACGTGGACGTGCAGGTGATGCCGCAAGGGGCGGGTGCGCACGCGCTGACCGGTACTACGCTGACCTTGTTCCGGTTGCCCGACAAGCTCCCGTCGCTGGTCAGCGTCGACACGCCGTTCGGTGACGACTTCGTGGACCGGCCCGAGCACGTGGAGAGGACGAGCCGCTGGTTCGACCACACCCGTGCGAAGGCGTTGGGGGTGGAGGAAAGCCGCGAACTCCTGACCCGGATCGAGAAGGACACGAGATGACCCTGAAGTTGGGTGAGTGGACGAAGTTCAGCGCCAACGGCTCCAACTGCGTCGAGGTGATGCGCACGGCCGACGAGGTGCTGGTGCGCAACTCCCACCGGCCGGCGGAGGCTCCTCAGCGGTTCACGCTCGGCGAGTGGGAGTTCTTCACGCAGGGCGCGAAGCTCGGCGTGTTCGACCTGGCCTAGGCGGCGTCCTGCCCGGTGGCGGGTGCCCCGGCCCGCCGCCGCACCCGGGTCACCGACCGGTCGACCCGCCGGTCGCGGGGCGGCGGTCACCGCACGCGGTGCCCGCCCAGATCGCCGAGCACCCTGCCCTCCGGCGACAGCCTGCGGAACCCGCCGTGCCCCTTGGCGCTGAACGAGGCGAGCAACAGCGGCAACGCGACGAACAGGCCGCCCAACGCCACGACCAGCGCCTTGGCGAACGGCGACAGGAAGTCCGCCTGCGTCGCACCCGACGACCAGCAGGGCGACCGCAATGCCGCCGACGAGCAACTTCCGCCGGCGGCGCGTGGCCGCCCCGGTGCTGCGGATGTCGAGCAGGAAGTGCTGCCCGCACGTCGGGCAGACGAGCCGGGCGGTGCTGATGCCCACGTCGGGGCGTTCGAGGTCGAACGAGTGCGCGAGGCTCTTCGAGCCCACCACGCCGGGCGTGCTGACGACCTCCACGACGTGCTCGAACGTGAAGCCCTGGGTCTTGCCGAGTTCGAACGCCACAACCACTCCGATCTCGCGGGTACCGGGCGCACATGGTGCCGGTGGGAGATCGCCGCGCGACCGGTTTCGGCGAGGTCGACTGCGGTTGTCCGAGGGCGGGTGAGGTGGCGGGGTGACACCTGTGGTGCCGTTTCCGCACGTGGTGGTTCGCGCGGGGGAGCACCTCGACGGTCAGCGCGCCGCCGGTGTCGGTGCGGGTGTCAGTGCGGGTGTCAGTGCGGGTGGCGTCGCAGGAGCTCCTGCGTCCACGCGGTGTGGCGGCGGCGCAGTTCGGTCGCGGTCAGGTCGCCGCGGCCGAGGTCGCGGTAGTTGGGGAACCAGGTCTCGACGCCGCGGTGCGACCGGGCGAGGGTCCACAGGTCCCACAGGCGCGGCTCGCCGATCGCGGTGCCACCGGCCTCCTCGTAGGCGGTGAGGAACACGTCGGCGACGTGCTCGCCGTGGAGCAGGTAGAGGTCGAAGCGGCACCAGCCGACGTCGTAGCCGGCCGGTCCGCCGGCCGCGCCCTCCCAGTCGACGACCCCGGTCAGCGCGCCGTCGTGCCACAGCACGTTCCCCGAGTGGTAGTCACCGTGCGTCAACACCCTGGGGGCGGTGAGGATCGTGTCCTCCCACGCGCTGTCGACGACGTGCGCGGCGGGGCCGGACAGCCGGGTCCGGTGGGCCCGGCGGTCGAAGACGGTGTCGAGGCCGGCGACGACCTCGGCGTCGACGGCGTGGATGCCGGCCAGCGCCTGCCCGAGCCGCGTCGCCGCGCGGTGCGGGTCGTCCGGGGTGATGTCCGCCGCGCCCGGCAGTCGGCTGATCAGCACCCACGGCGGGGCTCCGGCGTCCTCGTGGCCGCGTGCCAACAGCCGTGGGGCGAGGCCGCCCAGGGTGTCGATCGCGGCGAGGACCCGCTCCTCGTCGTCCGCCGCGCGGTCGCCGGCGGGGAACTCGCGCAAGATCATCTCGCGGCGCGGGTCGGCGGTCCGGACCAGGGAGGTCGCAGCGTGCGAGCCGCCGGACAGCGGTCGGACCGCGTCCAGGGTCGCCGAGGGTCCGGCCAGGGAGGTCGCGGCAGCGAGTGCGGCAGGTGACGCGGTGGACATCGTGGTGGGCGTTCCCGTCTTCCGGGGGTGCCGGCGGGCCGGTGGTCCGAGCGCGCCGGTCGGGGCGGGGTGGAGATCCCCACGGTATTCGACCGCTCGGCGGTCCCGACGCGGTTCGACGCACCACCGGCCGCGTGCGCGTCCCGAGCGGAGTCCGGCCGGCGGCCCTATCGTCCACACGGGAGGTTCGGCGTGGTCGCACACCGGGGCGCGGGACGAGGCGCGGAGCAGGGCGCGGGGCAGGTCGAGGTCGGGCGCGGCGCGCGCAACGCCATCATCGCCGTGATCATGCTCGGGATGCTGCTGGCGGCCCTGGACCAGACGATCGTGGCCACCGCGCTGCCCACGATCGTCAGCGACCTGGGCGGTGCGGGGCACCTGTCGTGGGTGGTCACCTCGTACCTGCTGGCCGAGACGATCATGACCGCGCTGATCGGCAAGTTCGGCGACCTGTTCGGGCGCAAACCCGCGTTCCTGGTCAGCGTGGCGCTGTTCATGATCGGGTCGTTCCTGTGCGGCTGGGCCGACTCCATGACGTGGCTGATCGTCGCGCGGGCCGTCCAGGGACTCGGCGCGGGCGGCCTGATGGTCACCTCGATGGCGGTGATCGCGGACGTCGTGCCGCTGTCCGAGCGGGGGAAGTACCAGGGGCTGATCGGTGCGCTGTTCGGCGTGTCCACGGTCGTCGGGCCGCTGCTCGGCGGGCTGTTCGTGGACCACCTGAGCTGGCGGTGGGCGTTCTACGTCAACCTGCCGCTGGGCGTGCTGGTCCTGGTGGTGGGCGCGCTGCGGCTGCCCGGGGTGCGGGCGCGCGGGAAACCCCGGATCGACTACCTCGGCATCCTGCTGATCGCGCTGGCCGCGACCGGGTTGACGCTGGTCACGAGCTGGGGCGGGGTCGAGTACGACTGGACGTCGCCGACCATCCTGCTGATGGCGGCCGGGTCGCTGGTCGCGCTCGCGCTGTTCGTCCGGGTGGAGCTGCGCGCGGCCGAACCGATGCTGCCGATGAGGTTGTTCCGCAGCCCGGTGTTCACGGTGTGCTGCGTGCTCAGCTTCGTGGTGGGGTTCGCGATGCTCGGCGGGGTGACGTTCCTGCCGACGTACTTGCAGTACGTGCACGGGGCGTCGGCGACGCGGTCCGGCCTGGAGATGCTGCCGCTGGTGGTCGGGTTGCTGGTGGCCTCGATCGTGACCGGCAACGTGATCGGCAAGACCGGTCGCTACCGGATCTTCCCGATCCTGGGCAGCCTGCTGATGGTCGCGGGGTTGCTGCTGCTGTCGCTGCTGGACGTGGACACGTCCTTCTGGGCGGCCTCCGGCTACATGCTCGTGCTCGGCCTGGGCGTGGGGATGTGCATGCCCGTGCCGGTGGTGGTCGTGCAGAGCACCAGCAGCTACGAAGACCTGGGCGTGGCCACGTCCGGGGTGAGCTTCATCCGGACGCTCGGCAGCTCGTTCGGCGTGGCGATCTTCGGCACCCTCTACGCGGGCAACCTGCCGGAGAAGCTGGCCGCCGCCGTCGCGCCCGGCGTGGACCCGCGCGCGGCGACGAACGTGCAGGCGTTGCACGCCCTGCCCGACCAGGTGAAGGCCCCCATCCTCGCGGCGTACGCGGAGACCCTCCAGATCGTCTTCCTGTGGGCGGCACCGGTGGCCGGGGTGGCGTTCGTCGTCGCCCTGTTCCTCCGCGAGGTCCCCTTGCGCGACACGGCGCGCGTGGCCGCGACCGGCAACAGCGGCGTGGGCGAGAGCTTCGCCCACCCCCAGTCCACGGGCTCCGGCCAAGAGCTGGAGAAGCTGCTGACGCTGATCGTGGGGAAGGAGCACCGGGACCCGACGCCCGAGGTCCTGGCCAGGTCCGGGCTCCCGCTGACGCACGCCCAGGCGTGGTTGCTGGTCAAGGTCTTCCGCCAGTCGGCCCACCACGGCGAGGCCACCCTGGACCGCCTGTCCGTCGAGACGAGGGTGCCCGCCGGCGTGTTCGAGCCGGTGGCCCGGCAACTGATGACCAAGGGCCTGCTGGCCGAATCCGACGACCGCTACCGCTTCACCCCGGAGGGCACCGAGACCTTCACCGGCCTGGTCACCGCGTGGCGGCACTGGCTGCACGGGAAGCTGGTGGACTGGGAGTGCGACGACCCGGAGTTCGGCGAGGCGGTGGACCGCGTGGCCAACGAACTGGTCGTCACCAGCCGGGCCATGACCGACCGGCGGCACGCGTCGGTGTGAGCGGCGGCCCCGTCCGGGACGGGGCCGCCGCGTCGGTCACCGGGTGGTCCGGCGACCGTGGCCCAGCAGCACCAGCACGGCGGCGATGAGCACCAGGTTCTTCAGCACGAACTCGCCGTTCGCGGTGAGCAGCAGCGGGTTGCCGTCGACCCACGTCAGGGCCGGGGCCTGGAGGAACACCAGGAAGGTGCCCGCCAGGTGCAGCCCCACCGCGACCAGCGTCGTCCGCCGGGGCCGGCCGACCACCAGGGCCAGGCCCATGACCACCTCGACCACGCCCAGCGCCGGCAGCAGCAGGTCGCGCGACACCCAGGGCAGGGTGGCGTGGACCAGGTCGGCCACCGGCGACTCGCCGACCACCTTGAGCACCCCGAACCAGAGGAACACCAGGCCGATCACGAGCCGCAGCGCGGTCGGCGCGACCGTCCGGACCCGGTGCTCCGCCCGGTCCCACCACGTGGCCGGCGGGTCCGGGACGACCTCCTCGACCTCGTAGTCCCGCGTCGTGGACATGTCAGTCCCCCAACGGGTTGAGCAGGTCGGCCTTGCCCTCGAAGGCGAACAGCAGCAGGTCGGTCATCCGGAACGTCGTCGGGTCCGGCCCGAACTCGGGCCGCCAGTACGGCTCCCGCACGATCGAGGACCGCGAGGACTCCATCGACCGGTGGAACACCTCGGCCACGATGCGACCGCCCACCGGACCCAGCAGGCCGTCGCCGAACTCGGCCTCGCGCAGGGTGTAGAACCACAGCGGCGTGGCCTCGACGAGCGCGGCCCGCTGCTCCTCGGGCAGCCCGTCCAGCCGCGCGCCGCCGTTGCCCACCAGGATCTGCTCGGCGGTCAGCGGCTCGACGTCGAACAACGACGCCATCTGCTGCCCACTGGCCAGCCGCACCATGTTCGCCCGGGTCAGGTTCCGGAAGGCGAGGTTGCGGTGGATCGGCGGGACGACCTGCCCGCGACCCTCGAACGTGCCCGCCGGCAACTGGGTCAGCGGGTCGACCAGGAGCGAGTCGATCAGCTTGGTCACGTTCCCGCCGCCCAGCCCCGGGGCCAGGTCCGGCCGGCCGACCTCGGTGAAGTCGTACAGCCGGCGGAAGTCCGCGACCCAGTTGGTGGGCAGCGCGTCCGGACCCGGGGTGTTCGGGTCGTCGAGGTCCGAGCCGTTGACGAAGTTGCCGCTGGTGCCGCTGAAGGTGAAGAGCTGCAACAACGTCCCCGCGCCCAGCGCTCCGGTGTCCTGCTCGTTCTCCGGGGTCCGGAACACCCGGTTCCACTGGTACGCGCCCCGGATCATGCTGTGCCCCAACCGGTACGCCGCCACCGAGAACTCCAGCGGCATGGTGGCCGGCTGGGTGGCGCTCCGGTGCCCGTCGCCGGCCTCGAAGAACCGCCTGCCGGTGGCGAACACGTCGTCGACGATCGCCGGGTCGACGACCCTCGGCAGGTGGTCGTGGCGCAGCATCCACTGGTAGTGCCGGACGACCTGCGCCCGCGCGGCCTGGAACAGCCGTTGCCCGGACAGCCCGGTCCTGGCCAGCTCGTCGACCACCCGGTTGTGGAACCGGATGAACGCGAGGTGGGTCTGGGCGACGGCGAGGTTCTCGTCGTTGCGCAGGTCCGGGATCAGCGCCCGCCGGCGGTCCGCGCCGGTGACCCCCGACCCCGCGCGCGGCAGGTCGAAGCCCTCCAGCTCGACGTTCGTGCGGTTGTCCGGGACGGGCGTCTTGGACGTCCGGCCGACCTTGAGCTTCACCTGGTCGGCGGCGTAGAACACCCGGTCGGTCGGGTCGAGCGGGCCCCGGCCGTACACCGAGTCCAGGTCGAGCGCGGGCGAGCGGCCCTGGACCAGGTCGTCCAGGTTCACGTCACCGCCGAGCTGCGACTCGGTGCGGTCCATGGTCAGGTCGTGGTCCACGAACTGGCCGAGGTAGGTGAAGCCGGCCGGGACGGCCGGGTCCGCGGAGTCCGGCTGCGGCCCGGCGGCCGTCATGGCCTCCGCGAGCGCGATCCGGGCGTCCTCGGGCGTCTGCACCCCTTCCGGTCCCATCCGCGAGAAGCGGAACCGGCGAAGCTCCTCCACGGCCAGGGGTTGCCGGGCCGCCGGCTCCCCGCTGCCGTCGAACTCCAGCACCCCCTCTCCCACGACGAAGAAGCTGGTACTCCCGTGGTGTTTCATCTTTTCTCCCCCGTGGCCGGTCCGATCCCCATCGGACGGGGCGGCGCACCCCCCTGGTGCGCCCTCCCCGTACAACAAGGGGCAACCGCCATTCGGTGGATACACGCGACCCCCTGCTTGGCCGGCGTTCACATCCGTGAACAGCCGGCCGGGAGGCGCTCACCCAGCAGAGCGCACCGACCAGGGGAGACACCGCGATGGTGGCTGACACCGCCCGGCGTCCCGTTTTTGCGTCCTGGCGCAACAACCGCACTTCTGCGGGTGCGAGCGCGGTGCACAGCCCCGCAGGGCCGACGATCGACAGCACCTCCGCACCCCTGAGCGCCCCCGGCGGCAGCGGGACGAACACCCGCCGGACCGGTCCGCGAGGCTCACAGGTGGGTCGTGAACCAGTCCACGATCAGCGCCGTGGTGCGCGGGAGCCCTTCCCGGTCGATCTCGTGGCCGACGCCGGGGTGCAGCTCCAACCGGGCGGGCTTGCCCAGTTCCCGGAGCCGCCGGTACATCCGCTCGGACTCCTCGGGGGCGACGCGGGTGTCGTTCTCCCCGTGCAGGATCAGCACGGGAGCCCGCACGCGGTGGGCGTGGGTCAGCGGGCTGTGCTCCACCAACCGCGCGAGGTCCGCCGGGTCGTCGGGGTCGCCGATCCACTCGGCGGTGCGCCCGCGCCACGTCGGCGGCGCGTTCCGGATGTCGGTGAGCAGGTCCGACGTCCCGCACTCGCTCACCGCCGCCCGCCACAGGTCCGGCTGCCGGGCCACGCAGGAGAACGCCGCGAAACCGCCGTAGGACGCGCCGTGCACGCCCAGGCGGGACCCGTCCGCCCAGTCGAGCCCGGCCACCAGCGCGGCGGTGGCCGCGTAGTCCACGAGGTCGCTGCCGCCCCAGTCGCGGTAGAGCACCCGCTGGTAGCGCAGCCCGTAGCCGGAGGAGCCCCGGTAGTTGGGCGCGACCACCCCGATCCCCTCGGCCAGCAGCGCCTGCACCAGCGGGGAGAACGCCGGGTACGCCTGCGACTCCGGCCCGCCGTGCACGGTCATCACCACGGGCGCGGGCGCGTCGGCGCTCGCCCCCGGCGGGCGGTAGAGCAGGCACGGCACCCGCACGCCGTCCGCGCCGGTGGCGTGCACGACGGTGGGCGCGACGAGGTCGTCGGGCAGTCCCGCACCGAAGTCGCTGATCCGCTCGGCGGTGCCCGCGTCGAGGTCGACGACGAACAGCTCGGTCGCCGCGTCGCCGCGCGCGAGCTGCACCACCAACCGGTTGTCGTGGGTGAAGCGCGGCACGTGGCCGTCGAGACCGTGCTCGGCGATGGTCCACCCCGTGGGCAGGCAGGTCACCTCGACGGGCTCGCCGCCGACCTCCGACCAGGACAACCGGGTGTAGCCGTGCTCGTTGCGGCCCCACGCGAGCCGGGTGCCGTCGGGGGACAGCGCGCCGCCCTCGACGTCGGCCTCCGGGGTGTCCAGCCAGGTCAGCTCGCCGGCCAGGGACAGCGTCGCCAGGCCGAGGAAGTCGCGACCCCGGGTGGTGCCCAGGTAGATGCCGGACGAGTCGGGCAGCCACGCGATCGGCTCGTACTTGGCCGGACCGCCGTGGTCGGTCAGCCTGCGCGGGGTGTCCGAGGCCAGGTCGACCACGTACAGCTCGTGGTCGCTGTTCTGGTGCAGCTCCAGCACCAGCAGCAGGCGCGCGTCGGGGGAGAAGCCCATGGGCAGGTACCGGTCGTCGCCGCGCAGCACGATCCGGGATTCGCCGCCCTCCCGGACCAGGACGTCGAACACCTCCGGGTCCCGCGCGTTGCTCGCGTAGGCGAGCAGCCCGCCGTCCGCGCTGTACGGGTGGCCGGTGCTGCCGTAGGGCACCCCGACCTCGCAGCGCACACCCTCTTCGGCGACCACCCATTCGACGTCCCCGGTGACCGGGTCGAGCTCGCCCAGCCAGTGGTCCTCGCCGCCGTCCGGGTCGGTCAGCACCAGCAGGCGCGCGCCGTCCGGCCGCCACGCGCACCGCCGCACCGCACCCGGCACGGGCAGGTGCACGCCGTCCAGCCACGGCTGGGGCTTCCCGCTGCGGTCGGAGATCCAGACGACCCGGCCGTCCGGGCCGGGGTCCGCGCCGGACACCTGCTCGAAGTCGGTCAGGCTCACCGGCCCTCCTCCGCGATCGCCCGCTGCACGGTCGCCGCCGCGACGATCCCGCGCCGGAACCACTCCAGCACCAGGTTCTCGTTGGGGGCGTGGTTCCGCTCGTCCACGTTCGCGAACGGCACGCCGTAGCACGGCACGCCCAGCTCGTCGGTGAACGCGGCGATCGGCAGGCTGCCGCCCAGCGCGGGCAGCAACAGCGGCTCCTCGCCCAACCCGTCCGCCGCGCCGCGCAGCACCGCGCCCGTCCACCGGGTCTCCGGCAGCGTCCGGGACGGGTTCATCGCGCCGCCCGGCACGAGTTCGACGTCCGGCGCGTGCCGGGTCAGGTGGGCCCGGATCGCGGTGAGGACCGCGTCCGCGCGCTGCCCGCCGACCAACCGCACATCGCACTTGGCGACCGCCACGTTCGGCACGACCGTCCGGTGCTCACCGTCGTCCTCGCAGGTCAGCGAGTTGATGGAGAACGTGGGGCCGGCGAGCCGCTCGGAGAAGCCGAGGTCGGCGGGCGGCTCCATCCCGGACAGGCCGAGGCCGCCGAGCACACCGGGCACGTCCACCGGCAGCACCGCCAGCGCGGCCCGCTCGCCGGGGCTCAGCGGCACCACGTCGTCCGCGAAGCCGTCGACCAGGACGTTGCCGCGCACGTCCCGCATCCCGGCCAGCACCTGCACCAGCCGCCACGCCGGGTTCGGCGCGACCCCGCCCCAGTTGCCCGAGTGCAGCACGCTGTTCGCGCCGCGCACGCGCAGCTCGAAGGTGATGATGCCGCGCACGCCGAGCACGACCGACGCCCGCCCGGACTCGTGCACCGGACCGTCGCTCCACACCACGAGGTCCGGCCCGTCGACCTGCCGCACGACCTCGGCCAGGTGGGGGCTGCCGATCTCCTCCTCGCCGTCGAGCAGCACGGTGACCCGGCACGGCAGCCCGCCGGTGATCTCCCGCAGCGCGCGCAGGCCGAGTAGCTGCGCCAGGTGCTGGCCCTTGTTGTCGCCGGTGCCCCGGCCGTAGACGCGGCCGTCGCGGAAGTCCGGCTCGAACGGCGGGGACAGCCACTCGTGCAGCGGCCCGGCCGGCTGCACGTCGTAGTGCCCGTAGATCAGCACGTGCGGGGCGTCGGGCGGGCCGGGCGCGGTGCCGACCAGCGCCGGCCAGCCGCCGGTCCGCACGACCTCGGGCGTCAACCCGCTGCGCCGCAACAGCTCCACGCCGTGCGCGGCGGCCTCGTCCATGCCCTCGCCGGTCCGGCTCACGCTCGGCTGCGCGACCCACGCCCCGAGTTCCGCCAGCAATTCCGGCTCCCGGTCCCGCACCCAGTCGCGGACCTGCGCGGCCAACCCCATCGCCACCCCCAGTGATTTCACTTTGTGCAATCGATGGCAGTCAACCAAATCGTCGGGTGCCGGGGCAAGGTCCGATCGGTTAGCCTCCTGCCGTGTCCGGAGAAGACCCCGCGCCGACCGCCACGGTGGAGGAGCTCAAGGCGCTGGCGCACCCGCTGCGCTGGCGCATCCTCCGCCTGTGCTTCGACCGCGCGTGGACCAACCAGGAGCTGGCCGCGCGGCTGGACGTCGCGCCCGCGACCGTGCTGCGCCACGTCCGGGCGCTGGTCAAGACGGACTTCCTGGCCCCGGAACCCGTGCGCACGGGAGCGAAGGGCGCGCTGGAACGCCCCTACCGCGCGACCGGGCGCACGTGGCAGCTCGGGCTGATCGACGTCGAGGGCGTCGGCCTGGTGCAGCAGGTGGACCTGGCGGTGCTCGCCGCGCACCGCGCCGAGATCGTGGAGGCCGGCCCGGAGGCGGGCCGGGGCACCGCGCGCGGCGTCCTGCGGCTCGGACCCGAGGCGCAGGCCGAGTTCACGACCCGCCTGGGCGAGCTGATCGCCGAGTTCCTGCCGCGCGAGGACCCCGACGGGGAGGCGCTGAGCTACCTCTGGTCGCTGGTCGCCCGTCCGGTCCGATGACCCGGACGCCGCATTGCGCGTTCCGCCCGGCAGCCGTTGAATCGGCGCTGTCGACCGTCGGACCCCGGTCGACCGCCGAGCCGCTGGAGGCCACCGCATGCCGGACCTGACGCTGGACCCCGCCACCACCGCCGTGGTGCTGATCGAGTACCAGAACGACTTCACCACCGAGGGCGGCGCGCTGCACGGCGCGGTCAGCGAGGTCATGGAGGGGAACGGGATGCTGCCCAGGACGGTGGCGCTGGTCGACGCGGCCCGCGCGGCCGGGGTGGTGGTGATGCACGCGCCCATCGCGTTCGCCGAGGGCTACCACGAGATCTCGCGGCACCCGTACGGCATCCTCAAGGGCGTGGTCGACGGCAAGGCGTTCGTGAAGGGCTCCTGGGGCGCGGCCATCGTCGACGACCTCGCGCCGCGCGAGGGCGACATCGTCATCGAGGGCAAGCGCGGGCTGGACACCTTCGCCAGCACCAACCTCGACTTCATCCTGCGCAGCAAGGGCATCGGCACCATCGTGCTGGGCGGCTTCCTCACCAACTGCTGCGTGGAGTCGACCATGCGCAGCGGCTACGAGAACGGCTACCGGGTGATCACGGTGACCGACTGCGTCGCGGCGACCTCGCGGGAGGAGCACGACAACGCCCTCCGCTTCGACTACCCCATGTTCTCGGTGACCGCCACCGCCGACGAGGTCACCGCCGCGCTGGGCTGACCGCCCGACCCGCCTGCGGATAGCCGAATCGGCCCATTGTCGCAGTGTGACAAGGCGTTTACCGTGAGTTGGCGTCCGACTGCGGACGCCACGAGCGGTGGAGGTCGCGCGGTGACGTGGAGTCGGGTCTTGGGCGCGGTGGCGCTCGTGGGAGCTTCACTCGTGGTGCTGCCGGCCTCGGCCGGCGCGGCGGACACCCGCCAGACCGCGGTCGTGTCGTTGGGCGACAGCGCCATGTCCGGTGAGGGCGCGGGCTCGTACGAGCCGGGCACCGAGGGCCAGAACGGCAACTGGTGCCACCGGTCCACCCAGTCCATGATCCACCGGACCGCGCTCGCCGAGCGCACCGTCAACCTGGCCTGCTCGGGCGCGGACTCCTCGAACGTCTCGCTGGCCGACACCACCCACTACACCGAGGGTTCCCAGGCGCGGCGGCTGGTCGAGGTCGCCCGCCAGTACCGGGTGACCACCGTGCTGGTGCAGGTCGGCGCGAACGACGACCCCCGGTTCGCCGACACCATGGTCGACTGCGTGGCCGCGTGGGTGAACCCCTTCGGCGCGAGCTGCCGGTCGAAGCTGGCCACCCAGTGGCCCGCCCGGCTGACCGCGATGGCACCCAAGGTCGA
This sequence comes from Actinosynnema sp. NPDC023587, assembly GCF_040640215.1. Taxonomy (NCBI): domain Bacteria; kingdom Bacillati; phylum Actinomycetota; class Actinomycetes; order Pseudonocardiales; family Pseudonocardiaceae; genus Actinosynnema; species Actinosynnema sp. NPDC023587. The sequence goes on along the minus strand of NZ_JBFABG010000007.1, from coordinate 146,798 downwards.
GACGGCGCTGCGGGACGTGCGCTCGGCGATGGCGCAGGCCGGCTACGCGGACTCGTCCTACTCGCTGGTGCTCACCTCGTACGCGTCCCCGGTGACCGAGAAGATGGACAAGCTGCTGCACGGCCCGCAGGGCTGCCCGCTGCGGCTGCCCGACGCCGCCTACGGGCGGACGGTGGCCGTGCCGCAGTTCGCCGAGGCGCTGCGCGGTGTCGCGTCCCGTTCGGGCGTGAAGTTCCTCGACTTCTCCCGCGCCACCGAGGGCCGCGAGGCGTGCAGCAAGGGCGGCAGCTCCACGGGCGAGTGGCAACGACGGCTCACCGTCGACCCGTACGCCCTGGTCAACGGCGGTCTGGACGCGATCGGCATCCACCTGGCCCAGCAGTCGTTCCACCCGAACGCCGCCGCGCACGCCCAGTTGGGCCGCTGCGTGACGGAATTCGTGAACGGCGGCGCGGCCTCCGCGCGGTGCCTCGAAGGGGCGGACGGCAACCTGCACGCCGTGGCCTAGTCCCACCCCGGGCGACAGAGGACGGCCGATTCCCCCCGGGACGAGGGGTCGGCCGTCCGGCCACGTGAGCGGGCGGCGAGGTCGACCCCAGGGCCAGGCCCGGAGCCAACCCTAAGCCATGCTCAAATCCTTGGACGGCTGTGATCTGCGTCCCTAGCCTTGGTTCATGAGGCTGCTGCTCTGGACCGTCCTGGTCTGCGCGTGCGCGGTCCACGGAGGGGAATCGCTGGTCCTGCTGTCGGGTGCGCTCCTGGTCGGCTGTGCCGCCGACCGGGCGTTCACGCGCCGTCGCCGGGCCCGGGTGGAGACCCGGCCGACGGTCTGAACCCGCCGCTGTCGGGCGGACCGGGGGGAATGCGCGAAAAGCGGGGTCGGGGAGTCCCGTGGACGGACCCCCCGACCCCTCGCGAGCGCCAGGCGGGACTGGGGGACCTCGCCTGACGCGGAGCCTGCACCATTTCGCGGAATGGTCTTCCGGGAGTCCTGGCCGGTCGTCGGCTATTCGCACGCGACCGTCGACGTCGACTCCGACTGCGAATCTCTGCCGTGTTCCCCCCGTAGCGCGCCGTGTTCTTCCCCAAGAGCGCGGCCCGACAGACGGTATTGCGCCGCACTTGTGCGCCGGAAGGGGCCGAACGGGTGAAAAAGGCGGCTCCCGGTGCGCCCTCATACCGTATTCGACTGGCCGCTGCCCGGTGCTCGGGGAATGTATTCGTCACGTATTCCGGCGGGTCGGCGTTTTATTCCACCTCGATCGTGGCCGGAGTCACACGGGCAGACCCGATTCCCTTTCGGGCACTCCGCCGCCGGAAAGTCCGCAGTTCGGCCGATCCCGTGGTGGTGCGGCTGCGCCGAGTGGTTTCCGTGGTGTGCTGAACGGGCACCAGCTACTCATGGGGGAACTCGTGACCACTCGTTTTTTTGGCGTGCGCGGACTGGCCGCACCGGTGGAACGCCTTTTGGGTGGAGTCGCCGGATCGGTGTGCGCGGTGCGCACCGAAGCGCCCTACGTCGTGCTCACCTACGACGACGGCCCCGACCCGGCCGGCACCGCCGAGGTGCTCGCCGCGCTGGCCGAATCCCGGGCGACGGCCACCTTCTTCGTGCTGCTCACCCGGGTCCGGCGCTTCCCGGGACTGCTCGCGGAGGTCGCGGCGGCCGGCCACGAGATCGCGTTGCACGGACCGGACCACCGGCGGCTCACCCGCCTGCGGCCGGACGAGGTCGCGCGGCGCACCCGCGACGCCCGCGCCGAGCTGGAAGACCTGACCGGCCGCCGGGTGCGCTGGTTCCGCCCCCCGTACGGGGCGCAGTCGTTCGGCACCTGGCGCGCGGTCACCCGCTGCGGCCTCGTGCCGGTGCTGTGGGGCCCGGAGCTGCGGGACTGGGCGGACCTGCCGCAGGCCGAGCGGCTCGCGGGCGCGGTCCGATCGGCCCGGGCCGGGTCGATCGTGCTCGGGCACGACGGGTTCGCCGGTCCGGGCGACGGCGTGGACGACGGCCCCGCCCCGACCCTCGACCGCGGCGACCTGACCCGCCGGCTGCTGCACGCCTGCGCCGCGCGCGGCCTGGCCGGGCGGTCGCTCGGTGACGCCCTGGAGGCCGGTGAACCGTCCCGGCGGGCGCGGTTCCGGCGCTGAGCCCCCGCCGGCCTGGCCCGGCCCGGTCAGGCCCAAACCGGTCAGGCCCCGGTGAGGACGGGCACGAGCTGCTCCAGCGCGCGCAGGTGGGCGGCGCGGATGTCGGCGTACTGGGCGTCCGACGAGGTGGCGACCGTCGTGGTGATGGTGATGTCGAGCGGATCGGCCAGCTCGGGCAGGTTGACGATCGTCTTGCCCCGGGTGGTGGTGACCCGCGAGTAGTGGCCCGCGATCGTGCGCTGCTCGTGCGGCGGGTAGGAGCCCTTGAGGTCGTCGAACGCGCTCCCGCCGTCCGTGCCCCGGTCCGCGAACACCGCGATCTCCACGGACTCGACGTGCGACTGGGCGCGACTGCCCGACGGGAAGGTCCACTTGCCGAACGCGCGCAGCTTGCGGGCGTCGGTCGACTCCGCCGTGCACTTCGCGTCGTCCACCGGCAGGCCGTCCGCGCGCATCCACGACGTCAGGTCGCCCTCGGCGTCGCAGAGGCTCGTGCGCAAGGGCTCGCTCGGCCGCGTGGCCGAGCCGACCGAGGCCGCCGGGGACACCTGCTGACCGCACGCCCCGAGCGAGACGACCAGGACGGCGGCGGTCAGGGCACCACGTGATGTCACCATGTCCGACTACATCGCCGGCCGGACGTCGGACGTGACACTGAATGGATCACGTCCGACGCCGAACGGCCTACCGGTCGGTCATCGGGCGGTCGCGCCCGATGACCGAGCACCGATCCGTCACTTGGTGCGGTACAACTTGACCTTCATCGAGGTGCCCGTCTGCGTGAGCACCTTCAGGCCGACGCCCACCCCCGGCGTCTTCACACCGGCGGTCGGGGTCTGCGGGAACCAGAACTGCCTGGTGTCGTCGAACACCGGCTTGGCCGGCTGGCCGCGCACGTAGGACGCCTTGCCGTTGACGTGCAGGGTGAACGAGTCCGACTTCTGCAACCCGAACGGCGCGTCGTAACCCGAGACCGTGGGTGCCCACACCCCGCCTTCGAGGTTGTAGATCGGCGCGGGGTTCGCGTCGATCGGCAGGATCAGGCCCTCACCGGGGTGCTCGCTGGTGTTGTTGTCCAGGTAGCTGGTGTCCCACAGCGACACGAGCAGGCCGTCCTGGTAGGGGAAGTGCTCCACCCACTTCGGCTTGTTCGGGAAGCTGTACCGGTAGGGGCCGGTCTTGTTGTACTTGCCGTAGGACTCGTAGGTCCGGTTCGAGGCGATGTAGAACTGGTCGTACGCCTTCGTCTCGGTGCCCGCCGTGCTCCGGAAGCCCTTGAGCGCCCAGTCCGCGCCGGATTCCGCGCCGTCCTCGAACACCGTCGCGCCGTCGGCGGTCAGCTTGAGCGCGTCGGCGAAGAACCCCTGGAGCGCCAGGCCGCCGTCGGTCCGGTAGGCGAAGCGGATCTTGGTGCTCTTGCCCGCGTACGCGTTCAGCGGCACCTTCACGTCCACCCAGCGCTCCGCCGTCGTCCCGCTGATCGCGGGGGCGTCGCCGGAGTCGCGCACGAACGGCTTGCCGTCGGACGTGCCGTCCAACTGGGTCCAGCTACCGTCGGCGTTCTGCGCCTCGACGTAGAGGTAGTCGAAGTCCTCTTCGACGTCGTAGCGCGCCTTGAGGGTGAGCTCCGCGGTGGACCTGCCGGTCAGGTCGACCGCCCGGGTCATCGTGTGGTCGATGTCGTTGCCCTTGTCGCTCCACCACATCTTCGAGCCCGCGAACGGGTCCCCGTAGTCGAACGTCTTGGACACGTCGGGCAGCACGACCACCAGGCCCTGGGCCTTGGCGGTGTTGTACTCGTGCGGTCCGAGGTCGAAGGTGCGCTCCTGGCCCGCCACCGCGACCTCGTAGTCCAGCCAGCCGAGCTGGAGCTTGTCCCACGCGGACAGCTCGTTGGCCCGGGTGCCCGGGGCCTCGCCCGGCTCGCCGACCCGCGTCTGGCCCATCAGCGACCACCAGTTGACGCTGTTCGTGCCGCCGTTGCTGATGTCGTAGTGGTCCGGCAGACCGAGGTCGTGGCCGTACTCGTGGGCGAACACGCTGACGCCGCCGTTCTCCGGCTGCATCGTGTAGTCGCCGACCCACAGGCCCGTGTCGCCGATCGGCGCGCCGCCCAGCTTGTTGGAGCCCGGCCCGCTGTTGTAGTTCTTGAACGCGTAGCCCCGGTGGCTCCAGATGGCGTCCTCGCCCTGCCAGGGGTCGCGGTCGGCCTGGTCGCCGCCCGCGTGGACGATCTGGAAGTGGTCGAGGTAGCCGTCCGGCTCGTTGAACTCGCCGTCGCCGTCGTAGTCGTACCGGTCCCACTCGTCGAACGAGGCGAGCTCGGTCCGGATCTGCTCGTCGGTGCGGCCCGCCGCCTTCTGGTCGGCGACCCACTGCGTGACCGCGTCGCGGACCAGCTCGTAGCTGTTGTTGCACACGTTGGAACCGCACGGGAAGCCGTCGGAACGGCCGTAGCGGGCCTCGTTGTAGCGGACCTTGACCCAGTTGGTCACCGAGCCGGTGACGCTGTAGCGGCCCGAGGACTGCTTGTCGAAGTAGTTCGCCACCGAGTTCGCGCCGGGTGCGGTGGCGAAGTACAGGTCCTGGAAGTACTGGCGGCTGAAGTCCGCCTGCCAGATCGTGGTGTTGTCCACCCCCCGGTTCGGCTGGGGGATCTCGTTGTGCGCGGGCCCGTCGAAGCGCACCGGACCGGCGGTGCCGGGCGAGGTGTCCTGGTCGGGGTACTGCGGGTGGCGCTCGTCGCCGAACTCGGCGAGCACGACGAAGATCTTGTCGACCTTCTCCCGCTCCAGCTCGACGTACTGGTCGACCTTGGCGGCCTTCTGACCGTTCTTCTTGTCCTTGCTGCCGACCTTGACGACGGTGCTCGCGCCCCGCTTCTCGGTGGTCGCCTCACCGGTCAGCACCTTGGCCAGGGCTTCTTGCCGCAGGGCGCGCCGCTTGTCCTCAAGCGGGTGCGGCAGTTCGTCGGGCCGGGACTGGACGGTGTCGGTGGTGGTGTCGGGTGCCGCGGCGGCGGCCACGGGCATGATCGTGATGCCCGCGGTGGCCAGCGCGATCGCTGCCGCGCCGGCTAGGAGTCTGCGCACGAGTCCCCCTCGCTGATAGGTGAAAGAGGTTCGTGCGGACGGTATGCGCCGGCACGGCCCCAGCGGCACAGCCGGAAGACGGGGGCGGAATGGCCCAAGCCCGTGCGGCACCCGGCCTCCCGCCGCGACCGATATCGGCTCTCGATGCCCGATCTGCCCGACTCGCCCGTTCTCACGTCGCCCGGCGCGGCCCCCGCCCGCCGACCGCTCGGGCCGCGCCGGGTCGCGAGGCCGCCCCGACCCGCGCGCGGCGGTCCGCTCCGGTGTCCGCAGCGCCCGCTCCGGCCCGGTGTCGCGCCTTCGGGGCGGACGCGGCGGCAGTTCGGGGACCACCGGGGCGAGTGGACCTGTCGAACCCGCTTCTGCGGCGTCTACGATGCCGTGGTGCCGAATCTGCGGATAAGCGAGGCCGCCTCCCTGCTCGGGGTCAGCGACGACACCGTGCGGCGGTGGGTCGACCAGGGCAGGCTGCCCGCCGTGCGGCTCGACAGCGGGCGCAAGGGGATCGACGGGCGGGAGCTCGCCGAGTTCGCGCGGCGGTCGGCCGACGCCGCCGAACCCGGCGCGACGATCGCCGCCTCGGCCCGCAACCGGATGAGGGGCATCGTCACGCGGGTGGTGAAGGACGTGGTGATGGCCCAGGTGGAGATGCAGGCCGGCCCGTTCCGGGTGGTGTCCCTGATGAGCCGCGAAGCCGCCGACGAACTCGGCCTGGAGGTCGGCAGCGTCGCGGTCGCCTCCATCAAGTCCACGCACGTCGTCGTCGAGATCCCGGAGGGGTGAGCGCGGTGCGCACCGCGCTCGTCGTCGCCGCCGTCGTCGGCTCCCTGGTCGGGTGCGGCGCACCGGACCCGCCCGCCGGCCCGGACGGTGCCGCCCCGGTCACCGGCACCGTCACGGTGTTCGCCGCCGCGTCGCTCACCGGGACGTTCACCGAACTGGGCGCGGAGTTCGAGGACGCCCACCCCGGCGTGCGGGTCCGGTTCAACTTCGCCGGCAGCTCCGCGCTCGCCCGGCAGATCGACCAGGGCGCGCCGGCCGACGTGTTCGCCGCCGCCGCGCCGGAGGCCGTGGCGCGGGTGGTCGACGCGGGCGGCATCACCGCGACCCCGGTCGTGTTCGCCCGCAACAGGCTCCGGATCGCCGTGCCGGCGGGCAACCCCGGCCGGATCACCGGACTCGCCGACTTCGGCAGGGCCGAGCTCGGGATCGCGCTGTGCGCGGAGCAGGTGCCGTGCGGCGCGGCGGCGAAGAGGGCGTTCGAGGCGGCCGGCGTGACGCCGCGCCCCGACACGCTGGAACAGGACGTCAAGGCGGTGCTCACCAAGGTCCGGCTCGGCGAGGTCGACGCCGCGCTGGTCTACCGGACCGACGTGGCGGCCACCGCCGAGGTGGAGGGGATCTCGTTCCCCGAGGCCGACGAGGCGGTCAACGACTACCCGATCGCCCCGCTGGCGACGGCCCCGAACGCGGCCGGGGCGCGGGCGTTCGTGGCCCACGTGCTGTCCGACCGGGGCCGCGCGGTGCTCGCCGCCGCCGGGTTCGACGGGTCGTGACGCCCCGCCGGGGCCGGGGACGGCTGCCCGCCGCCCTCGTGCTGCCCGCCCTGCTGGGGCTGGTGTTCCTGCTCGTCCCGCCGGCGGGCCTGCTGATCCGCGCGCCGTGGCGGACCCTGCCCGACGCGCTGGTCCGCGCCGAGGTGGGGGAGGCGCTGCGGCTGTCCCTGGTGTGCGCGAGCCTGGCCACCCTGGTCTGCCTGGTGCTCGGCGTCCCGCTGGCGTGGCTGCTGGCCCGCGCCGACCTGCCGGGACGCGGGTTCCTGCGCGCGCTGGTCACCGTGCCGCTGGTGCTGCCCCCGGTGGTCGGCGGCGTGGCGCTGCTGTCGGTGCTGGGCCGGCGCGGGGTGATCGGGCAGTATCTCGACGCGTGGTTCGGGATCTCGCTGCCGTTCACCACCGCCGGGGTCGTGGTGGCGGAGGCGTTCGTCGCGATGCCGTTCCTGGTGATCTCGGTCGAGGGCGCGTTGCGGGCCGCCGACCCCCGGTTCGAGGAGGCGGCGGCGACGCTGGGCGCGTCCCGGTGGTTCGCGTTCCGGCGGGTGACGCTGCCGTCGATCACGCCGGGCGTGGTGGCGGGCGCGGTGCTGTGCTGGGCGCGGGCGCTCGGCGAGTTCGGGGCCACCATCACCTTCGCGGGCAACTTCCCGGGCGAGACCACCACCATGCCGCTGGCCGTCTACCTCGCCCTGGAGACCGAACCGGAGGCCGCCGTCGTGCTCAGCATCGTCCTGCTGGTGGTGTCGGTGGGCGTGCTGGCGGGTCTGCGCGACCGGTGGATCAGGGGCGCGACGTGACCGTGCACGCGGACCTGCGGGTCACCCGCGACCGGTTCCGGCTGGAGCTGCCGCTGACCGTCGCGCCCGGCGAGGTGGTGGCCCTGCTCGGGCCCAACGGGGCGGGCAAGACGACGGCGCTGCGCGCGCTGGCCGGTCTGCTGCCGCTCACCGGCGGGCACGTGCGGCTCGACGCCGAGCCGTGGGACGTGCCGCCGGAGGTGTTCGTGCCCGCCGAGCGCCGCCCCGTCGGCGTGGTGTTCCAGGACTACCTGCTGTTCGGTCACCTGACCGCGCTGGAGAACGTGGCGTTCGGGCTGCGCGCCCGTGGCACGCCCCGGGCCGACGCGCGGGCCCGTGCCCACGAGTGGCTCGACCGCGTCGGCCTCGCCGGCCTCGCCCGGAGCAAGCCGCGCGCGCTGTCCGGCGGCCAGGCGCAGCGCGTCGCGCTGGCCCGCGCCCTCGTCACCGACCCGCGCCTGCTGCTGCTGGACGAACCGCTGGCCGCCCTGGACGCGAGCACCCGGCTGACCGTGCGCGCCGGGCTCGGCCGGCACCTGGCCGACTTCCCCGGCCACACCCTGCTGGTCACCCACGACCCGCTGGACGCGATGGTGCTGGCCGACCGCCTGGTCGTCGTGGAGGACGGCCGGGCCGTGCAGGAGGGGACGCCCGCCGAGGTGGCCCGCCGCCCGCGCACCGCCTACGTGGCCGACCTGGTCGGCCTCAACCTGTACCGGGGACGGGCTGCGGGCACCGCCGTGACGCTGGCCGACGGGAGCACCCTCACCATCGCGGAACCGGCCTCCGGGGCGGTGCACGTGGCGTTCCCGCCCAGCGCGGTCAGCCTGCACCCCGAGCCGCCGGGGGGCAGCCCGCGCAACACCTGGCGGGTGATCGTCACCGGCGTCGAGCAGCACGCCCACACCACCCGCGTCCGGCTGGACGGCGCGCCGCCGGTGCTGGCCGACATCACCACAGCGACGCTGGCCGACCTGCGGGTGCACCCCGGCGACGCGCTGTGGGCGGCGCTCAAGGCCACCGAGATCCGGACGTACCCCGCATGAGCACGGCACTGGTCGTGGCGCACGGCACCGACGGTCCCGACCGGCACGTGCGGGCGATGGCGGAGGCCGTGCGCCGTCCGGGGTGGACGGTCGTCACGCCGGACTTCCGCCCGGCCGGCGTGGTCCGCCCGGACGGGCAGGAGGACCTGGCCGGCCGGCGGTTCGCCGAGGAGCTCGGCCCGGTCGCGATGGCGCGGGCGCTGGCCGCGCACGCGGCGGAACTGCGCGCGGCGCACGAACGCGTGGTCTGCCTGGGACTCGGCGTCGGCGCGACGGCCGCGTGGCTGGCCTCCGACGCGTTCGACTCGATCGTGTGCGTGCACGGCGCGCGGATTCGCGACCACACCGGGCACCTGCCGCGCATCCCGTGCCTGGCGATCTTCGCCGAGCGCCGGTCGGGCTTCGACGTCCGCGCGGTGGCCGGGCGGATCACCGGGCCCACCGTGGCGGTGGACGTGGTCGACGCGGGGCCCGGGTTCTGCGACGAGGACGGCCCCCGGCACGACCCGGAGCACCGCGCGGCGACGGTGGCGGCGGCCCGCCGGTTCCTCCACTCCGATTGATCACCACCGACCGCGCCGCCGGTCGGACCTGCCCTCTGCGCCACCTCGGCCGGTACTCCGACCCGGGGAGGCACCGCTCGGACCGGATCGGCCGGGCCGGCACACCGGGGACATTCCCGACACCACCCGATGGTGGTATCAGCACTCCTGAGTGAGTGGTGAATTCGCAGGTTCCGGGTGTTCGACCGGGGTTCGAGGGAGTCGCACCCCGGATTCCGCCGTCCAATCCGTTCATGATCATTGTGCTAGCGTTCGGGAAGTACGGACAAAACGGCCGCCGACTATTCGGAAAGGCACGCGGTGTGAAACGTCTTCTCCCCCTGCTCGGCGCTGCCACGGCTCTCGTGGCCGCCGCCGGCGTAGCTTCCGCGCACACCCCTGACGGCCACGGCCACGGGCACGGGCACGGCGGCAACGCGGTGACGGTCGGGCGGTTCGCCCCGCCCGACAAGGCCACCAACGCCTTCACCTACGACTCCGCGCTCATCGAGCCGGGTTCGAAGGTGATGGTCGTGGCCACGCCGACGCGGCGTTCGACCAAGGTGCAGCTCAGCGTGTGGGGCCTGATCCCCAACCGCACGTACGGCTCGCACGCCCACCAGAAGCCCTGCGGCCTCTTGCCGGCCGACTCGGGCGCGCACCACCAGCACGAAGTCGACCCGGCCCAGCCGTCGGTCGACCCCGAGTACGCCAACCCGAAGAACGAGATCTGGCTCGACTTCACCACGGACTCGCGCGGTCGGGCCGTGGTGACGTCCGTCGTGCCGTGGCGGTTCGACGACCGGCGGGCCGGCTCGGTCGTGATCCACGCCGAGAAGACCGCCACCGAACCCGGCAAGGCGGGCACGGCGGGGCCGCGCCTGGGCTGCGCGACCGTCAAGTTCTGACCTCGCGGACGGGCGGGGCAGCCGGCCCCGCCCGTCATGCCGACATGACGCCGACCGCAGGACGCCGACCAGTCGTGAAGAATTCTCTCATTCACGGTATTCGCGCTCTCGTGGAACCAATTGCCGCGTCGAGTGCGCGGTCCTCTTCCGCGAGCCGGCCACCTGGTCCGGGTCAGCACGGCGGCCCGCCCCGGGGACCGCACGTAAGCTGGTGTTATGCGCACACGCCCGACGCTGAGCTGGACCGCCACGGGTGCGCCGCTCCCGCGCACCGGCAGCCTGGACGAGGTGGTGCGCGCCGTCTCCGCGCGCGGCGTGCTCGTGCTGAGCGGTGCGGGCCTGTCCACCGAGTCGGGCATCCCGGACTACCGGGGCGTCGCGGGCAGCCTGCGCCGGCACACCCCGATGACCTTCGACGAGTTCACCGGCGGCGAGGCCGGCCGCCGCCGCTACTGGGCGCGCAGCCACCTCGGGTGGCGCACGATCGCCCGCGCCGACCCGAACGCGGGCCACCGCGCGGTGGCGGCGCTGCGCACCGCCGGCCTCGTGTCCGGCGTGATCACCCAGAACGTGGACGGCCTGCACCACGCGGCGGGCACGGCGGACGCCGTGGAGCTGCACGGCAACCTCGACCGGGTGGTGTGCCTGGACTGCCGCCGGTCGAGCCCGCGCGAGGAGCTGGACCGGCGGTTGCGCGCGGCGAACCCGGACTTCACCGCCGACGTCGCGCGGATCAACCCGGACGGCGACGCGGACCTGGCGGACGAGGACGTGCGCGGCTTCCGGGTGGTGCCCTGCGCGGACTGCGCGGGCGTGCTCAAGCCGGACGTGGTCTTCTTCGGGGAGAACGTGCCTCGCACCCGGGTCGACCAGTGCGCGCGGATGGTGGACGAAGCCCGGTCGGTGCTGGTCCTGGGCTCCTCGCTGACGGTCATGTCGGGGCTGCGGTTCGTCCGGCGGGCGGCCGGCGCGGGCAAGCCGGTGGTGATCGTGAACCAGGGCGAGACCAGGGGCGACCAGCACGCCACCGCACGGGTCGACCTGCCGCTCGGCCGGGCGCTGACCGAGGTGTGCGGCATCCTGCGGGTGGACGTCCGACCCTGACGTCGCCCCGCACGGTTCGGTCCACTGTGGACTGTCGTCGACGGCACCGTGCGCCGGTCGCGGGACCGGAGATCACGGCGGAGCGATTTCACCCTGATGTCGCAGCGTGTCGTTGTGCGGTAAAGGGTATCCAGCTCGCACAACCGGAACGGCCTCGTGGCGAAGAGCCGTTCCGCCTCTCCGGCGAGGAGGACGTCATGGCGCACGTACGAGACCTGGTCGACGTCCGCAGCGGTGACGAGTTCGACCAGCCCGTTCCGTTCGGCCTGGTGTACCCGTTGCGCGCGGCGGACGGTTCCGAACCGCCCAGCCAGCGCGGACGCACGTGGGAGCACCTCGCCGCGTCCGGGCGCGAACTGCGCCCGGCGAGCTAGCTCACCGCGCGCGCACCAGCGGCAGGTAGATCTCGTCCACGATCTCGACCAGCACGGCGTCCGGCACGTTCGGCACCCCGCTGGTGAGGAACTCGTTGCGCAGCAAGGCGACCGCGACCGTGGCGACCCTGGGGTGCAGCGCTTCCGGACGTGCCTCGCCGCGAGCCACCGCGCGACCCAGCACGGTCAGCCAGAGCGCGCTGCCCGCGTCGCTCACCTCGTCCCGCATCTGCGCGAGCAGCTCGGGCACGCCGATCCCGGCCAGCAGACCGCGCAGGATCGCGCCCTGCGGCGAGGACCAGTGCCGGTTCGCGCGGCGCAGCAGTTCCAGGACGTCGGCGCGGAGGTCTCCGGTGTCGGGCAGGTCGGCCGCCGCCGTGACCAGGTAGCGGTACGCGGCGACGCCGAGCGCGGCGCGGTTGGGCCAGCGGCGGTAGATGGCGTTCTTGTTGGTGCCGGCCCGTTTCGCGACCCGGTCCATGGTCAGGCCCTCGTAGCCGGACTCGGCCAACTCCTCGGCGGCGGCGCTCAGGATCGCCCGCTCCAGCTCCGCCCCACGTCGCCGGGTCTCCGTCACGCGCTCACCTCCTGGTACGCGGCGTACCTTAACACCGGGCCTCAGAGCTGTGCTAACTTCCCGGTTAGGGTACATCGAGTACCGTAAATGTGAGGGGTCGACATGCGCGGCAGAGGTATCGGGTACGACACCGGGTTCATCAACGACCTCGGCGTCAGCACGCACGAGCGGTGGAATCCGGAAGCCGTGGCGCGCGATCTGCGGTCCATCCGCGACGACCTGGGCTGCACGGCGGTCCGGCTGACCGGCGGCGACCCGGAGCGGCTGGAAACCGCCGGCCGGCTCGCCGCCGAACTCGGGCTGGAGGTGTGGCTCTCCCCCTTCACCTGCGAGCTCACCACCGGGGAGCTGACGGCCGTCCTGGCCGACTGCGCGCACCGCGCCGAGCGCCTGCGGCTGGCCGGGGCGCGCGTGGTCGTGGTGACCGGGGCCGAGTTGAGCTTGTTCACCCGGGGTTTCCTGCCCGGCGACGGTGGTCTGGAGCGCACGGCCGCGTTGCTGAACGGCACGCGCGACCAAACCGCCGCGTTGCTGGCGGACGTGCCCCGGCGGATCAACGAGTTCCTGGCCGAGGCGGTGCGCGTGGTGCGCGAGCGGTTCGGCGGGCCGGTGACCTACGCGGCCATCCCGTTCGAAGGGGTGGACTGGACGCCGTTCGACATCGTGTCGGTCGACGCCTACCGGTCCGTCGAGATCGCCGACCACTACGAGGACTCGATCCGCGCGCTCGTGGCGCAGGGGAAGCCCGTCGCGATCACGGAGTTCGGCGCGGCCACCTACCGGGGCGCGGCGGACCTGGGCGCGCGCGGGATGCTGGTCGTCGAGTACGAGGGCGGTCGGCCGTCGGGCCTGGCCGGCGGCCTCGTGCGCGACGAGGCGGGGCAGGCCGGGTACGTGCGGGAGTTGTTGCGGGTCTTCGAGAAGACCGGCGTCGACACCGCGTTCGTCAACACCTACGCGAGCTTCCACCTGCCGCACGGCGGTGACCCGGATCTCGACCTGGCGAGCTTCGGCGTCGTCCGGCTGCACCCGGACGGGACGCGCGAACCGAAGGAGGCGTTCGCGGTGATCGCCGAGCACTACGCGACACGACGTTGACGGCGAGCGGTGACCGCACCCGCTGCCGGTCCGCGCCCCGGACGAAGTGGGTGAAGGCGCTGTGGGGACCGGGTTGTCCCGCTCGCCCGGTGCACCCGGTCACCGGGGCGATCGGGGGGTGGAGCTTCGTGAAGACCTGGCGGACTGGACCGACTGGGACTTCGCGGCGTACGGGCTGGGCCTGGCGCTGGGGATCTTCCCGCCGACCGGGGAGTTCCACCGGGTCAAGCACCTCTTCTGGTCGGACAACGCGCTGGGCGTGGCGCTGCATGACGTGCTGATGCGGTTGGTCGATGCCGGCGTGCTGGAACGCCGGGACGAGCCCGACATCCAGTTCCGGTGGCGCGCCGACTCGGCCCGCGTCCGCGCTCCGGACTCGCTTCCGGGCTCGCTTCCGGGGAACCCGGCTCAGGGCACGTAGGTGCGGACCGCGTCCAGGTACTCGGAGATGGCGTCCCGGTTCCGGGTCAGGAACCGGACCCGTTCGGTCATCCGGTCGCGCTCCCGCTCCAAGGTCGCGAGCATCTCCGGGGTGGCGTCCGGGAAGTGGATCGCGCGGGGCTTGTCCAGGCAGGGCAGGATCTGCTTGATGATGCGGGTCGGCAGCCCGGCGTCGAGCAGCCCGCGGATCTGGACCACCCGGTCCACCAGGTTCGCGTCGTAGTCGCGGTAGCCGTTGGCGGAACGGGTGGACACGACCAGCCCGCGTTCCTCGTAGTAGCGCAGCAGCCGGCGGGACGTGCCGGTCCGCTCGGCCAATTCCCCGATGCGCATGTGCTCCACCTCACGGTCGCGGGAGTGGACCTTCACACCTGTGTGAGGGTTCGAGCATACGGGCATGTCGAACCGCACTGCCGCTCCTCCCCGGCTCCCGCTGCGCGCCCTGCTGCCGCTCGCCCTGGCCGCGTTCGTCACCGTCCTGACCGAAGCGCTGCCGGCCGGCGTGCTGCCCGCGATGAGCGCCGGTCTCGGCGTGGGCGAGTCCGCCACCGGGCAGCTCGTCACCGTCTACGCCGTCGGCACGGCCGTGTCGGCGATCCCGCTCGTCACGGCCACCGCCGCGTGGCGGCGCAAACGCCTGCTGCTCACGTCGATGGCGGGCTTCGCGGTGGCCAACACGATCACCGCCGTGTCCGCCGCCTACCCGCTGACCCTCGTGGCCCGGTTCGTCGCCGGCATCGCGGCGGGCGTGGTGTGGGCGCTGCTGGCGGGCTACGCGCGCCGCCTGGTGCCCGCGCACCTGGCCGGCCGGGCCGTCGCGGTCGTGATGGCCGGCCTGCCGGTCGCGCTGTCGACGGGCATCCCGGCGGGCACGTTCCTCGGTCACCTGGCCGGGTGGCGGGCGGCGTTCTGGGCGGTGACCGCGCTGGCCGTGCTCCTGGTCGCGGCGATCGTGGTGTTCGTGCCCGATCAGCCCGGCGCGCCCGCCGGACGGCTGGAGCCCCGCGCCGCGCTGCGCCGTCCCGGGGTGCCGGCGGTGCTGGTCACGACGCTGGTGTTCGTGCTGGCGCAGACCGTCTTCTACACCTACGTGGCCACGTACCTCGGGGAGGTCGGCCTCGGCGATTCCGTCGACGTCGTGCTGCTGGTCTACGGCGTCGCGTCCCTCGTCGGCATCTGGTACGTCGGCGCGCACGTCGACCGCCGGCTGCGGGGGCTCACCGTCGCGGGGACCGTCCTGGTCGCCGTCGCGGCGGCGGCGCTGGCCGTGCCCACCGACAGCCACGTCCTGGTCTACGCCGCGATCACGTTGTGGGGCCTGGGGTGGGGTGGTATCCCGGCCCTGCTCCAGACGGCCGTCGCGGACGCGGCCGGCGACGAGGCGGACAGCGCGCAGGCCATGCTGGTGACCCTGTGGAACGTGGCGATGGCCGGCGGCGGTGCCCTCGGCGGGCTGCTGCTCGACGCGGCGGGGGCCAGGTCGTTCCCGTGGGCCATGCTCGTGCTGCTGGTGCCGGTGCTCGCCGTGGTGCTGACCAGCCGGGGCTTCCCCAGGCCGGTCAGGTGATCGGCTTGCCCGCGCCCGCCAGCAGGGGGTTGCCCCGCACCACGCGCACCGCGTATCCCAATAACGCCAGGAACGCCGCCGCGCCGCCGTAGACCAGCACCGGCCACGGCATGGGCAGCCCGCCGGTCACACCGAGCGCGACCGACAACGCCGTGGTGCCCAACCCGGTGCCGCACAACAACCCCGTGGACAGGTGGTAGGCGGGCCGCGAGTGCAGGTTCACCCGCCACCGGTTGCGGCCCCGGACCCAGCTCTCCCAGTGCAGCACGTCGCCCGGGGGCAGGTCGGACCCGGTCCCGGCGGGCGCGGGGGAGCGCAGCAGGGCGTTGACCTTCTTCTCCAGCTCCCACAGGAACCAGCGGGTCCGGCCCAGTCGCTTCACCTCGCCGTACCAGACGAACCACACGAACATCAGCAACGCCGGGGCCAGGGCCAGAATCCCGGTGCGCAGCGGCACGTTCGCCCAGGTCGCCAGGACCCCGGTGTAGATGACCGCGATCGCGGCCAGCCCGTAGTTCATCACCGTCTGCTGGGTGGCGACGGCCGCGACCAGCTCGGCGCGGATCGCGGTGTACTCGGTCAGCAGGAAGGCGAGCCGTGCCTGGCCCGGATCGCCGAGTGGCTCCGGGGTCCGACGGGACTTCCAGAACGTCATCGCACGGACGGTACCGATCCCGCCCCGGCGGCGGGCGGGATCGGCGTCATCCGGTTCAGCAGGCCGCCGCCACCGGTCCGTCCGAGCCGGTGTCCACGAAGCCGTCGCTGATCCACTTGCCGTCGTCGAGCCGGTTCCACAGGTCCGTCCGGCCCCAGACACCGTCGACGGCCTCGCCGCGGCTGGTGCACGCGATGGACACCACCGCGCCGTCCGCGACCGTGCCCACGGCGGAGTGGGTCAGGCCGGGGCCGGAACGCAGGTTCACCGTGCTGTTCGCCCCCGCGTCGACCGTGCCGGTGGGCAGCGTCGTGCCGCCACCGCCGTAGTTCGTGACCCGACCGCCGACGGACACGCGCGTGCTGCCGCGCTGCGCGTAACCGCCGTACGCCTGCGAGCCCTCGTAGAACGTCCAGCCGCCGATGGTCATCCCGTTGACGCTGATGTGGGAGTTGCCGCGCAGCAACGAGAAGTGCACGTGCGCACCGGTGCTGGAGCCGCCGCACGGCAGTTCGTTGCCGATGTTGCCGAGGTAGGTGCCCGTGCGCACGGCGCTGCCGTCGGCGAGCGTCGTCAGGTTGTACATGTGGTAGTAGGTGGTGCTGTAACCGTTGTCGTGCACGACCTTCACCAGCGCGCTGCGGCCCACGACGCAACTCTTGTAGACGCGCCCGTTGCCGGCCGACAGGACCCGGCCGTCACCGCCGTTGAAGTCGATCGAGCTGAACGGCCGGCTGGTGCCGCTGTTGCCGTGCGGACCGCCGCCCATCCACCACGCCACGTTCACCGGCCACGGCAGGCCCAGGCCGGTGGGCGCGAGCGCTTGCGCACGGCTGTTCTGGTTCGCCGCGAACGTCCGCTTCTCGCCGTCGCCGAGCACGGCGGACGGTGCCTGCGCGGCGAGGGCGGCGAACCCGGCGGTGCCGTCGAGCTCGACCCGCCACGCGGACCGCTCCTTGCGGGCCAGGAACAACGCCATGTGCGGCGCGCCGTGCTCCTGGCCGTAGGCCATCGGGATGGTGGTGCTGCCGAACACCCACGCACCGGACGTGCGGGTCGGCTCGAACAGCGGTTCGCGCAACGTCTGCGTGTCCCACTGCCGCTTCAGCGCCTCGCCGTGTTGCTGGAGCATGGTGGCGCGGACGGTCGTGGCGAGGTCGGGCCCGGGTGCGGCGGCCGTGGCGGACGGCGCGACCAGCACGACGACACCGGCCGCGAGCGCGGAGAACAGCGCGGCGAACCGCCGCGCGGACAACGGACGGGACATGTGCCCTCCAGGGGGAAATCGGCACAGGGCAGGGATTCCGGCGGCTCTCGCAGGGGCCGCCGCGCCGATGACATACCGGGGGCCGGACGTGGTCAAGGTCGTCCGCGCCGGGTGACCCACGACTGTGGAGCCGGGCTGCAAAACTGTGGAGGGATACCCACCTTCGTCGGTCATATCGGGCGTTGTCCGGCTTCTAAACTGTTTTCTTCCACAGTGGAGGGGGTGCGCGGTGGCCGTTCCGCCCGATGCCGGGCTGGAGGTCGAGGTGCTGTTGCGCACCGGCCCGTTCCACGCCGCCCTCCGGGCCGCCGTCGAGCGCAGCGGCCTCACGCTGGAACGCCTGCGCGACCGGTTGGACCGGCGCGGCATCCACGTCAGCCTGTCCACGCTGAGTTACTGGCGGCTCGGCCGCAGCCGCCCCGAACGCGCGGACTCGCTGCGCGCCGTGCAGGCCATCGAGACCATCCTCGGCCTGCCCCGGCACTCGCTGGAGGCGCTGCTCGGCCCACCGCGCCCGCGTGGCCGGTGGGTGTCCCGCCCACAGCCGCCCCGGCACTACGGGCGGATGCTGGAGCCCGCCCAGTCGTTGGCGGAAACCGTGGCGGCGCTGGTCGGGCCGTCCGACGGCGACCTGCGCCTGTGGTCGCAGGACGACGCGGCCACGGTGGACGCGGACGGGGTGATCCGCTCGGTCCACACCAGGCAGGTGTTGCGCGCGGTCGCCGGCCACCCCGACCGCTACCTGGCGGTGTACTGCGCGGACCCCGGCACGCCACCGGGTGCGCTGGACGTGGAGGCGAGGGGGAACTGCCGACTGGGGCGCGTGCGGCGGCACCCCGGCGCGCCGGTGATCGCGGCAGAGCTGCTGTTCGACCACGCCCTGCGGGCGGGCCGGACGCACCTGCTGGAGTACCGCTTCACCATCGGGGACAAGGGCGCACAGGCCCGCGATTACCGCCGTGCGTTCCGCTATCCCGTGGGCACGTACGTGCTGAGCGTGCAGTTCACCGAACCGCTCCTGCCGGTCCGCTGCTACGCGCTTGCCCAACCCGGCGTGGACGCGGCGCTCGTGCACGACGACGAATTGGCGCTCACTCCGGGCCGGGTGCTGCACGTGCTGGCGAAAGACGTGCAGCCGGGCGTGGTCGGCATCGGCTGGGACTGGTCGTGAGGAAGCCTTCAAGACCCGGGGCCCGCTCGACCGGCTGGACGGCCCGGAGGGGTCGGAGGGGTCGGTAACCCGGCCGCCCCGCCCGGCGGGCACCACCCCGAGGAGGCGGGAACGTGCCCCGCCGGGGGCGGCGGTGACCCCGGGTCGTACTACCTCGGTCTGATACCCGTTCACACCTCGGGCGGACCGCCCGCATCCGTTGGACCGATGTGCCGGACCGCCCCGACGCGGTCAACTTGTCACATCGCGGCCACGTGACGGGGAGCAGATGACCGGACCGCACGACCTCGCACCGATCGCGGAGCACCGCGACGAGTACGGGAAGGTGTTCGAGGGGTGGTGACGGGCGTGGGTGGACGTGCGCCGGGCGGGTTCGCCCGGTGGACCCGGCTGGAACGGGTGGCGGCCGGGGCGGTGCGGTTGGCCGCCGTGGCCCGCCTGGCCGCCGGGCTCGGCTCGTTCGCCCGCCGCGCGCCGGTCACCGCGATCGCCCTGGCGGTGCTGTGGGCGGTCGGCGCGGCCACGGGCAGCCTGTGGTCCGGACCGTCCGACGACCTGGTGGAGCACATCGGGTTCGGGGCGACCTCCCCGCTGTGGACCTCCCTCACGGCGGCGCTGTGGTGCGCGAACCTCGCCTGCTACCTGGCGACCACCGCGTTGCTGCTGGTGTTCGGACCCGCCGCCGAACGCGAGTTCGGGTCGCCGCGCGCGGCCGGGCTCCTCGTGTCGACCCACGTGGTCGGTGTGCTCGCCGGCAGCGGCCTGGTGCGGGTCGGCGCGGCGGCCGGCTGGAGCTGGCTGGACTACCTGGGCTACGACCTCGCGGTCGGCCCGTCGCCCGGCGTCGTCGGCCTGGCGCTCGCGCTGAGCTTCCGGCTGCCGCCGCTGTGGCGTCGGCGGGTGCGGCTGCTGCTCGTGCTCGCGTCGCTGGTGCTGGCCCTGTACTCGGGGTACCTCCAGGACGTGTTGCGGCTGTGCGGCGGGATCACCGGCCTGGTGTTCGGCGCGCTCGCCGTGCGCGGACGTCCCGCGCCCGCGCCGCCGTCGCGGGAAGAGACCCGGTTGCTGGTCGCGCTGGTGATCGCCGCGTCGGCGTTGGGACCCGTGGTGGTGCTGCTGTCGCCGTACTCCAACGGGCCGTTGTCGTGGTTCGCGGACGTGCTCGCCGTGCCGCAGCCCGACGCGGAGACGCTGGCGTCCTACTGCGCCGAACCCGACCTGGTCGACCTGTGCCACACGCTGTCCACGCAGGCCGTGTACGACAGGCTGCCCGCGTTGCTCATGTCCGTGATGCCCGCGTTGCTGCTGCTCGCGCTCGCCGAGGGACTGCGGCGCGGCCGGCGGTTCGCGTGGTGGGCCGCACTCGTGGTGAACGTGGCGATGACCGGGCTGATCGGGTGGTACCTGTGGGAAGCCGTGCTGCTCACGGGCACCACCGTGACGCCGAGCGTGCTGGTGGAGTACTGCATCCCGTTCCTGCTGCCGCTGGGGATCGTGGTCGTGCTGCTGCTGACCCGACCGCACTTCCCGTTGGCCACGCCCGTGCGGCGGTTCTGGAAGATCACCGGCGGCGGGCTCGCCGGGCTCAGCGCCGCCTACCTGCTCGGCGGGTGGCTGGCGCGCGAGCAGTTCACGCCGCGCCCCGACTTCCTCGACCTGCTCGCCGACCTGCCCGCGCGGTTCCTGCCGCCGGGCTACCTCGGGCTGGTGTCCACGCCGTTCCGGCCGGAGGACTTCCTCGCCGCCGTGCTGTTCGAGTACACCGGCGCGGTGTTCTGGCTGATCGTGCTCGGTGCCCTGCTCCGGGCCTCGTGGAACGCGCGCCGCGTGGAGGACGCGGACGCCGCCGCGCGTGCGCGGGAGTTGATGGTGGCGCACGGCGGGACGTCGCTGTCCTACATGACCACGTGGCGCGGCAACCGGTACTGGTTCACCCCTGACGGGCGCGCGGTCGTCGCGTACCGCGTGGTCGCCACGATCGCCCTCACGGTCGGTGACCCCATCGGACCGCCGGACGCGTGCCGTGAAGCCGTGCGCGGGTTCGCGACGTTCTGCGCGCACGAGGGCTGGACGCCGTGCCTGTACAGCATCAGCGAGGAGCTGCGCGACGAAGTCGCCCCGTTGGGCTGGCACGCCGTGCAGGTCGCCGAGGACACCGTCATCCCGTTGCCCGAACTCAGGTTCACCGGCAAGAAGTGGCAGGACGTGCGCACGGCGCTGAACAAGGCGGCGAAGCAGGGCGTGACCGCCGAGTGGGTGCGCTACGCCGACGCGCCGCCCGCGCTGACCGACCAGATCCGGTCCATCTCGGCCGAGTGGGTGGCCGACAAGGGGCTGCCGGAGATGGGTTTCACGCTGGGCGGGCTGGAGGAGCTGTCCGGCGACGGCGTGCGGTGCCTGATCGCGGTCGACGCCGACCGGACTGTGCACGGGGTGACGAGCTGGCTGCCGGTGTACGTGGACGGGCGGGTCGTGGGCTGGACGCTGGACTTCATGCGGCGGCGGACCACCGCGTTCACCGGCTCCATGGAGTTCCTGATCGCGTCGGCGGCCATGGCGTTGAAGGAGGAGGGCGCGGGGTTCCTCAGCCTGTCCGGCGCGCCCCTGGCCCGCCTGGACCGGGGCGTGCGGGCGTGCGGGGTGCAGCGGGTGCTGGACTTCGCCGGGCAGGTGCTGGAACCGGTCTACGGCTTCCGGTCGCTGTTCGCGTTCAAGGCGAAGTTCCAGCCGGTCTACCGGCCGATGTTCATGGCCTACCCGGACCCGGCCGCCCTGCCCCGGATCGCGAACGCGGTGGGCCGCGCCTACCTGCCCGGGATGAACATCCGCCAGGGCGTCCGGCTGGCCCGGATGCTCGCCGCCCGCCGGTCCACCGCCCGTCCCTGACCCGCCGGCCGGGGGACTCAGCCCGCCAAGTCCTCCTCGATCGCCGTGCACGCGGCCAGCAGGGGCGGCAGCATCTCGTGCCGCAGGCGCTCCACCGTCGTCCGGCTGGCGTGGGTGGACACGTTCACCGCCGCCACCACCCGCCCCGCCCGGTCCCGCACCGGGGCGGCGATCGAGCGGAGGCCCTCCTCCAGCTCCTGGTCGACCAGCGCCCACCCCCGGTCGCGCACCTGCTCCAGCTCGGTCCGCAGCCGGTCCGGCGAGGTGGTGGTGTGCGAGGTGAACGCCGCCAACCGCACACCGCCCAGGTACGCCGTCAACTCGCCCGCCGGCAGCCCGGCCAGCAGCACGTGCCCCATGGACGTGGCGTAGGCCGGGAACCGGGTGCCGACGGTGATCGACACCGCCATGATCCGGGACACCGCGAACCTGGCCACGTAGACCACGTCCGCGCCGTCCAGCACCGAGGCCGAGGTGGACTCCCGCACCGCCGCCGACAGCCGTTCCAGGTGGGGCCGCGCCACCTCCGGCAACGCCGCACCGGACAGGAACGCGTACCCGAGGTCCAGCACCCGGGCCGTCAGCGAGAAGAGCTTGCCGTGCGCCCGCACGTACCCCAGGTCGACCAACGTCAGCAGGAACCGCCGCGCACCGGCCCGGGTCAGGCCGGTCCGCTTGGCGACCTCCGTCAGCGTCAGCGCGGGGCTGTCGGCGGTGAACGCGCGGATCACCGCCAAGCCGCGTTCCAGCGACTGCACGTAGTGCGCCCCGCGCTCCGGCGCTGTCCCCTGCTCGGTCATGGTGGCGTCCACCCTATCCGCCGGTCCGTCCCCACCCCGCCCGCGACGACCGCCGCTACGCCTCCAGCACGACCGCCAACCCCTGCCCCACGCCGATGCACAGCGCGGCCAGGCCCCAGCCGCCGCCGCGCCGCCTCAGCTCGTGCGCCAGTTGCAGCACCACCCGCGCGCCGGACGCGCCCAGCGGGTGGCCGATGGCGATGGCACCGCCGTTGACGTTGACGATCTCCGGGTCCAGTTCCGGCCAGTCCGTCAGGCACGCCAGCGACTGCGCGGCGAACGCCTCGTTCAGCTCGACCGCCGCCAGGTCGCCCCACCCGATCCCGGCCCGCCGCAACGCGATCTCCGCCGCCTGCACCGGTCCGAGCCCGAACGCCCGGGGGTCGACGCCCGCCGCGCCCCGGCCGGCGATGCGGGCCAGCGGGGTGCGGCCCAGGTCGCCGGCCGCCCGCGTCGAGCCGAGCAGCAGGGCCGCCGCGCCGTCGTTGAGCGGCGAGGCGTTGCCCGCGGTGACCGTCCCGTCCGGGCGGAACGCCGGCTTGAGCCCGCCGAGCTTCTCCAGGCTCGTGTCCGCCCGGATGCCCTCGTCGCGCACCGACTCCACGCCGGGCAGGGGCACGACGTGGTTGTCGTAGAAGCCGTTGTCCCACGCCCGCGCGGCGAGCCGGTGGCTGCGCAGGGCGAACTCGTCCTGCCGCTCGCGCGGGACGCCGTACCGCTCGGCGAGCTGCTCGGTGGCCTCGCCGAGCGACGCGGTCCACTGCCCCGGCATGTCGGGGTTGATCATCCGCCACCCGATCGTGGTGGAGTGCAGCGTCTCGTGCCCCGTCGGGAAACCCCTGCCGGGCTTGAGCAGCACCCACGGGGCGCGGCTCATCGACTCCACGCCGCCCGCCACGACGAGGGAGGCGTCACCGACCGCGATGGTCCGCGACGCCTGCATGACGGCGTCCATCCCGGAGCCGCACAGGCGGTTGACCGTGGTGCCCGGCACGGACGTGGGCCAGCCCGCGAGCAGCGTCGCCATCCGGGCCACGTTGCGGTTGTCCTCGCCCGCCTGGTTGGCGTCGCCGAGCACCACCTCGCCCACGGTCGCCGGGTCGATCCCGGTGCGCTCGCCGAGGGTCCGCACGACGTGCGCGGCGAGGTTGTCCGGGCGCACGCCGGAGAGCGCGCCGCCGTAGCGGCCGAACGGGGTGCGGACGCCGTCGAGCAC
Organism: Actinosynnema sp. NPDC023587; assembly: GCF_040640215.1. Lineage (NCBI taxonomy): Bacteria > Bacillati > Actinomycetota > Actinomycetes > Pseudonocardiales > Pseudonocardiaceae > Actinosynnema > Actinosynnema sp. NPDC023587. The sequence goes on along the minus strand of NZ_JBFABG010000007.1, from coordinate 123,553 downwards.
GAACACGTCGGTCACTTCGAAGCCTCCTTGAGCGCCCGCAGCGCGGTCAGCTCCTGGTCGGTGGGCGGGGGAGTGCGGCCCAGGTCGGGCGCGACCGCCAGGTCCCACCCGGTCGCGGCGCGGACGTCGTCCACCGCCACGCCCTCGTGCACGTCGGTGAGCACCAGCTCCGAGGTCTCCGGGTCGGGGCGGAACACGCCGAGGTCGGTGATCACCAGGGTCGGGCCCGCGCCGCGCAGGCCCAGGCGTTCGCGGTCGCCCTTGCCCCGGCCGTGCCCGAACGAGGTGACGAAGTCCACCCGCTCCACGAACGACCGGCTGCTCTGCCGCACCACGACGTACACCTCCCGGCACGACGCCGCGATCTCCGGCGCGCCGCCCGCGCCGGGCAGCCGCACCTTCGGGTGGTGGTAGTCGCCGCCGATGACGGTGGTGTTGATGTTGCCGAACCGGTCGAGCTGGGCCGCGCCCAGGAAGCCCACGTCGATCCGGCCGGGCTGCAACCAGTAGTTGAAGACCTCCGGGACGCTGATCACCGCGTCGGCGGTCTCGGCGAGCACGCCGTCGCCGATGGACGCGGGCAGCCGGTCCGGTTTGGAGCCGAGCGCACCGGACTCGTAGATCAGCACCAGGTCGGGCGCGTGCGTGCGCCGGGCCAGGTTGGCGGCGGTGGAGGGCAGGCCGATGCCGACGAACACCCGCTGCCGCCCGGACAGCGCGCGGGCGGCGGCGACCGCCATCATCTCGTCCGAGGTGTGGCTCGTGACCGCGTCCGACGTGGTGCTCATGCCGCCTCCCTGATCTGTTCCAGCCACCGGCCGAACTCGTCGCGGTCCCGGCTGATCGGGTCCCACGCCGCGTAGTAGGCGTTGTCCCGCTCGGAGTACCCCTGCGCGTAGGAGGGGTGCGCGCCGCCGGGCACCACCGCGACCCGGGTGACCGCCCAGGACGGCAGCACGATCGCCCCCGGCACGGGGGTGAGCTCGTCCACGACCTCTTCGACGGTCACGAGGCTCCGCCGCGCCGCCAGCACCGCTTCCTTCTGCACCCCGAGCAGGCCCCAGAGCTGCACGTTGCCGTTCCGGTCTGCGCGCTGGGCGTGCACGACCGTGACGTCCGGGTTCAACGCGGGCACGGCGGTCAGCTCCTCCCCGGTGAACGGGCAGGTGATGGACTTGATGCTGGTGGTAACGGCCGGCAGGTCGGTGCCGACGTACCCGCGCAGCACCGCGAACGGCAGGCCGGACGCGCCGGCGACGTACCGGTTGGCCATGCCGGCGTGGCTGTGCTCCTCGATCTCCAGCGGCACCGGCCACGAGTTCTGGACCGCGTCCCGGAACCGGTGCAGTGACCCGACCCCGGGGTTGCCGCCCCACGAGAACACCAGCTTGCGCGCGCAGCCCGCGCCGATGAGCTGGTCGTAGACGATGTCGGGGGTCATCCGCACCAGGGTCAGCTCGCGCCGTCCCTGCCGGATGATCTCCTGCCCCGCCGCCGTGGGGATCAGGTGGGTGAAGCCCTCCAGGGCCACCACGTCCCCGTCGGCGACGAGCTCGCCGATCGCGTCCGCCAACGTTCCGATCTCCGCCACGGGCACCCTCACGTGTTCGTATGCCGAACAAAAGTTCTCCATACGAACATACGAGGGCAGGCCGGGTCGGTCAACCCCACGGGCCCGGGTGGGGCCGGTGGTGGTCCTCACCTGTCGGTGGACCTGGGGCGCGCCGCTGGTCCACGGGCTCCCAGCCACGGACTGCCGGCCACGGGCTCCCGACCGTGGGCTCCCGACTGTGGGCGTCCGCGACCGGCGCGGGAGGGCCGGCGCGACGTGGAAGTCACACCGGTCCGCCGCGCGCGGGCCGTCGAACGCCCCTGATCGGGACCCCGGGAGACGCCCGGACGCGCTACGAGCGCTTGAGCCGGCGCTTGAGCTCGGCGACCAGCTCCTCATCGCTCAACTCGGCCGGGTTGGGCCGGGTGTGCCGCAACTGCGCCTCCTCAGGGGTCAGCAGCTCGGCGGCGACCAGCACCTCCAGCGGGCTCACCTCGAACAGCTTCGCGATGGCCCGCGAGGTCTCGATGCTGATCGACTTGCCGCGCCGCCAGTCGGTGAACCGGCTGCGGTGCACGCCGGTGGCGCGCGCCAGATCACCCGTGTGCAGGCCACGGTTCTCCAGGTTGGTCTCGATGTAGGTCCACAGGGGCGACGGCGGGAGGTTCTGCTCTGCGCTCACACCGACATACTAGTTGCGCGTACGCAACGCTCAACCGTTGCGTACGCACGTCCCCCTCTTCGGTGACGTAAGACGCCCACGGCGGCGGTGGAAGACTGTCCGCGTGGTTACCGAATCCCCGCACACCCCGCGCGGCACGTTTCCGCTGACACCAACGCCGATCCACGTGTCCGACGACGTGTTGGCCGACCTGAGGACACGGCTCGAACTGACCCGGTGGCCCGACGACGTGGGCAACGAAGATTCGTACTACGGGGTGAACCGGGAATACCTGCGCGAGCTGGTCGACTACTGGCTCACCGAGTACGACTGGCGCGCCGCCGAGACCGCGATCAACGCCTACGAGCACTACCAGGTGACCGTGGACGGCGTGCCCGTGCACTTCATGCGCAAGCCCGGCGTGGGACCCGCGCCGGTTCCGCTGATCCTCACGCACGGCTGGCCGTGGACGTTCTGGCACTGGGCGAAGGTGGTGGACCCGCTCGCCGACCCCGGTGCGCACGGCGGCGACCCGGCCGAGGCGTTCGACGTGATCGTGCCCTCGCTCCCGGGTTTCGGGTTCTCCACGCCGCTGCCGGACCACCCGGACATGAACTTCTGGAAGATCGCGGACGTCTGGCACCGGCTGATGACCGACACCCTCGGCCACGCCCGCTACGCCGCCGCCGGCTGCGACGTCGGTGCGCTGATCACCGGCCAGCTCGGGCACAAGTACGCCGACTCGCTGCACGCGATCCACATCGGGTCCGGCCTGGCGCTGACCCTGTTCACCGGGGAGCGCGCGTGGGACCTGACCGGCGGGCGGCCCATCCCGGACGGCCTGTCCCCGGAGGCCCGGGAGCGGCTGATCACGCTGGAGCGCCGTTTCGCCGGGCACCTCGCGGCGCACGTGCTCGCGCCCAGCACGCTCGCCTTCGGGCTGTCGGACTCGCCGGCGGGCATGCTGGCGTGGATTCTCGAACGGTGGATCACCTGGAGCGACAACGGCGGTGACGTGGAGTCGGTCTTCTCGAAGGACGACCTGCTCACCCACGCGATGATCTACTGGGTGAACAGCGCGATCGCCACGTCGATCCGGACCTACGCCAACAACAACCGGTACCCGTGGCAGCCGTCGCACGACCGGCGGCCGGTGGTCGAAGCGCCGACCGGCATCACGTTCGTGGCCTACGAGAACCCGCCCGGTGTCACCACCGACCAGCGGGTGCGGAGCTTCCTCGACGGTGAACGGGCCGGTTGGTACAACCACGTCAACCTCACCGTGCACGAGCGCGGCGGCCACTTCATCCCGTGGGAGATCCCGGACCTGTGGGTGGACGACCTGCGCCGAACCTTTCGCGACCGCCGCTGACCGGCGTGGCCTCCGGCCCCCGACACCATCATCCCACCGACCACCGACAATCCGAGTTTCACGCGGTCGCCGCACCCTGCCCGGCCGCCGGAGGACCCTGTCCGGCCGATGGAGGACCCCTGCCCGGCCGCTGGAGGACGTCGGCTCGATCGGTGGGCGGGAGATCCCGCCGGGCAGGGTGCCCCCGTGGCAGTCGGGCGCGTGGTCAGGACTTCAGGAAGCGCCGCAAGCCGGTGAGCAGGCGGTCGACTTCGGCGTCCGTCGAGTACGGGGCCAGCCCGACCCGGAGACCGCCGGCGTCGCCCAGGCCCAGCCACCGCGAGGCTTCGAGCGCGTAGAACGAGCTCGCCGGCGCGTTCACGTCCAGTTCGGCCAGGTACCGGTACGCCTCGACCGGGTCGCGGTCGGCGAACGTCGCCAGCAACGTCGGGGTCCGCGAGCCCGCCCTCGACCACACGGTCACGCCCGGCAGTTCCCGCAACCCCGCCTCCACCACGCCCCGCAGTCGGTCTTCGTGCCCTCCCACGGCGTCCCACGACGCCACGAGCCGCGTCCGCCGGTCGCCCCCGCCCGGTGCGATCCCGGCGATGAAGTCGACGGCCGCCGTGGTGCCCGCGAGCAACTCGTAGGGCAGCGTGCCGAGCTCGAAGCGCTCCGGCACCGCTGCGGAGGACGGCAGCAGCTTGTCCGGGTCCAGCGTGGCCAGCAGGTCGGGATCGGCCGCCAGGACGCCGCAGTGCGGCCCGAAGAACTTGTACGGCGAGCACGCGAAGAAGTCCGCGCCGAACGCCGTCACGTCGACCGCGTGGTGCGCGGTCAGGTGCACGCCGTCGACGAAGAACAGCGCGCCGCGCTCGTGCACCGCACGGGCGATCTCGGCCAGCGGCGGCCGGGTGCCGATCAGGTTGGACGCCCCGGTCACCGCCACCAGCCGGGTGCGCGGGGACAGCACGGCGGCCACGTCGTCGGGCGTCAGCTCCCCGGTCGCCCGGTCGAACCCGGCCCACCGCACCTCCGCGCCCACCTGCGCCGCGACCTGCACCCACGGGCGGATGTTGGCGTCGTGGTCCAGCCTGCTCACCACGACCTCGTCGCCCGGCCGCCACGTCTTGGCCAGCGTGCGGGCGAACTCGTAGGTCAACTGGGTCGCGCTGCGCCCGAACACGATCCCGGCCGGGTCGGCGGCCAGCAGGTCGGCCATCGCCCGCCGCGCGCCGACCACCACGTCGTCGGCGACGCGCTCGGCGGCGGTGACCGTGCCCCGGTTGGAGATCGAGGACGTCATCACGTCCCGCACGGCGTCCGCGACCACGGCGGGCACCTGGGACCCGCCCGGTCCGTCGAAGTGCGCGGTTCCGGACGACAGGGACGGGAAACAGGCGCGGACGGCCTCGACGTCGTAGGTCATGCACCCACTCTGACACCCCGCTCCGGCTCGCGGCACGGTCCGGTGGTGGGGGAGGGGGCGCAGGGAGGGGGGCACGGGTCGGGGGTGTCGCCCCGCTCCGGTCGCCGGGGTGGGAGTGGCGAAGCGGCGGCACCACTCCGGAGCCGGGGTCCTCGCCGGCGCTCGACCAGGTCGGCGCGGCGGCTTCGGCTCCACTGTCGCACCACGGGTGCGGCGGGTCGCAGAGTCGGAAGTCCCTGGTGGACGGGTCTCCGAGGGCGGACTCCGGGCCGGGGCGGCGCGTCTCCACACCTCCTGTGCATACCCCTACCCCGCATAGGTGTGTGTATGCTCACCCGCGTTGACATCCGGATACCCCATGGGGGTATAAAGGAGTGGTCGAGAGGAGCGGGACATGCGGGGCTACAGCGCCGGCAAGGACGACTACCTGGCCCGGCTGCGCCGGGTGGAGGGGCAGGTCCGCGGGTTGCAGCGGATGGTCGAGAACGACGAGTACTGCATCGACGTGCTCACCCAGATCGCCGCCGCGACCAAGGCGCTCCAGGCGGTCTCGCTCGGACTGCTCGACCAGCACCTCGGGCACTGCGTGGCCGACGCGCTCGCGCGGGGCGGCGACGGTGCGGAGGAGAAGGTCCGCGAGGCCAGCGAAGCGATTGCCCGCCTGGTCCGCTCCTGAACGGTCCGGTCACCCACGAGGAGGAACCTTCCCATGGCAGAGAACACTTTCACCGTCACCGGCATGACCTGCGGGCACTGCGCGGCGTCGGTGACCGAGGAGGTCACCCGGATCGCCGGCGTCACGGCCGTGGCCGTCGACGTCCCCACGGGCGCGGTCAAGGTGACCAGCGCCGAGCCGGTCGCCGAGGCGGACGTGCGCGTGGCGGTCGAAGAAGCGGGCTACGCGCTCGCCCCCTGACCGGGGTCGACCGGAGTACGGAATCCGCCGGGCGCAGATCCGGCGGAGCGCAGGACCCACCGGAGCCCGCCCGTGCGGGGCGGGCTCCCCGGTTTCACCGAGGAACACCAACCATGAGCACAGCAGCGAAGCTCTCCGCCTACGGTGTGGCGCTCGTCCTGGTCGCGGGTGCGGCCTGGGCGGTCGGGAGCGCTGTCGGTCCCCTTCGCGCCGATTCCGCCGAGAGCGGCCACGGCGACGCGCACGGCGGCGAGGACGCCGGGCGCGGGGACGACCACGGCGACACCGTCGCGGAAGCCGAGCAGGACCAGCCCGCCGGGTTGGCGTCGTCCAGGGGCGGCTACACCCTCACGCCCACCGATGCGACGCCCGCCGCGGGAACCCCCTTCACCTTCCGCGTCACCGATCGGGAGGGCCGCGCGGTCACCGCGTACGACGTGCGGCACGACCGGCGGATGCACCTGATCACGGTCCGCCGGGACACCGCCGGCTTCCGGCACGTGCACCCGGAGATGGCGGCGGACGGCACCTGGTCGGTGCCGCTCGACCTGCCCGAGGCGGGCACCTACCGGGTGTTCGCCGACTTCACCCCGACCGGCGGCGAGGCCGTCACGCTCGGCGCGGACGTGTTCGTGGCCGGGTCGTTCGACCCCCGCGCGTACGCGCCGTCGCGGGTCGCCGAGGTCGACGGCTACCGGGTCCGCCTGGACGGCGACCTGGTGCCCGGCCGGGCCTCGCCGCTCACGCTGACCGTGACCCGGGACGGCTCGCCGGTCACCGACCTCCAGCCCCACCTCGCGGCCTACGGCCACCTGGTGGCGTTGCGCTCCGGTGATCTCGCCTACCTGCACGTGCACCCGGAGGGGTCGCCCGACGACGGGAAGACCGCGCCGGGACCGGGCATCGCGTTCGTCGCCGAGGTGCCCACCGCCGGGACCTACCGGCTGTTCCTGGACTTCCGGCACGCGGGCGCGGTGCGCACCGCCGAGTTCACCGTGGAGGCGGGTCGTGGCCACTGACCTCGAACTGACGATCACGGGCATGACCTGCGCGTCGTGCGCGGCGCGGGTCGAGCGCAAGCTCAACGGGCTCGACGGCGTGACCGCGACGGTCAACTACGCCACCGAGAAGGCGAAGGTCACCTTCCCCGAGGGGCTCGACCCGGCCGAGCTGGTCGGTCGGGTGGAGGCCGCCGGGTACGGGGCGACGCTGCCCGGTGCGCGGACCACCACCGCGACGGAGGACCCGACGGCGGCGCTGCGGCAGCGGCTGGTCGTGTCGGCGGTGCTGTCGGTGCCGGTGATCGCCCTGGCGATGGTGCCCGCGCTCCAGTTCACCTACTGGCAGTGGATCTCGCTGGCGCTCGCCGCCCCGGTGCTGGTGTGGGGCGCGCTGCCCTTCCACCGGGCGGCGTGGGCGAACCTCCGGCACGGCGCGGCCACCATGGACACGCTCGTCTCGATGGGCACGCTGGCCGCGTTCGCGTGGTCGCTCTACGCGCTGCTGTTCGGCACGGCGGGCGAGCCCGGGATGACGCACCCGTTCGAGCTGACCGTCTCGCCGACGGACGGCGCGGGCTCGATCTACCTGGAGGTCGCGGCCGGGGTGACCACGTTCATCCTGGCGGGCCGGTACTTCGAGGCGCGGTCCAAGCGCCGGGCCGGCGCGGCGCTCACGGCGCTGCTGGAGCTGGGCGCGAAGGACGTGGCGGTGCTGCGGGACGGCCGGGAGGTCCGCGTCCCGATCGCGGACCTCGTGGTGGGCGACCGGTTCGTGGTGCGGCCGGGGGAGAAGGTCGCGACGGACGGCGTGGTCGAGGACGGCGGCTCGGCGGTCGACGCGAGCACGGTGACCGGCGAGTCGGTGCCGGTCGAGGTCGGCCCCGGCGACGCGGTCATCGGTGCGACGGTCAACGTCGGCGGCCGGCTCGTGGTGCGGGCCACCCGGGTCGGCGGGGACACCCAGCTCGCGCGGATGGCGAAGCTGGTGGAGGACGCGCAGAACGGCAAGGCGCGGGCGCAGCGGCTGGCCGACCGGGTGTCGGCGGTGTTCGTGCCGATCGTGATCGCGCTGGCGCTCGGGACGCTCGCGTTCTGGCTGGGCACCGGCGAAGGGGTCGCGGCGGCGTTCACCGCCGGGGTCGCGGTGCTGATCATCGCCTGCCCGTGCGCGCTGGGCCTGGCCACGCCGACCGCGCTGCTGGTCGGCACGGGCCGGGGCGCGCAGCTCGGCATCCTGATCAAGGGGCCGGAGGTGCTGGAGTCGACCCGCCGGGTGGACACCGTCGTGCTGGACAAGACCGGCACCGTCACCACCGGTCGGATGAGCCTGCTCGCGATCCACCTGCCGGAGGCCGGCGCGGTCGGCGAGGAGGAGGTGCTGAGGCTGGCGGGAGCGCTGGAGAACGCCTCGGAGCACCCGATCGCGAAGGCGGTCGCGGTCGGCGCGCGGGAGCGGGTCGGCGAGCTGCCCGCCGTCGAGGACTTCCGGAACGTCGCCGGGCTGGGCGTGCAGGGCGTGGTCGACGGGCACGCGGTGGTCGTCGGCCGGGAACGCCTGCTCGCCGAGTGGGGCGTGCACCCGGGCGAGGACCTGGCGCGGGCCGGGCGGGACGCCGAGGCGCAGGGCCGCACGGCCGTGCTGGTGGCGTGGGACGGCGCGGCGCGGGCGGTCCTCGTGGTCGCCGACGCGGTGCGGCCCACGTCCGCCGAGGCGATCCGGAGGTTGCGCGACCTGGGCCTCACCCCGGTCCTGCTGACCGGTGACAACGAGGCCGCGGCCCGCGCGGTGGCCGCCGAGGTGGGCGTCGACGAGGTGTTCGCCGAGGTGCTGCCGCAGGACAAGGCGGAGGTGGTGGCCCGGCTCCAGGCCGACGGCAAGGTCGTCGCGATGGTGGGCGACGGCGTGAACGACGCGGCGGCGCTGGCCAGGGCGGACCTCGGCCTGGCCATGGGCACCGGGACCGACGCGGCGATCGAGGCGAGCGACCTGACGCTGGTCCGGGGCGACCTGATGGCGGCGGTGGACGCGATCCGGCTGTCGCGGCGCACGCTGGCCACGATCAAGAGCAACCTGTTCTGGGCGTTCGCCTACAACGTGGCGGCGCTGCCGCTGGCGGCGGCGGGCCTGCTGAACCCGATGATCGCGGGTGCGGCGATGGCGTTCTCGTCGGTGTTCGTGGTGTCGAACAGCCTGCGGCTGCGCGGGTTCCGGGGCACCCCGCCGGCGACCGCGCCGGTCGCCGGCACGTCCCGGCCGAAGGTGCCCGCCCCGGTGGGCTGAGCGGAGGGGAGCCGGTGGCCCGGGTGCGCACCCGGGCCACCGACCTACCCGTTCCCGCGCCGGCCGAGCGCCTTGGCCCTGCGGTGGGACCACCTCGCGAGCAGCGCGCCCAGCACGCCGACGACCAGGAAGGCGGCCAGGTGCGCCGCGAACCCGCCGGGCAACCAGTCCAGCAGGCCACCGCCCCGGCCGACCAGCAGCTGGAGCGCGCCCTGCCCACTGATGAACAGCAGTGTCATGCCCACGACCTGAAGGACGTCGTACTTCACGGCGTTTCCCCCTCCGCAGCCGTTTCACCGCATCGGCACCGTAATGGGGATTGGAGGGAGAGGGGCGACGCGCCCGCGTGAGCAGGGGAGGGCGGCTCGTGCCGAAGGCGGTGGACCACGAGGAGCGCCGGGCTCGTCGCCACCGCGCGGCACCGGCGACGACCGGGTGGACGCGGACCTCTGCCGCCCGCGCCGTCCTCGACCACCGGATCGACCGCGTGCTCCGCCCGCGGGTCAGCGGGTCAGCGGGCCAGCAGGGTGCGCAGGGCCCGCACGACCTCGGCCGGTGCCTCCTCGGCCATGAAGTGCCCGCACGTGACGGTCTCGTGCACCAGGTCGTCGGCCCACGCCCGCCACCGGCCCGCCGCGTCGAACCCCAGCGCCGCGCCCCAGTCCTGCTGGAGCACCGTCACCGGCATCCGCAGCCGGTTGCCGGTGCGCCGGTCCTCCTCGTCGTCGGCCACGTCCACGCCGGCCGACGCCCGGTAGTCCGCCACGATCGACGGGATCGCCGCGCGCGACGCGGCCAGGTACGCCTCGCGCACGTCGGCGAGCGCCTCGGGTCGGGTCGCCCAGGTGTCCAGGAAGTGCCCGAAGAACGCGTCCGGCGCGCCGGCGATGAGCCGTTCGGGCAGGTCCGGGGCCTGCGCCAGCAGGTACAGGTGGAAACCGACGGCCGCCGAGCGGCCTCGCATCACCTCCCACGCGTCCAGGGTGGGCAGCACGTCCAGCGACGCCAGGTGGGTGACCGCCGCCGGGTGGTCCAGGCCGGCGCGGATCGCGACGAGCGCGCCCCGGTCGTGGCCGGCCAGCGCGAACCGGTCGAAGCCGAACGCGCGGGCCACGGCCACCACGTCGGCGGCCATGGTGCGCTTGGCGTAGGTCCGGCCGGTGTCGGCGGGCCGGTCGCTGTCGCCGTAGCCGCGCAGGTCCGGGCAGATCACGGTGTGGTCGGCGGCCAGGTCGGCGGCCACGTGCCGCCACATCAGGTGGGTCTGGGGGAAGCCGTGCAGCAGCACGACCGGGCTCCCCGACCCGCCGGCGGTCACGTGGAGCCGCACCCCGTCGGCGACGGTGACGCGCTGCTGGTCGAATCCGGCGAAGGTCATCGGCGGTTCCTCTCGGTCGGTGACCCCAGCGTGTCCGGCACCGGTCAGCAACCGGTCAGCAACCACGTCACACGCCGCTGACCAGCGGTGATATCGGTCCGGCTAGGCTGACCGGGTGATGGAGTTTGGGGTGCTCGGCCCGCTGTCCGCGAGCGGCCCCGGCGGCCCGGTCGACCTCAAGGGGCCCCGGCACCGGGCGGTGCTGGCCCGGCTGCTGGTCGCGAAGGGCCGGGTCGTGCCGGTGTCCCGGCTGGTCGACGACCTGTGGCCGGACCCGCCCGCCGGCGCGGTCGGCGCGGTGCAGAGCTTCGTGTTCACGCTGCGCCGCGCGCTGGAACCCGACCGGCCCGCCCGCACCCCGCCCCGCCTGCTGGTGACCGCCGCGCCCGGCTACGCCCTGGCCACCGGCGCGGTGGACGCGACGCGCTTCGAGGCCGCCGTGCACGAGTCGCGCGACCGGCTCGCGGCCGGCGACCCGGCCGCCGCGCTCGCGTCCGCCGAAGCCGGGCTGGCGCTGTGGCGGGGACCGGCCTACCCGGAGTTCGCCGACGAGCCGTGGGCGCGCGGCGAGGTGTCCCGGCTGGACGAACTGCGCCTGCTCGCCGTGGAGCGGCGGGCCGAGGCGGTGCTGGCGCTGGGCCGGCCCGCCGAGGCGGTGGCCGACCTGGCCGCCCACCTCGCCGGGCTGCCCTGGCGGGAGAGCGCGTGGCGGCTGCTGGCGCTCGCGCTCTACCGGTCCGGGCGGCAGGCCGACGCGCTGGCCGCGCTGCGCCGGGCCAAGCGGGCGCTGGCCGACGACCTCGGCGTCGACCCCGGTCCCGGCCTGCGCCGGCTGGAGGCCGACATCCTGGCGCACGCGCCGCACCTGGCCGGCCCGGTCGCGCCGCACCCGGTCGCGCCGTCCGGGCGCTCGCTGTTCGGGCGGGATGCCGAGCTCGCCCGGTCGCTCGACGCGGCCGGCGAGGTCGGCGCGCGGCGGCGGCTCGGGGTGGTGCTGGTGTCCGGCGAGGCGGGCGCGGGCAAGACCGCGCTGGTCGAGGAGCTCGCCGCCCGGCTGGCCGGCTGGACCGCGTGGTGGAGCCGGCACCGGGAGCAGGGCGGCGGCCGGCTGCTGCCCGACCACGCCGGGCCGGACCGGCGGCGCGCGCTGGTCGAGCACCTGTCCGCCGCGCCCGGCCCGCTGCTGCTCGTGGTGGACGACCTGCACTGGGCGGGGGAGGACGTGCTCGCGCTGCTGACGTCCCTGGTCGCCGAGCCGGTCGAGCTGCCCGTGCTGGTGGTCGGCACCTACCGGAGCACGGAGGTCTCCGGTCCGCTGGGCGAGGCGCTGGCCCGGCTCGCCCGCGCCGAACCGGCCCGGGTGCACCTGGGCGGGCTGCCCGAGCCGGACCTGGCCCGGCTGGTGCGGGCGACGGCCCGGCGGGACGTGGACGACGTCACCGCCCGCGCGATCCACCGGCGCAGCGGCGGGAACCCGTTTTTCGCCCGCGAACTGGCCCGGCTCCTGGCCGACGAGGGCGTCGAGGTGCTCTCCGCCGTGCCCCGGGGCGTGCGGGACGTCATCCGCCGCCGGGTGGGCGGGCTGCCGCCGGAGCACCGGCAGGTGCTGCGCCAGGCGGCCGTGCTCGGCCGTGACGTGGACCTGGACGTGCTGGTCGCGCTGGTGGGCGCGGAAGACGTGGTGCTCGACGCGGTGGAATCCGCGCGGGCGTCGGGTTTCCTCACCGAACGCGGGCCGGACGTGGTGCGGTTCTCGCACGACCTGGTGCGCGACACGCTGTACGCCGACATCCCCGCGTCGCGCCGCTCGCGCTGGCACGCCGCCGTCGCGGAGGCCGTGACCCGGGACCGGGCCGACGACGTGGAGACCATCGCGCACCACTACGTGCGCGCGGAAAGCCGAGCCACGGCGGAGAAAGCGGCGCACTACGCCCGTGCGGCGGCCGAACGCGCCGAACGCCGGTTCGCGCCGCACGAGGCCGTCCGGTGGTGGCGGGACGCCCTCGCCGCGCACGACCGCGCCCAGCGCGGCCCGGGTTCGGCGGGGTCTCCCGGCCACCCGGCGCGGGGTGCCGCAGGCACGTCCCACGGCAGTTCACCGACGCGGGGCACCCGGGCGCGGTTGGCCGTGGTGATGGGGCACGTGCGGGCGCTGGCCGTGACGGGGGAGCTGGCCGCCGCCCGCCGGCTGCGGGCCGAGGCGTTGACCGCCGCCGAGGAGATCGACGACCCGGAGCTGACCGCCGCCGTGCTCGGGTCGTTCGACGTGCCCGCGATCTGGACCGGCAACGACGACCAGGAGCTGGCCGACCAGGTGGTGGCGGTCGCCGAGCGGACGCTGGCCGCGCTCGCCCCGGACCGGCTCGCCGAGCGCGCCCGGCTGCTCGCCACCCTCGCGCTGGAACTGCGCGGCGCGGCCGGCGGCCGTGGCGGGGAGGCGGCCCGCGAGGCCGAGGGGATCGCCCGCTGGCTGGACGACCCGGCGCTGCTCGCGTTCGCGCTCAACGGCCGGTTCATGCAGTCCTTCACCCGCGCGGGCCTCGCCCCCGAGCGCGTCCGGGTCGGGCGCGACCTGCTCGCGGTGTCCACCCGGCACGGTCTGGTGGCGTTCGAGGTGCTGGCCCACCTCGTGCTGCTGCAAGCGCACTCGGCGCTCGGCGAGTTCACCGCGGCCGACGAGCACGCGGCGGCCGTCGACCGCCTCGCCGAGCACCACGAGCTGCCGCTGGTCGGCGTCTTCACCGGGTGGTACGCCGCGCTGCGCGCGTCCGTCGCCGGTCGCGACGCCGACGCGCGGGCCGCGTACCGCGCCGCCGCCGACCGGCTGGACGGCACCGGGATGGCCGGGCTGGAGGCGGGCATCCGGCCGTTCGCCCTGCTGTGCCACGGAATCCAGGCGGGCAGTCCGGTCCGGGTCGACCTCGCCGAGGACTGGGGCCCCTACCGGCCGTGGGCGCTCGCGCTCGGCCTGCTCGACGCGGGCCGGCCCGCCGAGGCGCGCGCCGCCGTGCGGGACTCGCCGCGCGACCTGCTCTACGAGGCGCGGACGTGGCTGACCGGGGTGGTCGCGCTCGGGCTCGGCGACCGCGACCTGATGGGCGAGGTCTACACCGCGCTGCGGCCGGCGGCCGGCGAGCTGGCCGGGGCGGGCAGCGGGTTGCTCACGCTCGGCCCGGTGGCCGGGCTGCTCGGCCGACTGGCCGGCGCGCTGGGCCGGCCGGACGACGCCGCGACGCATTCCCGGCAGGCGCGGGAGGTGGCGCGCAAAGCCGGCGCGGCCCGCTGGGAAAACGCGCCGGAGTGGTGATCGCCGGGTGCTCGGGAGTGATCTCCCGGGTCCCCGCTGAATCGCGAGGGCGGTGGTGCGCCCCCGCGATCCGGCCTTTCCGCGCGTGCGCGGGTCAGGCGTGGGTGTAGGTCAGGCAGTTCGCCGCGTGGTCGCCCTGACCCGGTCCGATCCGCACGCCCGAGGCGGTGCACTCCAGGTTGGCGTTGTACGTGCAGTCGGTGCGCGAACACGCTCCGACCTGGGCGACGACCTTGGGCAGGCCGCCCTTGGTGGACAGTGGGACGAAGGTGCCGCAGTCCGCCGTGCCGTTCATGCCGCTGACCGTGATCGCGAAGGCGTGGCAACCGTCGTGGTTGTACGAACAGCCCGCGACGGTGCACGAGCTGACCTCGGGCATTTCGGTGGTGGTCATGGTTGCTCCTCATGCCGGTTCGGTGTCCCGAACATTGCCACCGGCATTACCGGGTCGCAACACGGGAATGATTAGGTAAGGCTAACCACGGTCCATTTTTCGATATCAAGAACGCATTTTCGCGGGGTTTCCGGGTGACCCGGCCGGGGCAGCCCGGCGCGACACACCACCGGGTGCTCGCCGATCGCGTGACACCGGGCCGGCATCGTGGTCGGGTACACACGTTCGTGGGTCGCTGGATCGGGTCATCGGTACCCGACGCGCACCGTGGGAATGGGAGCTGTGGTGGAGGAGCGCACCATCGCGGGCCGGTACCGGCTGACGGCCCGGATCGGCGCGGGTGGCATGGGTGTCGTGTGGCGGGCCGAGGACACCCGCCTGCGGCGGATCGTGGCGGTCAAGGAACTGCTGAACCGCAGCGGTTTCGACGCGGACTCGGCCAAACGGGTGGTGCGCGAGGGCCGGATCGCGGCGCGGCTCCAGCACGCCAACGTGATCGCGCTCTACGACGTGGTCGAGGACGACGGCCGGCCGTGGCTGGTCATGGAGTACCTGCCGTCCCGCAGCCTGGCGACGGTGCTGGCGGACCGGGGCACGCTGCCGTTCGACGAGGTGCGCCGGATCGGGCAGCAGCTCGCGGCCGGCCTCTCCTCCGCGCACGACGCCGGGGTGATCCACCGCGACGTCAAGCCCGGCAACGTGCTGGTGACCGAGTTCGGCACGGTCAAGGTGACCGACTTCGGCACCTCGCGGGTCGCCGGCGAGGGCACGCTCACCGCGTCCGGGATGCTCGTCGGCACGCCCGCCTACCTCGCGCCGGAGGTCGCGCTGGGTGCGGAGCCGGGCTTCCCGTCCGACGTGTTCGGGGTCGGCGCGACGCTGTACGCGGCGCTGGAGGGCACGCCGCCGTTCGGGCTGGACGGCAACCCGATCCTGCTGCTGCACCGGGCCGCCGAGGGCAAGTACGCGCCGCCGGAGAACGCCGGACCGCTGGAACCGGTCCTCACCCGGCTGCTCGACCCGGACCCGGAGAACCGGCCCACCATGGCCGAGGCGGTGCGGATGCTCGCCGAGGGGTCCGCCGAGCCGGCCACCGTGCTGGCCGAGGCGCTGCCCTTCGCCGCCGCGACCCGGATCGTGCTGCCGGTGCTCGACCCGCCAGCCGGCAGCGCGTCCGCCGAGAGCTCGCCCATCGAACGCCCGGTCGTCGGAACGCCGGCCGACGCTCCCCCGGACCCGCCCGCCGACCCGCCCGCCAAGACGCCGACCGGGACGCCGACCGGGACGCCCGACGACACCGCCGCCGAGGCGGCCACCGAGCTGTCCGTCGAGGCGGTGACCGACGCGGCGGCCGAGACCGTCCGGGACGAGCCGGCGGTCGACCTCCCGGCAGCGCCCGTCCCGCCGCCCGTCCCGCCGCCCGCGACAGCGGCTCCGGTCGAGGACGTCCCCCCGGCGTCTCCGGAGCCCGTGCCCGCCGCGACCACGTCCGAGCCGACCAAGCCGGTGGAGCCGGTGGAGCCCGCGTCGGGGACAGCGGCCCCGGAGGAGGACCCCGACCGGGGCAGGCGGCGGATGGCGTTGATCGCCGCCGGCCTCGTGGTGGTGCTCGGGGTGCTGCTGGTGGTGGTGTTCACCAGGTTCGGACAGCTACCCGACCAGGGGGCCGGCGACACCACGACGACCACGGCTCCCGTGCCGCCCGCCGACCAGGGGCAGACCGGCGGGGACCAGACCGGGCCGGAGCCGACCGGTTCGCCGCAGGACCCGCCCACCGGTGCGACCAGCGGTCAGCCGACCGGGCAGACCACGACCGCACCGCCCACCACCACCACCGTCCCGCCCCAGCAGGCCGGGCCGGACCAGGCGCTGACCGACTACTACGCGTTGCTGCCCGGCGACCTGACGACCGCCTACGGGCGGCTGACCGACCGGTTCAAGGCCGTCCGTGCCCCGAGCCTGGCGGCGTACCAGGCGTTCTGGTCGCGGATGCGGTCCGCGCCGCTCTCCGAGGTGCGGGTGGAGGGGGACCGGGTCACCGCGCGCGTGACGTACCTCTACCGCGACGGAACCAGCACGTCCGAGCTGAACGTCTACACCCTGGTCCGCGTCGGCGACGGCTGGGCGATCGACCAACAGGACACCATCGGGTGACCGCAGGCGGGGAACAGCACTTCATCCGACCTCGACGGCGGTCGATCTCCGTTTTTCCGCGAGGTGACGCCGTTCGCCGGAAATTTTCACGCCGGGTACGTCCGGGGCGGGGTGTCGGCCAGGGGTCGGCGGTGCCGTCGCCCCCGGTCGGGGCGGTGTCGGCGGTGTTGGTCGAGGTGGGCGCGACGTGGCGCGATCGGTCCACATGGTGGAACCCGGCGGCCGGTGCGGGCGGTGAGAAGTTGATCTTTGGGTATGATGGGGACCCTGGGAGCGAGAGGCGCTGCAACGGATGGGAATCCGCCACGCTCGCCCCGGTCACCACCGGACAAGGGCGCCTTCCATGTCAATGGGAGGTGTCCGGATGACTGGAACGGCGAAGATCGACGCCCTGCGGCAGCTCATGGACCAGCGCGTGGCCGTGCTCGACGGCGCGTGGGGGACGATGCTCCAGGGGGCCGGCCTGACCCCCGAGGACTACCGGGGCGACTTCCTCGACGGCCACCACAAGGACGTCACCGGCGACCCCGACCTGCTCAACATCACCCGCCCCGACGTGGTCCTGGACGTCCACCGGCAGTACCTGGCGGCGGGCGCGGACATCACCACCACCAACACCTTCACCGCGACCGGCATCGGCCAGGCCGACTACGGGCTGGAGTCGCTGGTCCGCGAGATGAACGTGGCGGGCGCGAAGCTGGCCCGGCAGGCGGCCGACGAGTTCGGCGACCGGTTCGTCGCGGGCTCGGTCGGCCCGCTCAACGTCACCCTGTCGCTGTCGCCCCGGGTCGAGGACCCGGCGTACCGCGCGGTGACGTTCGACCAGGTCAAGGCGTCTTACGCGGAGCAGATCGCGGCGCTGGACGAGGGCGGCGTCGACCTGCTGCTGATCGAGACCATCTTCGACACCCTCAACGCCAAGGCCGCCCTGTCTGCCGCCCGCGAGGTCGCGCCGCACCTGCCGGTGTGGGTCTCGGTCACCATCGTCGACCTCAGCGGCCGGACGCTGTCCGGGCAGACCGTCGAGGCGTTCTGGCGGTCCATCGAGCACGCCGACCCGCTCGTGGTGGGCGTGAACTGCGCGCTGGGCGCGGCCGAGATGCGCCCGCACGTCGCCGAGCTCGCCCGGATCGCCCCCACCTACACCGCGGCCCACCCCAACGCGGGCCTGCCCAACGCGTTCGGCGGCTACGACCAGACGCCGGACGAGACCGCCGAGCTGCTCGGCGAGTTCGCCGGCTCCGGCATCGTGAACGTGGTCGGCGGGTGCTGCGGCACCACCCCCGCGCACATCGCCCGCATCGCCGAGGCGGTCAAGGGCCTCGCGCCCGGCCGGGAGCCGGCCGGACCGGTCCGGGCCACCTCGTTCAGCGGCCTGGAGCCGTTCACGATCGGTCCGGACACCGGATTCGTGATGATCGGCGAGCGCACCAACGTGACCGGTTCCAAGCGGTTCCGCCGGCTGATCGAGGGCGACGACCACCAGGGCGCGGTGGCCGTCGCGCTGGAGCAGGTGCGCGGCGGGGCGAACCTGCTGGACGTCAACATGGACGCCGACCTGCTCGACAGCGAGGAGGCGATGACGACCTTCCTCAACCTCATCGCCACCGAACCCGAGGTCGCGCGCATCCCGATCATGATCGACAGTTCCCGGTGGAGCGTGCTCGAAGCCGGGCTGAAGTGCGTGCAGGGCAAGGGCGTGGTCAACTCGATCAGCCTCAAGGAGGGCGAGGAGCCCTTCCTGGCGCAGGCCCGCGCCATCCGCGACCACGGCGCGGGCGTCGTGGTCATGGCGTTCGACGAGCAGGGCCAGGCCGACACCACCGAGCGCAAGGTCTCGATCTGCTCGCGGGCCTACCGGCTGCTGGTGGACGAGGTCGGGTTCCCGCCCGAGGACATCATCTTCGACCCGAACGTGCTGGCCGTGGCGACCGGCATCGCCGAGCACGACGGCTACGCCAAGGCGTTCATCGACGCCCTGCCGCTGATCAAGGAGAAGTGTCCGGGCGTCCGGATCAGCGGCGGCATCTCGAACCTGTCGTTCTCCTTCCGGGGCAACGACATCATCCGCGAGGCGATGCACTCGTCGTTCCTGCTGCACGCGGTGCGCGCGGGCCTGGACATGGGCATCGTGAACGCGGGTCAGCTCGCCGTCTACGAGGACATCCCGAAGGACCTGCTGGAACTGGTCGAAGACGTCCTGTTCGACCGCCGCCCGGACGCCACCGACCGGCTGGTCGCGCACGCCGAGACGGTCAAGGGCGCGGGCACCAAGCGGGTCGCGGACCTGTCGTGGCGGGAGGCGTCGGTCGAGCAGCGGCTGTCGCACGCCCTGGTGCACGGCATCGTGGACTACATCGAGGACGACACCGAGGAGGCCCGGCAGAAGTGCGCCCGGCCCCTGGAGGTCATCGAGGGTCCGCTGATGGACGGCATGAAGGTGGTCGGCGACCTGTTCGGCGCGGGCAAGATGTTCCTGCCGCAGGTGGTCAAGAGCGCGCGGGTGATGAAGCGCTCGGTGGCCTACCTGGAGCCCTACATGGAGGCGGAGAAGGAGAAGGCCCGGCTGGAGGGCCGGGTCGACGCCCGGCGCGGTCCCGGCAAGATCGTCATGGCCACGGTGAAGGGCGACGTCCACGACATCGGCAAGAACATCGTCGGCGTGGTCCTGGGCTGCAACAACTACGAGGTGATCGACCTCGGCGTGATGGTGCCGTCGTCGGTCATCATCGACACGGCGGTGGCCGAGGGCGCGGACGCGATCGGCCTGTCCGGGCTGATCACGCCGTCGCTGGACGAGATGGTCGCGGTGGCCTCGGACATGCAGCGCCGGGGCGTGAAGCTGCCGCTGCTGATCGGTGGCGCGACGACGTCCCGCCAGCACACCGCGGTCCGCGTCGCCCCCGCCTACGAGGGCGCGACCGTGCACGTCCAGGACGCCTCGCGGGTGGTCGGCGTGGTCTCCGAGCTGCTCGACTCCGACCGGGCCGAGGGGCTCACCGCGCGCAACCACATCGAGCAGGACCGGTTGCGCAAGCAGCACGAGGAGCGCCGCAGCGTCCCGCTGCTGACCTTCCAGAAGGCCCGGGAGAACCGCGAGGTCGTCGACTTCACCGACCTGCCGGTGCCGGAGTTCACCGGCGTGCGGCTGTTCGAGCCGGACCTGGGCGTGCTGCGGGCGATGATCGACTGGCAGTTCTTCTTCCTGGCCTGGGAGGTCAAGGGGAAGTACCCGGCGATCCTGGACGAGCCGGTGGCCCGCGAGCTGTTCGACGACGGCAACGCCCTGCTGGACGAGATCCTGGCGACCGGGGGGTTCCAGGCGCGCGGGCTGCTCGGCTTCTGGCCGACCCGCTCCGACGGCGACGACCTGCTGGTCGACGACCGGGTGCGGCTGCCGATGCTGCGCCAGCAGACGACGAAGCCGCAGAGCCGCCCCAACCGGAGCCTGGCGGACTACGTCGCGCCCGAGGGCGACCACCTGGGCGCGTTCGCGGTGGCCGTGCACGGCGCGGAGGTGCTGGCCGCGAAGTACGAGGCCGAGCAGGACGACTACCGGTCGATCATGACCAAGGCGCTGGCCGACCGGCTGGCCGAGGCGTTCGCCGAGCACATCCACCTGGAGGCGCGGCGGATGTGGTTCGAGCCCGGTTCGGAGCCCGCGCTGGCGGACCTGCACGCGGAGCGGTTCCGCGGCATCCGGCCCGCCATGGGCTACCCGGCGAGCCCGGACCACAGCCTCAAGCAGCCGCTGTTCGACCTGCTCGACGCGGAGCGGGCCGGGCTGGCGCTGACCGAGTCGTTCGCGATGACGCCGGCGGCGGCGGTCAGCGGGCTGATCTTCGCGAACCCGGCGTCGCGGTACTTCAGCGTCGGGCGGATCGGGCGCGACCAGGTCGTGGACTACGCGAAGCGGTTGGGCAGCACGGTCGCGGAGGTCGAGCGCTGGTTGCGCCCGAACCTCGCCTACGACATCGACTGAGCCCGGACCCGGGGCGGCCACCCGGCACCGACCGGGTGGCCGCGTCCCGCTCAGCCCGGATCGGCCAGCCGCTGCCGGGTGGCGCGTTCGACCAGGACGGCCAGGAACGAGGTGATCCGCGCGCCCGCCAGGCGGTTCGACTCCTCGCGGCGCAGGCGGCGGATCAGCTCGGCGGGGACGGCGGGGTAGCGGTCGATCAGGCGGTTGTCCACGACGGCGAGGTCGTCGTCTGCGGGGTCTGCGGAGTGCGGGTCTGCGGAGTACGTGTGTGCGGGGTGGCGGTCGGCCGGCGGCGCTGCGGGGTGGTCGGCTAACGGCTCTGCGGGGTGCGGGTCGGCGGTCTCGCTCAACGGGTGCCTCCTGTCCACGGCGGGTTCTTCCCGGGGGTAGCCGGAGGGGTGAACGCCGGTCGAATTCGGGATGAACCGGACGTGCGAACCCCGGTGGGGCCGGTCGGGGGAGCGGAGTGCGGCGGGCGGCCCGCCGAACGGTCGGCGAACGGGTGCGCGGGCAGGTGCCGGAGCGGCCCCGCGTGGACTACCGTCCGGCCGTCGAGAGGAGCACCGTCGTGACTGACCGCGGCGACCGCATCGTGGCCGTTCTCCAGGACGCGTTCGCGGACCTGATGGCGGCCGATCCGGCCGCGTTCCGGCACAAGTTCCGCAAGATGGCGGCCGAGCCGTTCGCCTTCTACCGGGGCAGCGCCTGCCTGTTCTACGCCGACATGCGGGAGGAGCCCGACGAGTGGGCCGACGAGCGCACCGGCCGGGTGTGGATCCAGGGCGACCTGCACGCCCAGAACTTCGGCACCTACATGGACGCGGCGGGCGCGCTGGTGTTCGACGTCAACGACTTCGACGAGGCCTACCTCGGGTCCTTCACCTGGGACGTCCGGCGGTTCGCGGCGAGCCTGGCGCTGCTCGGCTGGCGCAAGGCGCTGCCCGACCGCACGATCGCCGAACTCGTGCGCGCCTACGTCGCCGCGTACGTCCGGCAGGTGCGGGCGTTCGCCGAGCACCCCGGTGACGAGCTGTTCAGCCTGCGCCTGGACAGCACGGACGGCGTGCTGCGCCAGGTGCTGCTGCGCGCCCGGCTGGCGACCCGCGTCGAGCTGCTCGACGAGAAGACCGTGGTGGTCGACTACGAGCGCCGGTTCCGCCGCGACCGCGAGGGCATCCGCGAGCTGGACGACGCCGAGCGCGCGCGGGTCCTGGCGGCGTTCGAGGCGTACCTCGACACCATCCCGAGCGGCAAGCGGGCCTCCAGCAGCCTGAGCTACGCGGTGAAGGACGTGGTGGGGCGCTTCGGCTTCGGCATCGGGTCGGCCGGGCTGTCCGCGTACAACGTGCTCGTGGAGGGCCGCACCCAGGCGCTGGAGAACGACGTGGTGCTGTCCATGAAGCAGGCGAACGTGGCCGCGCCCAGCCGGATCGTGCCCGACGAGCGCATCCGCGAGTACTTCACCCACCACGGCCACCGCACGGCGGTGTCGCAGCGGGCGTTGCAGGCGCACGCCGACCCGTGGCTGGGGTACACCGGCATCGACGGCGTCGGGTACGTGGTGGCCGAGCTGTCGCCGTACGAGTCCGACCTGGACTGGTCGGACCTGACCGAGCCGGCGGACATGCTGCCGGTGCTGGAGCACCTCGGGCGGGCGACCGCCAAGATGCACTGCGTGTCGGACTCGGACTCCGACCAGACCCTGGTCGACTTCCAGGTGGAGGAGGCGATCGCGCACGTGATCGGGGAGCGGGAGGACGATTTCGTCGAGTCCGTGGTGGACTTCGGCCTGCGCTACGCCGAGACCACCCGCGAGGACCACCGGCTGTTCGTGGAGGCGTTCCGCGCGGGCCGGATCAAGGGCGTCGACTCGACCACCCCGGCCGTCGACCCCGGGTAGCCGCCCTACGCTCCGTGTTCAGCCCATCCGGTCGGGTGTCTTCCCGGCGTGCTGACCCGCCGGGGGCGGTGGTCGTGGTCCACGGTGGACCGGTCCACCGCCCAGCAGAATGAGGGATGGCACCACATGACTCGACGTCTCACCGCCCGGATCGGTGTCCTGGCGGCCACCGGAGCCCTCGCCCTGACGATCACCGCCGTGCCGGCCTCGGCCGCCGAGGGCGTGCTCCTGCTCTCCGGCGAGGCCGTCGAGGACCCCCGGGGCTGCTACGACCTCTACGGCCACGAGGAGATCCGGAACTGGACGGACCAGAAGGTGTTCGTCT
Organism: Actinosynnema sp. NPDC023587; assembly: GCF_040640215.1. Classification (NCBI taxonomy): domain Bacteria; kingdom Bacillati; phylum Actinomycetota; class Actinomycetes; order Pseudonocardiales; family Pseudonocardiaceae; genus Actinosynnema; species Actinosynnema sp. NPDC023587. The sequence goes on along the minus strand of NZ_JBFABG010000007.1, from coordinate 100,922 downwards.
ACGACGACCGCGACTGCGAAGGCGACGTCGTGCAGGTCATCCGACCGGACGGGGTGGGCGACGACCGCGCCACCGCCGAGGGCCGGAGCGTCCACGTCCGCTGACGGCGGCGGGCGGCGTTCCGGTCCACCGACCGGAACGCCGCCCGCGCGCGTGCTGCGCGGGCTCGCCGCGCGGCGGGCGGCCCGGGAGGGCGGCGACCCGGACGCCCCCGTCGCGCACCACGACGTCCGCGCCCACGCCGAGGTGGCCCTTGGCCGCCGCGCCCGGCGCGATCGGGTCGAGCACCCGGGCGGGCAGCCAGGAGCACCGCCGGAACGCCTCCGACCACGTCCACGCGCCGGTCTCGCGGACCATCAGGCGCAACGACTTGGCGAACGTCCCCGCCGTGCGCGGGTGGGTGCGGCCCAGCGGCGGCAACGGCCACTCGCGACAGTCGCGGGTGCCGTCCGGCCACCGGATCGGCATCGCGTCGCCGGCCACGATCGCGTCCGGGAACGCCGGCGCGCGGTGCGGCACCGCCGCGTCGGCGGGGTTCTCCTCGTCCACGAAGGACACCACGCACAGCGCGCCGGGGACGGCCTCCCGCAGCTCCCGCAGCCGGCCGAGGTCGGCGACCCGCTCGCCGGTCGCCACCAGCACGATGTCGCTGGGCACGAGGTCGCTGGGTACGAGGTCCCTGGGCACGAGGTCCCACGCGGCCAGCCGTTCGGACGCGAGGAAGAACGCGCCGATGCCGGTGCCGCCCGCGCCGTACGGGCAGACCTCCACGGTGACCCGCGACCCCTCGGCACGGGTCTTCTCCAGCAGGCGGAGCACCCGGCCCACGTGCCGCCGGGACGTGTTGTCGACGTGGCGGTGGTGCATCGCCGCGCCGGTCTCGACCGCCGCCCGGACCACCTCGGAGGACCCGTCCACCGGCGTGTCCGGGTTGGCCCCGACCAGTTCCCGCACGTGGGTGCAGACCGGCGCGTAGCCGAGCAGCAGGCCCGCGACGTCCACGACCGGCACGCCGTCCGGTGCCGGGGTCGTGGTGGTGCGATCCCCCCCGATGACCCCGCTCACGGGAGGCCGGCACCCCGGTCGGCCGCCCTCGCCCGAGAGGAACCCCGCATGGTGGACGTGGACCCCGACCTGCTCGCCGGCGACCGGTGGCAGGCCCGGCTGGACGACCTCGCGGCCCGCCACCGGGTGCCCGGGTTCCAGGTGGGCCTGCTGACGCCGGACGGCGGGGTGCGGGTGCTGGCCGCCGGGCTCGCCGGGCTGGCCACCGGCGTCGAGGTCACCCCGCACACCCTGTTCCACTACGGCTCGATCACCAAGGTGTGGATCACCACGCTGGTGCTCCAACTCGTCGACGAGGGCCTGCTCACGCTGGACGCGAAGGTCGTGGACGTCCTGCCGGACTTCCGGCTGGCCGACCCGGAGCACGGCCCGGCGATCACCGTCCGGCACCTGCTCACCCACACCAGCGGCATCGACGGCGACCTGTTCACCGACACCGGGGACGACGACGGCTGCCTGGAGGGCTACGTCGCCTCGCTCGCCGACGCGGCGGCCGTGACCGGCGCGGGCGGGCCGCTGAGCTACAGCAACTCCGGGTTCTGCGTCGCCGGGCGGATCGTCGAGGTGCTGCGCGGCACGACGTGGAACGCGGTGCTGGCCGAGCGGATCTGCGCGCCGCTGGAGCTGTCCCGGGTGATCACGCTGACCAGGGACGCGCCGCTGTTCCGCACCGCGATCGGCCACCTGCGCCACCCGGAGACCGGCGAGCTGATGCCCACGCCGAACTGGCAGCTACCCCGCTCGCTCGGCCCGGCCGGGCTGATCACCGGCGACTCGGCGGACCTGCTCCGGTTCACCGCCGCCCACCTGCGCGACGGCGTCGGGCTCAACGGCGAGCGGGTGCTGTCCGCCGAGTCGGCCCGGCTGATGCGCTCGGTGCAGGTCGACCTGTCCGGGCTGCTGTCCACCCGGATCGGGTGGGGGCTGGGCTGGACGCTGTCGGACTGGGGCGCGGCGGTGGCCGTGGAGCACAACGGCAGCACCAGCGGCCAGCTCGCCGCGCTGCACTCGTTCCCGGAGCTGGGCGTGGCGGTGTGCGTGCTGACCAACTCCGAGTACGGACCGGCGCTGACCGACGAGCTGGTGGACCTGGTCGGCGCGGACCTGGGCCTCACCCGGCCCCGGCCGGCGGCGGACCCGGAGGCGGCCCAGGTCGACCTCGCCGCCGTGGCGGGCGTCTACGAGACCCCCTCCCTGCGCTGCGCGCTGACGGTGCAGGAGGGCGGACTGGTCCTGCGGATCACCGACAAGGCGTCCGGCGGCGGCCCCGCGCCGTGCGCGGTGACCCCGTTGGCGCGCGACCGCTTCGAGTTCGAGCTCAACGGGGCGACCCGGGAGTTCGCGCTGCTCACCCACGACGGTGTCGACCACGTGTTCGCCGGGCGGCTGTTCCGGCGCACCGGTTGAGCGCCGGTCTTGTCGGATTCCCCCAGTCGGCCGGGGAAGTCCGGTCGGATCGTCCGGCGAAGCGATCCGGGTCGCACAAGCAGGATGGCCGCATGGCCACCCCGACCCTCGACGCCCCACCGGGGGAGCGGGCCCCGACGCGGTTCGGCACCCGTTGGCGCGCCACCTGGTGCGGCTCGTCCGGGGACTCTCCCGGCGGCTCCGGTGCCCCCGTGGTCGACGGCGCGCTGTTCCCGCACCGCACCGCCGAAACTCCAGCCGCCAGGTCATCGCGTTCGGCTACAACAGGAAGAACTTCTGGTGACCTTCGACCAGGACGGCGAGGCCCGGCCGTGGCCGGCCGAGAAGGGGGAGATCTCCACCACCGCCACGACGTTCACCGTCCGCGAGGGCGTCAAGCGCGCGGCTGGCACCCCGCTCACCGCGAAGTCCAACGGCACCGGACCGTACGAGCTGACCGTGGTCGGCGACGCCACCACCCGGCCCACCGCCGTGCGCCAGGCGCTCGTCCAGGCGACCGACGTCAAGTCGGTGGCGGACGTCCTCACCGGCGGCGACGGCGGGGAGGCGCTGTCGTTCACGTCCGGCGAGCCGGAGGTGTGTCCGCCGCCCGTGGTCCACCCGCCCGAACTCCCGACCCGGCTCCGCGTCTCCCGAACCCCCACCGAGAGGGCACTGATGAACACCGAACTCCTCGCGTCCGCCGAGTGGCAGGAACGCCTGGACGTCCTCGCCACCGAGCACCACGTGCCGGGCGTCCAGGTCGGCGTGCTGCAACTCGACGCCGAGGGCAACGCCGACATCCGGGTCCTCGTCTCGGGGGTCACCAGCCTGGACACCGGCGTGACCGTCACCGAGGACACGCTCTTCCAGTACGGCTCGATCAGCAAGGTGTGGACCACGACGCTGGTCATGCAGCTCGTGGACGAGGGCCTGCTGACCCTGGACACGCCGGTCGTGGAGATCCTGCCGGACTTCCGGCTGGCCGACCCCGAGCACGCTCCGAAGGTCACCGTCCGGCAGCTCGTCACGCACACCAGCGGCATCGACGGCGACATCTTCCTGGACACCGGCGACGGCGACGACTGCGTCGAGAAGTACGTGGCCGCGCTCGCCGACACGCACCCCTACACCCGGCCGGACGGCCCGCTGAGCTACTGCAACGCCGGGTTCGTGCTGGCCGGGCGGATCGTCGAGGTGCTGCGCGGCACGACGTGGGACGAGGCGGTCGCGAAGCACATCCGCGAGCCGCTGGGGTTGACCCGGGTGATCACCCGGGCCAAGGACGCGCCGCTGTTCCGCACCGCCGTGGGGCACCAGGACAACCCCGACCGGGACGCCGACCACCAGGTCGTGCCCGCCAAGGTGTGGATGCTGCCGCGCTCGGTCGGGCCCGCCGGCCTGATCACCGGCACGGCGGACGCCCTGCTCCGGTTCGGCGCGATGCACCTGCGCGACGGCCTCGGCCTCAACGGCGAGCGGGTGCTGTCCGCCGAGTCCGCGCGGTCCATGCGCACCCGGCAGGTCGACCTGTCGTCAGTGTCCACAGTGGACCAGGGCTGGGGGCTGGGCTGGCTCCTGACCGACTGGGACCGCGCCGGCGGCGACCCGGTGACCGCGTCGCAGCACGGCGGCCACACCATCGGGCAGGTCGCGCGGCTGACCACGTTCCCCGAGCTCGGCGTGGCGATCTGCGTGCTGACCAACGCCGACCGGGGACTGGGCCTGGTCGACGAGTTGCAGGCGCTGATCGGGGCCGACCTCGGCCTCACCGCGCCCAAGCCCGTCGTGGCGGAGGGCGCGGACATCGACGACCTGCTCGGCGTGTACGAGACGGTCGCGATGCGCCAGACGCTGACCCGCGACGACGACGGCCGGTACTTCATGGACCTGGAGACCAAGGTCCCCGACATCACCGACGCGCCCGAGCCGCGCCGGGAGGTCACGCCGTCCGGCAAGGGCCGGTTCATCGTGGACATGGAGGGCGCGCTGACCGAGTTCACCCACGTGGTGGACGGGGAGGACGACTACCTGTACATGTTCCGGCTGTTCAAGCGCGTCGACCGGGGAACTGCCGGGACGCCGCCCGCGATCGGCTGAAGCCGCTGATCGACCACGCGCTGCGGCTGGTGGCGACGATCGGCGCGGCGTACTTCGGGGTGCGCGGCGAGGTCGTCACCCGCGACGGCGTCCCGCGCGTGCGGTGGCGGCCGGGTCACGGGCCGCGCCGCGTGCTCGTGCTCGGCCACCACGACACGATCTGGCCGGTGGGCAGCCGGGAGCGGCTGCCCACCGTGGCCGACGCCGACCTCGCCGGCGGCGGGCGCGGCGGCGACGCCTCCGACCGGCTGCTGGTCGGCTGGGACGTCACCGCGTCGTCGGAGTACCTGGAGGGCGTGCTGGACGTGCTGCGCCGCTACCCGGTGCCCGCGCTGAACGGCCTGCCCGCCGCCGACGCGATCAGTCCGGGCGCGTGCCAGGTGGTCGACATCAAGCCCGGTCTCGGCGTCGAGCCGATCCCCGCGCTGCCGGCGGACGCCGGCGGGAGTGGCTCGCGGGCTGAACCGGGAACCGCCCACCTGGTGGAACTCCCGACCGGCGCGCGGCACCGGCTGGGAGGATCGGGCACGTCGGCGCGCGGTCACCGGACCCGCGCCGCGGACCGCTGGAGGAGTGCCGTGCCGCTGCCCGACGAACCGCTGCGGAAGCTGGGTTTCCTCACCATCGGGCTGTTCGACCCCCGGGACCCGCGCCCCGGCCACGAGTCCACGCTGGAGATCATCCGGTTCGGCGAGGACCTGGGCTTCGACAGCGCGTGGGTGCGGCACCGGCACCTCCAGCACGGCATCTCGTCCCCCGTCGCGGTCCTGGCGGCGGCGTCCCAGCGGACCAGCCGCATCCACCTGGGCACCGCCGTCATCCCGGTCGGCTGGGAGAACCCGCTGCGCCTGGCCGAGGACCTGGCGACGGTCGACCTGCTCTCCGGCGGCCGGCTGAACCCGGGCGTCAGCGCCGGCCCGCCGGCGCACCTCGACCGGGTCCGGGAGGCGCTCTACCCGGACACCGCCGACCGGCAGGACTTCGGCCACGACCGGGTCCGGCGGCTGCTGGGCTTCGTGCGCGGCGAGCGCGCGACGGACTTCAGCGGCACCGAGGGCATCGAGGTGTTCTCCGACCGGGTGCAGCCCCACGCCGAGGGGCTGGCGGAGCGGATGTGGTACGGCGGCGGGAGCACCGCCTCGGCGCGGTGGGCCGGCGAGAACCGGGTGAACTACCTGACCAGCAGCGTGGTGAAGGCCGAGGGCGACGCGGGGTTCGAGGAGATCCAGCTCTCCCAGATCCGCACGTTCCGCGCGCACCACCCGGACGGCGGGAAGGCCCGCGTCTCCCAGGGCCTGGTGGTGATCCCGACCGACACGGCGAGCGCGGAGCAGAAGGCGAAGTACCACGACTACGCGCGCGAACGCCTGCCCCGCACCGCGTCCCCGCAGGGGCCGGCGCGGTTGCTGTTCGCGCCGGACCTGGTCGGGCACTCCTCGGAGATCGCCGGCCGGCTGCACGCCCACGCGGCGTTCCGCGAGGTGGACGAGGTGGCGTTCGCCCTGCCGTTCACGTTCGAGCACGCCGACTACGTCCAGATCCTGACCGACATCGCCACCGCCCTGGGCCCCGCGCTCGGCTGGCGGCCCGCCACCTGAGCCGCCGGGTCAGGGGCGGGGCCGCCAGCGCTTCCACAGGGCGCTCGCCTCGGCGCGGATCTTGCCGTCCCACACCAGGGACACGTCGACGGTCATCCGCGCCTCGGACGCCTCGGTGACCACGGCCCGCAGCTCCACCGGCTCGTGCAGCGGCGACGGCCGCAGATAGCGGACGTCCAGCCCGGCCGTCACGTAGGACAGGGCGGCGTCGCCCAGCGGTCGCCACCCCCGCGCGTCGGCCTCCCGCATGACGGCGGCGGCGCTGTGGCAGTCCAGCACCGTGCAGATGATGCCGCCGTTGAGGTAGCCGAGACCGTTGTCGTGCGCGGGCCACGGCGTGAACGTCGCGGTCACCACGCCGTCGTCGCCGGGGTAACTGCGCAGCTTCAGCCCGTCGGCGTTGGCGTGGCCGCAGCCGAAGCACGGGAGGTCCGGGTACAGGCGTTCCTGGATGCTGGTCACCGGCCCACAGTAGGCACGCCGGTCGACCGGGCCGCACGGCGGGGAAGCCGCCGGACCTCACGCGGTGCGGCCATCCGGGTACGTCCGGTGAACCGTACAGCGGCACGTGCTAGTGTGACGTGTGCCCCGACGCGCCGACCGGTACGGCTGTCGCCGTCGGCCGGGCGCTCGCGGGACCAGCGGCTTCGCAACCCAGTCCCCGGAGGAAGTCTTCCCATGTTCAAGCGGATGCTCAGCGCCTTCGGCGTCGGCGGCCCGTCCGTCGACACCGTGCTCGACTCGCCGCACGCCACGCCCGGCCAGGTGATCACCGGCCAGGTGCGCATCCAGGGCGGCAGCGGTGACGTCGTCGTCGACCAGATCGTGCTCTCCCTGGTGACCAGGGTCGAGGTCGAGCACGGCGACCACGAGTTCGCGGGCAAGTCGGAGTTCCTGCGGGTCCCGGTGGCCCACGGCGTCCGGGTCGCGGCCAACCAGCCGCTCACCGTGCCGTTCCAGGTCCCGATCCCGTGGGAGACCCCGATCACCGCCGTCGGCGGGCACCAGCTCCCCGGCATGACGGTCGGCCTGCGCACCGAGCTGGTCATCGCGGGCGCGCCGGACAAGGGCGACCTCGACCCGGTCGTGGTGTCGCCGCTGCCGTCGCAGGACCGCGTGCTGGACGCGTTCGGGCAGCTCGGCTTCCAGTTCCGCGGCGCGGACGTGGAGGCCGGCCGGATCCACGGCGTGCACCAGGAACTGGGCTTCTACCAGGAGATCGAATTCTTCCCGCCGGCCCAGTACGCGGGTCGGCTCAACCAGGTCGAGCTCACCTTCGTCACCAGTCCGCACGAGCTGGTCGTGGTGCTGGAGGCGGACAAGCGCGGCGGCGCGTTCAGCTCGGGCGGCGACTCGTTCGGCCGCTTCCACGCCTCCCACCAGGACGCCCTGCGCACCGACTGGGCCTCGGCGATCACCGGGTGGCTCGCGCAGATCGTCGAGCGCGGCGGCCACTCCGCGTTCGGCCACCAGCAGGGCTACCAGCAGCACGGCTACGACCAGCACGGCTACGACCAGCACGGGCACCACGGGCGGCGCGGTCCGGGCATGGGCGGCGTCGTCGCGGGCGCGGCGGCCGGCGTGGTCGGCGGGATGGTCCTCGGCGAGGTCGCCGAGGACTTCTTCGAGGACGACGGCGGCGGCGAGGAGTGACGCCGGACGGGGTGGGCCGCGCCGGAAAACGGGTCGCGCGGTCCGCCCCGACCGGAGATCATCGGGGGATGGCGGACACGGGGGAGCGGGCCGTCGTGCTCGTCACGGGCATCCAGGCGGCCGGCAAGTCCACGGTCGCCCAGCTCCTGGCCGAGTCGCTGCCCCGCTCGGCGCACGTCCGCGGTGACGTGTACCGGCGCATGGTCGTCGGCGGGCGCGAGGAGATGGGCCCCGACCCGTCCGGGGAAGCGCTGCGGCAGTTGAGGTTGCGGCACGACCTGGCCGCCGCCACGGCGGACGGGTACTTCGAGGCGGGCTTCACCGCCGTGGTGCAGGACGTGGTGCTCGGCGAGTTCCTGCCCTACCTGGTCGACCGCATCCGCAACCGCCCGCTGCTGGTCGTCGTGCTCGCGCCGACACCGGCCGCGATCGCCGTGCGCGAGCGGGGCCGGGCCAAGCGGGCGTACGACGAGTGGACGGTGCGCGCCCTGGACCGGGTGCTGCGCGAGGAGACCCCGCGCCTGGGCCTGTGGCTGGACACCTCGTACCAGACCCCCGAGCAGACCGCCGCCGAGATCCTGGCCCGCTGGTCGGAGGCCGTGCTCGACTGAGCGGCCCCGGGCTCGCCGAGGCGGTCGGCGCGGGGCCGGTCGGCGGACGCTCCGGCCGTCAGCGGACGTGCACGCTCCCGCCGAACTCGCTCACCACGAAGCCGCCCGGCGCGATCCACCCGATGCGCTCACCGGCGCAGTGCGAGTCGTGGAAGACGACCACGATCCGGTCGGTGCGGTTCTCGACCATCAGCGGGGTCGTGGTGTTGGGGTAGCAGCCGCTCGGGTCGCGGTACTCCTGCTGCCCCACCTTCAGCACGCCCTGTGCCGCCGACGCGGCCGGAGCCGTGACCAGACCAGCGGTCATCACCGCCGCCACCACTGCGGTCACGCCCGCCGCCGCGACCAGTTCCCGTGCCACCATCGCAGAACACCCCTTCTCGGTCCGTGTGCGACCTCAGCGTTTCCGGCCGGACCGGCGTGCCGCGCGGATTTCGGCCCCTCGTCCCTCCACAGGGCGCGATCTCACTCGATCCGGTGGGTCACGCGCAGGGGGTGGTGACAGGTGGTCACCGGCCGGACCGCTGGGCGGCCCGGCCGCGCGAGGTGCTGTACTGACCCCGTTTTCCGCCGGAGGGGGAGGTCGTCAGTGGCTCGGATCCAGGTGCGTCCCGGGATCGACCCGGAGCAGCCGGACAGGCCCGTCGTGGTCGTCATCGTCGACCCCGGCGGTCCGCTCGGCGAGCGGGCCGTCAACAGCCTGTCGAGCTACTGCTACGAGGGTGACGGCGTCCTGTACCTCTCCCAGACCGACGGTTGGGCGGAGACCTCGCTCGCCGGTGACCGGCTCACCGTCGCCGTCGTCGCCCACCCGGCCGCGCTCAAGCAGGTCGACGTCGACCCCGGGCTGTTCCCGGTCCGGTCGGCGGCCGACCCGGACGCGGTGGTGGTGCTGCGGGTGGAGACCCGGGTCGACCCCCGGGTCTTCGCGCGGGCGGGCGCGGGCGCGGCGGTGTTCGCGCTCGGCCCGGACGAGTCGCTGGAGGACGCCCTCGCCGAGGAGGCGTGGCCGATCGTGGTCGCGCCGCCGCCGGAGCGCTGACCTCGGGAGGTCGGGGCCGCCGCGCCGGGACCTGCACGAGCTTCGGCAGGCCCGCGTCGGTGCCCGCCGCGCCGACCCGCGTGCTGAAGGTCAGCCACTGGTCGCTCGCGTCCAGCGCCGGGTGTCCGACGGGCTCACCGGGTCGACCCAACGCGGCGCGCGCTTCCCGACGAGGCAGCCGGCCCTTCCGCCGGTGAGCCGTCGACCTGGTCGACGAGTCGGCCGTCCCGGACCTCCACCACGCGGTCCACGGCGGACAGGTGCGCCCGGTCGTGGGTCACCAGGACGGTGGCCGTCGCCTGGCGGTGGGTGAGGCGCGTGATCAGGTCGATCACCGCCGCGCCACGCTCGTGGTCGAGCGCGCTGGTCGGCTCGTCCACCAGCAGCACGGTCGGCCGGTTCATCAGAGCGCGGGCGATGTTCACCCGCTGGCGCTGGCCGCCGGACAACTGGTGCGGGCGGCGGCCGGCCAGGTCCGCCATCCCGACCGCGTCCAGCAGCTCGACCGCGCGCGGTCGCGCCGCGCCGGGGGACCGGCCGTCGAGGTGGGCCATCACCTGGAGCTGCTCGGCGGCGGTCAGCGACGGGAGCAGGTTGGGCTGTTGGAACACCGTGCCGATCGCGCGCCGGCGCAGCGCCGCCAGCTCGCCCCGGCCCAGGCCGGTGGTGGTGACGCCGTCGACGGTGACCGTGCCCGCGTCCGGCGTGACGAGGGTGGCGGCGACGGCCAGCAGGCTGGACTTGCCGGAGCCGGACGGGCCCACCACGGCGGTCAGGGTGCCGGCCGGCACGTCGAGGCCGACCCGGTCGAGCGCGGTCAGCCGGCCGTCGCCGTCCGGGTAGGTGAGGGTGATGTCGCGCAGGACGAGGCTCATCGGGTCGCTCCCAGGGCGGTCAACGGGTCCACGGAGGTGATCCGGCGCACGGCCAGTGCCGCGCCGGCCGCGCCGAGCAGCACGGTCACCGCCGCCGGCAGCAGCACCGTCGCGGGGGTCAGCAGGAACGGCACGGCCGACCCGGCCAGGGCCGCGCCCGCCGCGACCGCGAGGCCGGTGCCGATCAGCGTGCCGCCCGCCAGCACGACCACCGCCTGGCCGAGCGCGTCGCGCAGCAGCCCCGCCGTGGACGCGCCGAGGGCCTTCAGCACCGCGACGTCACCGCTGCGCTGGATCGTCCACACGGTGAAGAACGCGCCGATCACCAGCGCCGAGATGGCGAACAGGAACCCGCGCATCAGTTGGAGCGACCCGTTCTCCGACGCGTACGAGCCGATCCCGGCCAGGGCGTCGCCGGTCGGCACGGTGTGCGTGCCGAGTGCGGCGTCGGTCGAGGTGAGGTCCGGGGCGGTCGAGGTGGTGGTCAGGGCGATCACCGTGGCGGCCTGGGCGTCGGGTGGCGCGGCGAGCCGCCAGGTGTCCACAGTGGCCCAGACCACGGGGGTGTGGCTGTACCAGGAGTCCCCGCGCACGGCGGTCACCACCAGCGTGCGGCCCGCCAGGGTGACCGCGTCGCCGGCACCCGCGCCCAGCGCGTCGGCCGCGCCCGTGGACAGCAGGACCGAGCGGTCGTCGCCCACCGGTGCCAACCCCGACCCGGGCCGGACCCCGAACACGGTCACCGCCGCGTTCCGCGCGCCCGACGCCTTCGTCGTGGCCACGCCCAGCGGTTCGGCCGTCCGCACGCCCGGCGTCGCCGCCCACCGGCGCACCTGCTCCTCGGTCACGGTGGAGTCCGCGAACGACACCGCCGGCACCGACTCCGCGCTCGACGACTCCGGACCCGACTCCGGACCCGACTCCGGCGCGCCGAACGCGATCAGGTCCGCCGGCAGCTCCTCGATCCCCGACACGTTCTGCCTGCCCAACCCGGCGGTCAACCCGGACAGCAACCCCACCAGCAGGGTGAGGAGCACGATGACGGCCCCCATGAGCGCGAAGCGCCCCTTGGCGAACCTGAGGTCTCTCCAGCCGACGAACATCCCGCCCTCTCCTCGAACACCGGTGACGTGCTCCCACCATCGCCCGGCAGGGGGGTGCGCGGCATCGCGCGCGGGATCGGACTCCGCGCGTCGCGAGGAGGTCGCGGAGGTCGAACTTTCGGTTGATGCCGGTCCCCGGGACCTCGCCTACCCTGGGCGGTGCTCATGGACAACACCCGCGTCGCGCTGGCCTGGTGCCTGCACCTGCTGGTCGTCGGCCTCGTCACGTTGGCCGCCGTCCGGGCGACCGCACCCGGACCGGTGGTGGTCGCGGCGCTGCTGGCCGTCGTCTACGCGGCGGGCGTGGTGGTCCCGGGGGTCGGCCGCTCGCGCCGGTCGGCCGGGTGGTGGCTCGCCGCCGTGTGCGCGGTGTGGGTGGCGCTGCTCGTGCTGACCGCCGACGCGGTGTGGGTGGCGTTCCCGCTGTACTTCCTCCAACTCCACCTGCTGCCGCGCCGCGCGGGCGTGCCGGCCGTCGCCGCGACCGCGCTCGCCGCCGTCACCGCGTTCGGCCTGCACCAGGGCCTCACCCCGGCCGTCGTGATCGGACCGGTGCTCGGCGCGGCGGTCGCGGTCGCCGTCGGCTGGGGCTACCGGGTGCTCTACCGGGAGAGCGAGCAACGCCGGCGGCTGATCGAGGAGCTCACCGCCACCCGCGCCGACCTGGCCGAGGCCCAGCACACCGCCGGCGTGCTCGCCGAACGGGAGCGGCTGGCCCGCGAGATCCACGACACGCTCGCGCAGGGCCTGTCCAGCATCCAGCTCCTGCTGCGCGCCGCCGAGCGCATCCTGCCCGACCGCCCCGAGGACGCCGCCCGCCACGTCGTCCGGGCCCGGCACGCGGCCGTGGACAACCTCGCCGAGGCCCGCCGCTTCGTGGCCGCGCTCAGCCCGCCCGCCCTCGACGGCACCACGCCCGCCGGCGCGCTGGCCCGCCTGTGCGCCGCCACCGGCACCCCGACCACCCGCTTCCACCTGGCCGGCCGACCGGTGCCGCTGCCCACCGCGCACGACGTGGCGCTGCTGCGGATCGCGCAGTCGGCGCTGGCCAACGCGGTCCGCCACGCCAACGCCACCACGGCGGAGGTCACCCTCGACTACCGCGCCGGCGAGGTGGTGCTGGAGGTCGCCGACGACGGCGACGGCTTCGACCCGGCGGCACCGCCCGAACCCGACCCGGCCTCGGGCGGGTTCGGGCTGGCCGCGACGGCGGCCCGGGTGCGCTCGCTCGGCGGCACGCTCACCGTCGACTCGGCACCGGGGCGCGGCACCACCCTGCGCGCCCGGCTCCCGACCCCGGAGGCCCACCCGTGAGTTCGAAGGACCCGCTCGTGCGCCCGGAAGACCCATCCGAGACCCCGCAAGACCCGCCCCTGACCTCGGAAGGCCCGCCCGTGACCCCGATCCGCCTGCTGCTGGCCGACGACCACCCGGTGGTCCGGGCGGGTCTGCGCGCCGTGCTGGAGACCGAACCGGACCTGGTCGTGGTGGCCGAGGCGGCGACCGCCGAGCAGGCCGTGGCGCTGGCGGCGGAACTGGACGTGGACGTCGTGCTGATGGACCTCCAATTCGGCGCGGGCATGAACGGCTCCCAGGCCACCGCCGCGATCAGCGCCCGGCCGGACGCGCCCCGCGTCCTGGTCGTCACGACCTACGACACCGACGCCGACACGCTGCCCGCGATCGAGGCGGGCGCGACCGGCTACCTGCTCAAGGACGCCCCGCCGGAGGAGCTGGCCGCCGCCGTGCGCACGGCCGCCGCCGGTCGCACCACCCTGGCCCCGACCGTCGCCGACCGCCTGGTGAACCGCCTGCGCACGCCCGGGACGGCGCTGACCCGGCGCGAGGCCGAGGTGCTGACCCTGGTCGCCGAGGGGCTGTCCAACCACGCCGTCGCCGAGCGGCTGGACCTCACCCTGGCCACCGTGAAGTCCCACCTGGTGCACATCTACGCGAAGCTGGGCGTCGACTCCCGCACCGCCGCCGTGGCCACCGCCACCGCACGCGGCCTGATCCGCCGCTGACCCGCTCGTCCACACCGACGGTCCCTCGCGGGCCGGGCGGAATGGCCAGTTGCCCGTGGTGCGGGCCGAGCCCGAACGTGCCGGTCGTGTCCGCTCCGTACGGCAGTGCCCGGTCCACGGTCCGTCCGTCTCCGTCACCCTCTGCGGTTCACGACCCCCGGTGGTCGCCCCGGCATCGGCGGTTCGATCACGCCGTGACGCCGTTCTTCGCCAACCACCGCCGCGCGCCGTCCCCGGTCGCCCGGTAGACGGCGTTCGCCACCCGCTGCCCCCACCGCGACCGTGGGCCGCCGTAAGGCTCCCCGCCTCCCTCCGGGCAGCACACCACGATCGCGTCGCTCGGCGTCCCCGTGCCGCGCACGCCCGCGTCGGCCAACGCCTGCGCTTTCGCCTCGGTCGCCGTGACCACCGTGTTGACCAGCGCGCCCTCGTCCAGCCCGACCGGCACCCAGCACACGGTGTTGATCGTCCCCGGCGTCCCCGGCGTCCAAGGCCCGGTCCCGGCGGCGGACGCCGCGACCACCGGGTGGCTGAGACCGACCGTGGCGACGCACTCGACGCCTTCGTCCACGCCCGTCGCGAACTCCGCCACCACCACCGCCGCCGTCACCAGCCCCGACCCCGGGCCGGTCAGCCCCCACGACCCGGCCAGCGCGGTGACGTGCGCCACGGGGTCGCGGTGGTACTGGTCGTCCACCTCGACGTTGACCACCCAGCGGCACGGCCCGACCCCGCCGCCGACCACCGCCGTCGACACCGCCCGCACCCCGTCCGGGAACGACCACGCCAGGGCCGGCCGCCCGTCCTCGGGCTGGACCAGGACACCGGGCGGCACGATCGTGATCACCCGCCGCACGATACCGACGCCCGCCGCCGGTCGAGGTCAGCCCAGTTCGGCGTAGAACGCCCGGATGTCACCGACCAGGACGTCGGTCGCCTCGTGCGCGGCGTAGTGGCCCGCCGCGTCGTTGGCGCTGCCGTCCTCGTCGGTGCCGTAGGAGTTCCAGCGCACGATGGCGGCGTGGTCGCGCTCGGCGAACCGGCGGATCGACTGGAAGTCCCCGGCGAACCCGGCCAGCGCGGTCGGTGTCGTGGTCGGCCCGGTCGGGCGGTCGGTGTGGTGGGCGTCCTCGTAGTAGAACCGGATCGCGGAACCGCCGGTGCGGGTCAGCCAGTAGATCGCCACGTTCGCCAGCACGAAGTCGTCGTCGAGCGATTCACCGAATAGCTGCGCATTCCAGCCGAGCAGGCCCACCGGCGAGTCGGCGAGCGCGAACGCCAGCGTCTGCGGCTGCTGGCTGTGCAGCGCGTTGAAGGAGAACTTGTTGGCGTAGAACCACTCCAGGTGCTTCAGGGCGGCCAGGTCGGCTTCGCCCAGGCCCTCGAACTCGGCCGGGTCGCCGGAGGGGAACGAGAAGAGCTGGGTGACGTGCACGCCGATCACGCCGTCCGGGTCGAGCCGGCCGACCTCGGGGGACACCATCGAGCCGCCGTCGTTGCCGACCGCGCCGTAGCGCCGGTAGCCCAGCCGGGCCATCAGCTCGACCCACGCGCGGGCGGTGCGGTGGGTGCCCCAGCCGGCGCCGCGCGTCGGACCCGAGAAGCCGAAGCCCGGCAGCGACGGGATCACCAGGTGGAACGCCGGGCCGTCGTCGGCCGGTTCGGTGAGCGGACCGATCACGTCCAGGTACTCGACCACCGAACCGGGCCAGCCGTGGGTGAGCACCAGCGGGGTGGCGTCCGCCCGGGACGAGCGGACGTGCAGGAAGTGGACGTCCTCGCCCTCGATCTCGGTCACGAACTGCGGGTGGGCGTTCAAGCGGGCCTCCAGCGCGCGCCAGTCGAACCCGGAGCGCCAGCGCTCGGCGAGCCGCCGCACCCGGCTGCTCGGCACGCCGTACGCGTCCGCGACCCCCGGCAGCTCGTCCGGCCACCGCGTCGCGTCGAGCCGGCGGTGCAGGTCGTCCAGGTCGGTCTGCGGGACGTCGACGCGGAACGGGCGGATGGCAGCGCTGGTCATCGGGGCTCCTTTAGAACGGAATGTTCTGTTCCGTTTCACCATAGCGGAGCGGAACGATCCGTTCCAGTGCTATTCTGGTCACCATGCCGTCACCGACCGAAGCCGGCCTCTCCGGCCGCCGCCAGCAGGCCGCGCACAACGACGAGGCCATCCTCACCGCCGCGCGCGAGGTGTTCCTCAAGGACCCGAGGTCGCCGATCGCCGACGTCGCCAAGCGCGCGGGCGTCGGGATCAGCGCCCTCTACCGCCGGTACCCGAGCAAGGACGAGCTGCTGCGCACGCTCTGCCACGACGGGCTGCGCCGCTACCTCGCGGAGGCCGAGGCGGCGCTGGCGGAACCGGACGGCTGGGTCGCGCTCACCGGCTTCCTGGCCGGGGTGGTCGACGCCGACGTGCACTCGCTGACCGTGCACCTGGCCGGCACGTTCACCCCGACCCCCGAGCTGGGCGCGGACGCGGAACGCGCCGGCCGGCTCGCCGACGAGATCGTGGAACGCGCGCGCGCCGGCGGGCGGTTGCGGGCCGACGTCGTCGTGCAGGACATCGGTCTGGTGCTGGAGGGCTGCGCCGCGATCCGCCTGCCGGACGAGGGGCGGACCGCCGAGCTGCGCCGCCGGGTGCTGGCGATGATGGTCGCGGGCCTCGCCCGCACCGACGGCCCGGACCTGCCCGGCCCGCCCCCCGCGCCCGGCGAGTTCGGCGGGCGCTGGCGGAAGCGGGCGTGACCCGGCCGCCGGGTCGGCGGAGGTGGCCCGGCCGGGTCAGCGGGCGTCGGCGGAGGTGACCCGGCGGCTGTAGGGGACCGCGTCGACCAGCGTCACCCGCACGGTCGCGCCGTTCGGCACCACGTACGTGCGCTGCTCGCCGCGCCGCGCGCCGTCCAGCGCCGTCCCCAGCGGCGAGCCGGGGGAGTAGACCTCGACCTCGCCGTGCCCGGCGTCGCGCACGCCCAGCACGAACGTCTCCACCTCGCCGGTGTCGTCGTAGCGCACGGTCAGCACCATGCCCGGCTCGGCGACGCCGTCGTCCGGCGGGTCCTCGCCGACCACCGCGCGCGCCAGCAGGTCGCGGACCTCGCGAATCCGGACCTCCCGCTGCCGCCGGGTCGTCGTGACCAGGTCGTCGTCGGCGCGCGGCGCGGGCAGGGCGAGCAGCTCGGCCAGTTCGGCGCGCAGCCGGGCGTGGGTCTCGGGGGTCAGCCAGTCGGTCATGGTGTGCTCCGGGAAGTGCGCCGTCAGGGCGGCCGGGGGGCCCGCCCTGACGGCGGTGGGGTCCGTGGTCGCCGGGTGATCTGTCGGCTCCGACCCCCACGGACATGGGGGAGTGGTCAGCGGGACATCGGCCCGCGCCGCCGCAGCAGCGCGTCCATGTCGTGGGCGTAGCCCGTGGCGATGCGCACCAGCACGTCGCGCTGGGCCCGCAGGAAGGTGTTCTCCGAGCGCAGCCACGTCAGCTCGGCGCGCTCGTCCGGGGTCAGCCCACCGGTGAATCCGGTGCGGGTGGTGTCCACGGCGGTCACCGCAGCGGGTCGAACTCGCGCAGGGCGTCCGGCGTCTTGCCGGTGGTGACCTGCTCGGCCAGCAACCGCCCGGTGACCGGGCCGTGCGCGAGGCCCCACATGCCGTGCCCGCCCGCGACGTAGACGTTCGGCGCGCGGACCGCGCCGATCACCGGCCGCCCGTCCGGGGTCACCGGACGCGGCCCCACCCACACGTCGGTCCGCTCGTCCCACCGGACCCCGCGCAGCAGCGGCCGGGCCGACGCGACGACCGCGTCCACGCGGGCGGTCACGCCCGGCGCGTCCGGATCGCGGAACTCCATGGTGCCCGCGACCCGCAGCCCGCCCTGGTACGGCGTGCACGCCACCCGGACGTCCGGCAGGTAGACCGGACCCGGCACCTCGTGCTCCACGGGCACCGTGAACGAGTACCCGCGACCCGCCCGCACCGGCACCTTCACGCCCCAGCCGCGCGCCAGCTTCGACAGCCACGCACCGGTCGCCACCACGGCGACGTCGGCGGCCACGGCCTCGCCGTAGCGCGGGTGGACCGTGACGCCCTGGCTGTACGGGCGGACGCTGGCCACCTCGAACAGCCGGACGTCCGCACCGCGAGCCACCACCGAGCGGGCCAACGCCTGCACGAACCCGCCGGGGTCGACGTACCGCTGGCCGTCCACGCGCACGCCCGCCGTCAACGCCGGGGACGCCAGCGGAACCTGCTCGCGCAGCTCGTCCGCCGACAGCACGGCGTGGTCGACCGGCTGGCCCTGCCCGGCCATCCGCCGCAGCTCGCGCAGCAGGCCCTGCGCCTGGCGGGCCGTCTGGAACCCGGCGGTGATCGGCGCGTCGACGACGGGCGCGGTCACGCCGTTCGCGGTGAGCACGTCGAACGCCTCGGCGCACTCGTCGTTGAGCGGCAGGTTGGCCCGCACCGCCCGGTTCCACGACGACCAGCGGCAGTGCGCCGCGAACCGGGCCAGGAACCCCCACAGCGCGGGGTCGGCGGTCAGCGGCACGTGCAGCGGCGCGGTCGGGCTGAGCAGCGACCGCAGGCCGTAGCGCAGCACGGACGGCTCGTTGAGCGGGATCGCCAGGCCCGGCGCGAGCCACCCGGCGTTGCCCCAGGACGCGCCCGCCGCGATCCCGGTGCGGTCCACGATCGTCACCTCGACGCCGCGCTCCTGGAGGAACCACGCGGTGGACAGGCCCACGACACCCGCCCCGACCACGACGGCCGACCTCGGCCCGCCGTCGATGCGCCCGACCATGACCACCTCCAGGACTCCGGTAACCCGCTCCGGACACCAGGATGGACCGACCGGTCGGGTGGGGTGCTGTCCGTTCCCTACACCTCGGGGTCGGGTTCTTGTCCGTTCCGCACAACGGGGTCGTCTTCGGCAGCCAGCGCGATGATCAGCGCGAGCCGCTTGCGGGCGTCGTCGAGGTCCAGGCCCGCCACGCCGGCCATCTTCCGCAACCGGTTGCGCACGGTGTTCTGGTGCACGCCCAGCCGAACGCCCGCCTCGGCCGGATCGCCCTGCGCGGCCAGCCACGCCCGCAGCGTCGCGGTGTACCGGGTGCCGTGCTCGACGTCGTGCCGGCGCAGCTCGGCCACCGGGCCGCGCGCGGGCGTCCGGCCCGCTTTCGCCGCCGCCCGCAGCCGCTGGAGCAGGATGTCGTCCCACGACTCGTCGTAGGCGGGCGGCGGGTCGTCCGGGGTGCGCGACTCGTGCAGGGCCAGGCACTCGTCGGCCTCGCGGCGCGCGGCGGGCAGGTCGACGGCCCGCGCCGTGCCGCCGATCCCGGCCCACACGGTGACCTGCGCGGGCAACGCCGAGCGCAGCGCGGCCACCCACTCCCGCGCCGGGGACGCCTGCTCGCCCGGCAGCACGGTGTAGAGCGAGGTGCCCGCGAGCGCGCTGCGGCCCGGCCGGGACCAGCCGAACCCGGTGGTGGCCCGCTCGAACGCCAGCAGCAGCGCGGCGTGCCGCTCGTCGGCGACGTGCGCGCGGACCGCGATCACCCGCAGCGGACCCGGCGGCAGACCGAGCCTGCTGACCACGGTCGCGGCGTCCACCGTGCCCTCCAGCAGTTGGCTCACCAGGTCGGATTCCACCTGGCGCTCCAGGTCCGCGCTCGCCCGCGAGCGCAGCAGGTGCAGCGCGACCGTGCGCGCGCCGTCCGCGAGCGCGGTGCGCCGCACCCCCGTCAGCGGCTCCGGGCACGTCGCCCACACCGACCCCAGCGCCTCGCGCCCGGCCCGCACCGCCACCACCATCCGGCCGGACAGGCCGTGCGCCGGGTCCGGGGGGACGAACAGCGGCTCGTCCGACGACGCCAGGTGCGCCACGACCCCCTGGGCGTCGAACAACTGCCGCAGCGGCTCCGGGGTCCGGCGGCCGAGGATCGTCGCCGAGCGCGCCGGGTCGGCGTGCTGCTGGAGGCTGGAGTAGGCCAGCACCCGCGACCGGCGGTCCTCGATGGTCACCGCGCCGCCGACCGCCGCCGCCAGGCTGTCCGCCAGCGCGAACAGGTCCGTCGGGCCGCGCCCGGACTCGGTCTCCCGGCCCTCCAGCACCAGGCCGTAGACCACGCCGGCCAGCTCGCTCCACGAGACGGCGGGGTCGACCACCAGCACCGCCACGCCCTGCGCCTCGCCGACCACGGCGGCCTGCCGGTCGTCGGTGCGCACCAGCACGACCGACGCGCGGGCCGCCGCGCCCCACGCCACCGCCTCGGTCACCGAGGCCGCGCCCACCGCGAGGAACACGTCACCCGACGCGGGCCGCCCGTCGGCCGGGTCGTGCACCGCCACGCTGCGCAACTCGGCCGAGCGCGGCACGGGGCAGCAGCTCAACCGCACCCCGTAGCCGCCCAGCACGTTCACCAAGCGGTCCAGCCTCACCATGAGCAGCCCCCGTCCCGACCAGCCACCCACGGTAATCGCGGCGCGCGGGGTGCCGCCCGGCGGACGCGCCCCGGGACTCGCCCGGTCGACCGTCCGCGATCTACAGTCGGGTCGGCCGGACCGGACGTGCGGTCGGGCACGTCGAGGAGGTGCCCGGGTGTCCGACCCGTCACGACCGGAGAGCCATCCCGTCACGAGGGTGCTGCGCCTCGCGCTGGTCGTCGTCGGGGTGGCGTGGCTGCTGGTCGTCGTCACGTCGATCGCCGACCAGCCGCGACCGGGCGCGGCCGACGGCCCGGAGCTGGCCCGGTCGCTGGAGGAGGCCCTCAACGCGCGGGACGCGGAGGCCATCGAGGCGCTGGTGGGCGGTCCGGTGTCCGAGGACGCCGGCGCGGTCGCCGAGTTCCTGGCGGGCCAGGCCGAGCTGCCGCACGACGGGCCGTGGCGGGTCGAGGTGCGGGACCGGACCGTCGAGGTGTCCGACGACGGGGGAGCGCGGGTGCGGTTCACGGCGGTGGAACACGCGGGCCGGTGGCAGGTCAACCCGGTCGGCCTGCTCGCGCCGGGGCGGTGATCGGACCCGGCGCGCCCACCGCGTGATCGGCCAGTGGGCGAACAACGCCGGCTCGTCGCGGCCCGCCGGCAACGCCCCGCACCCGGCCGACGCCCACGCTCTGTCCACAGTGGACGGTGACAGGGTCGCCGGCAGGCGGGAGCGGGACCACCGGGGGCGCACCACGCTCGTCGGGGTTCGACCCGCCGCGCTGGCACCGGATCGCGTTCGACGCCGGCGGCCTGCCGGACCGGTCTCGTGCGAGGCCGCGCCGAAGCACCCGCACAGCTCCGACGCGCCGGAGGTGACCCGCCGGCCCGAACGCGAACCGGTGCGCCGCCGAGGGGTGACCTCGGCGCGTTCCGGGTACCCGGTGGCCAGGCCGCCCGCGAACGCGGGCGCATCCCCGGCCGGAACCGGCGGCGGCCCCGAGGCGGGTCGTGCCGGTCAACCGCACGCGGACGTCGCCCGGACCGCACCGCGCGGGCCGGGCCCGAGCCCTGGCGAGACCTGGAGGAGGCACACGAGTGGTCGACCACGACAGCCCGGTCCCCGGCGGCACCACCGCCCGCGAGGGTCACCCCGGCGAGAAGACCCCGGGCACGAGCACCTACCTGGGGGTCTACCTCAACGACCACCTGGTGGGCGCGTCGGCGACCGTCGAACTCGCCCGCCGGGTGGCCCGCACGCACCCCGAGCTGCGCGGCCTGGCCCGGTCGATCGCGGAGGACCGCGTCGCGCTGCTGCGGATCATGAAGGAGCGCGGTGTTCCCGTGCGGGGGCACAAGGTCGCGATCGGCCGGCTCGGCGAGCTGGTGGGCCGGCTGAAGCCGAACGGCGCGCTGGTCACCCGCTCGCCGCTGAGCGACCTGGTCGAGCTGGAGGGGCTGCGGCTGGGCATCGAGGGCAAGGCCGCGCTGTGGCGGGCGTTGCGCACCCTGCCGGACTCCGACACCTACGAGCGCCTCCTGGAACGGGCCGAGGCGCAGGCGCAACGGGTCGAGGCGCTGCGGATCGACGCCGCGTCCGGCGCGCTGTCCGCGCGGACCGATCGCGGTGGCGTGGAGGTGTCCCGGAAGTTCCTCGTCCGCACGCCACCCGAGGCGGTGCACGAGTACCTGCGCGACTTCGCCCACGCCGAGGAGTGGGACCCGGGCACGGTGTCCTGCACGCCGCTGGAACCCGGCCCGGTCAAGATCGGTTCCCGCTGGGACAACACCTCGAAGTTCCTCGGCCGCCGGGTGGAGCTGGTCTACGAGCTGACCCGCGACGACCCCGACCACCTCCAGTTCGTCGGCGCGAACCGCACCGCGACCTCCACCGACGACATCACCATCGCACCCGGACCGACTCCCGGCACCAGCGAGATCGGTTACCGGGCGCACGTGGAGTTCCACGGCCTGGCCCGGTTCGGCGCACCCCTCGCCCGACTCGCGCTGGACAAGCTGGCCACCGAGACCGAACGCACCCTTCCCCGCGCGCTGGGCGGCGAGGTCCAGGACTGAACCCGGCCGAAGGCGGCGCGGATCACCGGTACGACACCGGAATCCGCGCCGCCTTCGCCGTGTCCGGGGCAGGTCCGCTCACCGGCGGTGAGCCCGGTCTTCATCGTCACGATCAATTCAGTGAATATTGATTATCGGTCGTCAAGCAAATCCGCCGCCCGGCGGCCGACCGTCCACAATGGCCGGTGCTCTTCGGGCGGCGGGCTTTGTGCCGGTCCGGTTCGCGCCGGGCACGTGAGTTCCGCCGGGACTTCGCCGAGATCGGCCGCTGCCCCACGGGCCGGGTTGTAGAACCTCAGTTGAGCGGTGCGTGCCGCGCGACGTGGCGCTTGCGACGGCGGTAGGCGCGTTGTTGGCAGGCGTGCGAGCAGTACTTGCGAGGCCGCCCCCGGGTGTGGCGGACCACGGGCAGAGCGCACGCCTCGCACACCGCCGGGGTTTCGTCGAACGGCGCGGGCCGGTTTTCATCACGCACCGGTGACGATTCCCCCGGTGCGATCCCGATCGCCGCGCGGGCCGCCGCGACGAGGTCCTGGTCTTCCGCACGACCGCGCGGCGTGCGGGACACGAGTTCCCCGTCGAGGTACCGGCACTGGGCCAGATCGTCGTCGGTGCACCGCAGGAGGCTGCGCAGGTAGTCGTGCGCCGCCTGGAGCTCGCCCATCCGCCGCTGCAACCTGGCCACCTGCTCCCGGACCGCCCCCTGCCAGGTGTGCAGGTCGCCGCTGCCGGAGGCGACCACGGCCGCGTCGTCCAGCAGCATCCCGCCGGTCACGCAGCACAGGTAGGCCAGCCCGATCCGGCGCAGGTCGTGATCCCGGTAGAGCCGCCGGCCGCCGTCGCGGTCGGGCGGGGCCAGCACGCCCTGCTTCTCCCACCACCGCAGGGTCGACGGGGCCAGGCCGTAGAGGGCGGCGGCTTCGCCGATGCGCACCGAAGTCTCGTCCATGCACACCATTTGACATCAAGGCGACTTGAGGCTGCAAGCTTAGCCTAACCTAACCCGTTGACGCAACAAGGGGTTGGCGGCCACTGAACGTGATCGGAATGAGGAGGTCCATGACCGCCATCGACACCGGGTCCCCACCGCACGTGCACGGGCCGGGACACGGGCACGGGCACGGACACGGGGCACCGGCCGAACCCGCGCCGTCCGCCCGGATGCTGCCCCTCGGCGAGACCGCCCGGATGCTGCGCCCGGTCCACGCCCAGTTGATCACCTGCGCGCTGCTCTCCGGGGTGGCCGGCGCGGCCGGCATGGTGCCGTTCGTCGCCATCGCCGAGATCGCGCGCGCGGCCTTCGCCTCGCCGGCCGGGGTCCAGGCGGTCAGCGGCACGATCTGGACGTGGGTCGTCGCCGGCGCGGCCTGCGCGCTGCTCCGGCTCGTCCTGCTCGGCTTGTCCACCCACGTCGGCCACAACGCCGACGCGGACATGCTGAACGCCCTGCGGCACCGCATCGTGAAGCGGCTCGGCGTGCTGCCGCTGGGCTGGTTCCGCGCCGCCGGCTCCGGCCGGGTCAAGCGGGCGATGACCGACGACCTGGAGGAGATGCACGAGCTCTTCGCGCACGCGCTGGGCTCCATGACCGGCGCGGCGGGCGCGGTCGCCGTCGGCGTCGGCTACCTGTTCTCGGTGGACTGGCGGATGGCGCTGGTGACCATCGCGGTGCCCGCGCTCGGCATCCTCAGCTACCGGCTCGCCATGCGCTCGACCGGGCCGCAGATGACCCGGCTGATCGTCGCCGAGGGCCGGATCAGCGCCGCCACCGTGGAGTACGTGGACGGCATCGGCGTGGTCAAGACCTTCGGCGGCACCGAGGGCCGGGTGCTCGCCCGGTTCGCCGAGGCGCTGGACGAGCACACCGCGGCCTACCGGGACTGGGTGTCGGAGGTGCGCACCAGCTCGGCGATCAGCCGCGTCCTGGGCTCGGAGATGACGATCCTGGGCGTGGTCATGGCGGCCGGCCTGGCGTTCGTCGCGGCCGGCGGGCTCGGCCCCGCCGAGCTGCTGCCGTTCCTGGCCGTCGGCGTGGGCCTGCCGACCTCGCTCAACCCCCTGGTGCACGGCGGCCAGGGCATCCGCGTCGCCCGGCGGGCGGCCGGCCACATCGCGGGCCTGCTGTCCCGCGCGCCGCTGCCCGAGGCGACCACCCCGCGCACCCCGCTGGGCAACCGCCTGGAGTTCGCCGACGTGTCCTTCTCCTACGGCGGCACGACCGAGGCGCTCTCCGGCGTCAGCGCGGTGTGCGAACCGGGCACCGTGACCGCCGTCGTCGGGCCGTCCGGCGCGGGCAAGACCACGCTGGCCAGCCTCGTGCCCCGGTTCTACGACGTCACCGGCGGCTCGATCAGCATCGGCGGCGTGGACATCCGCGACATCTCCTCCGAGCGGCTGCTCTCCTCGATGGCGCTGGTGTTCCAGGACGTCGCGCTGCTGCGCGACACGGTCACCGAGAACATCCGGATCGGCCGGCCGGGTGCCACGCCCGAGGAGGTCCGCCAGGCCGCCAAGGCGGCCCAGGTCCACCACGTCGTGGAACGGCTCCCGCAGGGCTACGACACCGTGCTGGAGGGCTCCGGCGCGGGCCTG
Source organism: Actinosynnema sp. NPDC023587 (assembly GCF_040640215.1). Taxonomy (NCBI): domain Bacteria; kingdom Bacillati; phylum Actinomycetota; class Actinomycetes; order Pseudonocardiales; family Pseudonocardiaceae; genus Actinosynnema; species Actinosynnema sp. NPDC023587. The sequence goes on along the minus strand of NZ_JBFABG010000007.1, from coordinate 76,365 downwards.
TCCGGCGGCGAGCGGCAGCGGCTCACCATCGCCCGCGCGATCCTGGCCGACGCGCCGATCGTGGTGCTCGACGAGGCCACCGCGTCGCTGGACCCGGACAGCGAGACCGCCGTGCAGGACGCCCTGGCCGAACTCGTCTCCGGCAAGACCCTGATCGTGATCGCCCACCGGCTGCACACCATCGCCGGCGCGGACCAGATCCTCGTGCTGGACGGCGGCCGGCTGGTCGAATCCGGCACCCACCGCGAGCTGCTGGCCCGCGACGGCCGGTACACCCGCATGTGGCAGGCCCAGCAGAACGGAGACTCAGCATGATCCGCCGGCTCCTCCGGCTGTGGCCCACCACCGGCCTGCTCGTCCGCACCTCGCTGCTCACCGCGGTCCTGGCGGTGCTGCAAGGACTCCTGCTCGGCCTGCTGGTGCCGATCCTGCGCGCCGTGCTCCGCCCCGAACCCGACTTCGCGGCGGCCACGCCGTGGCTGGTGGTCGGCGCGGTCGGCCTGGTCGGCTACGCGGTGCTCAGCGTCTACGCCGAACCGGTCGGGTACTCCGCCGCGATGAAGCTCGCCGTGCTGCTGCGGCAACGCCTCATGCGGCACGTCACCACGCTCCCGCTGGGTTGGTTCAGCGCCGACCGCAAGGGCCAGTTCGTCCGCACCGTCACCAACGTGACCGGTGTGCTGTCCCAGTTGACCGTGACCGTCGGCGCGCCCGCGATCAGCGGCCTGCTCGTGCCCACCACGATCGTGGGCGTGGTGTTCTTCGTGGACTGGCGGCTGGCCCTGCTGCTGCTGGCCACCCTGCCGGTCGCGGTGCTCGCGCTCGGCAGGTCCAAGCGGGTCGTCGCCGAGGTCTCCGACGACATGGAGGTCGCCGCGAACGAGGTGGCCTCGCGGGCCATCGAGTTCGGCCGCATCCAGCCCGTGCTGCGCGCGGCGGGCCCCGGCGGCGCGGGCGAGGCGCGGATGCGCGAAGCGCTGGACGACCACCGCTTCCGCTACCGGCGCGGCCTGCGCCGGATGCTGTTCCCGGACCTGTCCTACGCGGGCGTGGTGATGGCCGGGTTCGTCGCCGTGCTGGTGCTGGGCGTCCGGTTCCTGCTCGCCGGGTCCCTGCCGCCGGCCGACACGATCGCGCTGCTGGTGCTGGCCGTCCGGTTCCTCGAACCGCTCGGCGGGATGATCGACCACGCGTCGGGCCTGGGCGCGATGGACTACCTCGCGCGGCGGGTCGAGGACGTGCTGCGCACCGCGCCGCTGCCGCCGGGCGAGCACCCGGTGCGCGAGCTGGAGCACGGCGGCATCGAGTTCTCCGACGTCACCTACGCCTACGGCGACGGGCAGCGGCCCGCGCTGGCGGGCGTGTCGTTCCAGTGCCCGCCGGGCACCACCACGGCGCTGGTCGGGCCGTCCGGGTCGGGCAAGACCACGGTCACCCGGCTGATCGGCCGGTTCTTCGACGTCGACGCGGGCAGCGTCCGGATCGGCGGTGTCGACGTCCGCGACCTCGACCCGGCGACGCTGATGGACGCGATCGCCATCGTGTTCCAGGACGTGTACCTGTTCGACACCACGATCGAGGAGAACCTCCGCATCGCCCGCCCCGGGGCCACGGCGGCGGAACTCGCCGCCGCCGCGCGGGAGGCCCGGCTCGACGAGGTGGTCGAGCGGCTGCCCGACGGCTGGCAGACCCGCGTCGGCGAAGCCGGTGCGCAACTGTCCGGCGGTGAGCGGCAGCGCGTGTCGATCGCGCGCGCGTTCCTCAAGAAGTCCCCGATCGTGCTGGTGGACGAGGCCGCGTCCGCGCTCGACCCGGAGAACGAGGGCGCGGTCGGCGACGCCATCGCCGCGCTGACCGGGGACCCGACCCGCACGGTGATCGTGATCGCCCACCGGCCGGCCACCCTGGCCACCGCCGACCGGGTCGTCGCGCTGGAGGACGGCCGGGTCACCGAGACCGGCGCGCCGGAGCGGCTGCGCGCGGCGGGCGGCACCTTCGCCCGGCTCTACGAGCAGTACGAACGGGCCCGGAGCTGGCACATCGACGCGGCCCGGTGACCACGTGAGCGCCGCCGGACGCGAACCCGGGTGGGGGTGACATGCGACTGCTCTTCGCGAGCCTGGCCCACCACGGCCACGTCTTCCCGCTCGTGCCGCTGGCGGTGGCCGCCGTCCGCGCGGGCCACCGCGTCGGCTACGCCACCGGCGGCGCGCTGCACCCCGTGCTGGCCCGCACCGGTCTGGAGCCCGTCCGGGTCGGCCCGACGCTGCCCGAGGCGTTCGAGCGGGTCGGCGGCGGGGACTTCGGCGAGCGCGTGCGGCGCGGCGAGCTCTCGCCCGACCAGATCGCGGTGCACGTCGCCGAGGTGTTCGGCTCGGTGCTGCCGCGCCGCTTCCTGGCCGACCTCGAGCCCGTGCTGGCCCGGTTCCGGCCGGACCTGGTGGTCTACGACGCGGTGTGCGTGGGCGCGGGCGCGGCGGCCGGCCGGGCGGGGGTACCGGCGGTGGCGCACGGCCTCGGCCACCGCGACCTGACCGCGCTCACCCCCGAGTACGTGGCGCGGGTGGGGGAGTTCGCCGCCGAGGCCGGGGTCGCGCCGCCCGCCGGGGCGCGCACCCCGCTCGGGCACACCTACCTCGACGTCTACCCGCCGTCGATGCAGGACCCCGACTTCGTCGCGCACGCCGACCGGATCGTGCTGCGCCCGGTGGCCTTCGCCCCACCGGGCGCGGCACCACCCCGGTTGCGGCTGGCCGACCGCCGGCGACCGCTGGTGTACCTCACGCTCGGCACCGAGGCCGGCGCGGACGACGGTCACGGCGTGCTCCGCGCCGCGATCGACGGACTGTCCACACTGGACGCCGACGTGCTGGTCGCCACCGGGCCGAAGCTGGCCGTGGCGGACATCGGTCCGGTGGCGGCCAACGTGCTGCTCGAACAGTGGGTGCCGCAGGCGCGGCTGCTGCCGCACCTCGACCTGGCCGTGCACCACGCCGGGGCCGGCACCACGCTCGCCGCGCTGGGCGCGGCGGTACCGCAACTGGTGCTGCCGCGCGCGGCCGACCAGTTCGTCAACGCCGGAGCGCTGCTGGCGGCCGGCGCGGCGGAACGGCTGCTGCCCCACCAGGTGTCCGCGTCGGCGGTCGCCGCCGCCGCCGACCGGCTGCTGACCGGGGTGTCGGTGCGGCTCGCGGCCGAGCGGATCGCCGCCGAGATCGCGACGATGCCCTCACCGGAGGCGGTGGCGGCGATCCTGCCCGGCCTGGCCCGTCAGCCCCCGGGGCGGACCGACAGGGTGTGACGGAACACGTCGAGCGGGTCCCACGCCTCCTTGACCCGCTGCAACCGGGGGTAGTTCCCCTTGTAGTACAGGGTGTGCCACGGCACGCCCGAGGTGTTCCACGCCGGGTCGGCGAGGTCGGTGTCGGGGTAGTTGATGTACGCGCCGTCGCTGACCTCGCCGGGCACCGGGACGCCGCCGGTGTCGGCGTAGACGTCCCGGTAGAACCGGCGGATCCAGTCCAGGCACGCCGCGTCGTCCGCGTCGTCCCGCCAGGTGGCCGTGTAGACCGCCTTGAGCACCGAATCCCGTTGCGCCAGCGCGGTGTCCCCGGGAGCCACGGTGTTCACCCGGCCGCCGTAGGACATCAGCCACAGCGCGCCGAACTCCATCCGGTCGTCGGGGGTCGTCAGGTGGTCGTAGGCGGTGTCGACCTGAGCCGGGGTGAGACCGCGGCGCAGGTACCCGGCTTTGCCCTTGTAGCGGTCGTGCTCGGCGGCGCGTTGGCTGTCGGCGTCGACCACGGGCGGCACCATCGTGTACAGCCACGGCCGGGGACCGTCGGTCAGCCGGGTCCCGCCGAGCCCGCCGCACACCTCGCCGAAGAACGCGTCCAGCAGGCCGCGCGCGTCCGGCAGGTCCGCGTCCAGCAGGCCCGCCACGACGACGTCGTCCGGGCCGTCCGCCGACCGGCGGCGGGAGATCGTGAGCCGGCCCGCCAGCGCCGCGTACGGCGAGTCCGGCGCGCTGTGCCGCTCGTGCCACTCGCCGTAGCCGCGCACCAGCCGCCGGAACGACTCGCGGGGCAGGTCCCGCCACGGCCACCGGGTGATCCCGGCGATCAGCCGGGCGGGCGGGTGCGGCAGCAGCGCCGACGGGTCGTCGCCGACCGCGCCGGGGGAGCGCAGCCAGTAGCGCGTGACCACGCCGAAGTTCCCGCCCCCGCCACCGGTGTGCGCCCACCACAGGTCGTGGTTCGGGTCGGCCGGGTCGCGCGAGGCCCGCACCGCGCGGGCCCGCCCGTCCGCACCCACCACGACCACCTCGACCGCGTCGAGGTGGTCGACCACCGACCCGAACCGGCGCGACAGCACGCCGTAGCCGCCGCCCTGGATGTGCCCGCCCGCGCACACCGTGTGCCCCCACCCGCCGGGGATCGTGACACCCCAGCCCAGGTAGAGCTGCCGGTAGATCTCGCCGAGCGTCGCGCCGGGCTCCACGGCGAACGCGCGGTGCGCCGGGTCGTAGCCGATGCCGGTCATCGACGCCAGGTCGAGGATGACCCCGCGCTCCTCGCCGACCGAGTTCTCCATCGAGTGCCCGCCGCTGCGCACCGACAAGCGCCGGCCCGCCGCGACCGCCTCCTCCACCGCCGCCACCACCTCCGGGGTGGACCGGGCCACCCGGAAGTAGTCCGGTCGGTGCGCGAACCGCTCGTTGCGGCGGCGCAGCGCCAGGTCCTCGTAGCGCGGGTCGCCGGGCGGGATCGCGCGGCCGGCTGCGGTCGTCACCGCTCCTCCTCGGGGTCGGGGGCTCCGGTCACACGGGTTCGCGCGGCATCCACGACGGCGGCGCGCCCTCCGTGTTCAGGCCCTTCTCGATGAAGACCAGGTTGCGGTAGAAGTGGATCGCGGAGATCGCCAGGTCCGTCGAGGACGGACGGTAGGTGGCCGGGTCCTCGAACTCCGGGTGGTGCAGCCCGTCGAGCAGCTCCTTGAGCCTGCCCATGACCGTGCCCGCCGCGTCCGGGCCCGGCACCGCGCCGCCGAAACCGGGCCAGTAGGTGGTGTGGAAGTCCTCGATCACGTACAGGCCGCCGTCGCGCACGTGCGGGAACAGCGCCTCGAACGAGGTCAGCACGTGGCTGTTGACGTGGCTGCCGTCGTCGATCACCACGTCGAACGGCCCGACCCGCTCGGCCAGGTCGGCCAGCACCGCGCGGTCGCCCTGGTCGCCGCGCACGGTCTGGATGCGGGGTCCGCGCACGGTCTTCTCGTAGAGGTCCAGCCCGACCACCAGCCCGCGCCGGAAGTACCGCTGCCACACCCGCAGCGACCCGCCGCCCGCCTCCGGGTCGTCGTACCCGCCGATCCCGATCTCCAGCAACCGGATCGGCTCGTCGACCAGGTGCCGGAAGTGCGCGGCGTAGTGCTCGGTGAACCAGTGCAGGAAACCCCACTTGTCCGAACCGAAGCGGACCGACAGCTCGCTCAGGTCCGGCGGTGTCGCGGAGACGGCGGCGATCACCGAGTGGATGGCCTCGGCGTAGGCGCGCTGGGCCAGGAACAGCTCGTAGGTGTCCTCCCTGGCCCCTCGGCCGGGCAGCCGCAGCAACGATTCGACCTGCCGGGTGATCCCGCCGCGCCGCGCCGCCGGACCGTAGAGCGCGGTGACCAGATCCGCCGCCTCGTAACGGATTCGCGCGCCCGGCTCGCCCTCGCGGCCGGGTCGCGCCGACAGCCGGCCGCCGGTGAACGACAGCGTGTGCGCCACGGACTCGCCGGCGCGGTGCAGCTCCAGCAGCAGGTCCACGGTGACCTCGGCGGGCGGGGCGACGCGCGCGAGCAGCTCGTCGAGGACGGCGGGCGCAACCTTCTCCAGCGAGAGCTCGTCGATCAGCCGCCCGACGTCCTCGGGCGCGCCACCCGCCGCGTGCAGCAGGGATTCGGTGGTGTTGCGCGGTGATCGCTTCGGCATTCGGTCTCCAGACGTCGACTGCGCCGGTCTCCGCACCGCGGTGCGGTGAACGTCACCAGCCTGCCGAGCGCGCGCGGGACAGTCTCTGCGGTGGTACCGAAGTCTTGTCACCACAAAGCCCGCCGCCCGGTCCACCGTTGCGCGGGCCGCGCCCGACCCGCGCGGCGGAGAACACCGCTCGGCGCGCACCGACCTGACCGGCCGGTGGACGCTGCTCATCGGCGGCCGGGTCGCCGCGCCGCGACGGGTGCGCGGTGGTGGGCGGTGCGGTGCAGTGGTGGGCGGTGCGGTGGTGGGCGGTGCGGTCCGCAGTGGACCCCGTTCAGCCCTTGCCCATGGCGCGGCGGATCTCGTCGAGCTTGGCGCGGGCGGCCTCGTCGCGGGCGGTCCGCTGGGCGTCCAACGCCTCGACGTCGGGGCCGGTGCCGCCGAGACCGGCCAGTTCGACCTCGGCGGGCGCGGTGTGGGCGCGCCGCTCGATCCGGTCGCGGACGTAGTCGAAGCTGGGCACGCCGTCGGCGGAGTAGTCCGGGGTGAAGGCGGGCGGCCCGACGTGGGCCGGGGTGGAGGTGGGTGCGTCGACGATCTCGGCGTCCACCACGGTCGGGTCGTCGCCCTGGGGCGTGGTCATCGTCTGCTCCCTCTGCCGGGCACGGGTCCCCTCCCAGGGTAGACGGCCGTACCGCGCCGGAACCGGCGGCGGGCGACGCGGCCCCCGCCGTGCCGTGCGCCGGTGACCGCGCGCCGCGACGTCACCTGGAGGAGTGGGGTGCGGCCGGTCGGGCTGCGGGAACGGCGGGTCTCCCGAACGATGGGCGCGGTTCGTCCCGATCCCCGGAGGTGTCGATGTCCGCTCGCCCGACCAGTCGCGTGTTGTCCGCGGTGGCCCTGGTCTTCGCCGTGACGACGGGGTTGTCCGCCGCCCCTGCGTCGGCGGCGGTGTTCGACTCCTGCGGGATGGCGAGCTGCGCGGACGCCCGCGAGGCCTTCGAGTACTGGGAGGCGGAAGGTCTGCCGCCGCGCCGCGTCACCAACGTCCTGCCCGGCGAGGAGTGCTTCACCGGCGGCGGGACCTACGGCAACCGGGACGGGCAGTTGCCGGCCGAGGACAGGGGCTCCTACCGCGAGTTCGACGTCTACCCGAGGCCCTGCGGGAAGGGCCGCGACGCCCACCGGATCGTGGTCGACCACGAGACCGGTGCCGCCTGGTACACCGACGACCACTACCGGAACTTCCACCTCCTCTGACCACCCCGCCGGAGCCCCGCCCCGGGTCAGGGACAGGTCGGCTTGTTCGCCCGGACGTGCTCGGCGACCCCCGCCCGCGAGTCCGTGCGCAGCTTGGCCGCCAGCCTCGACACGTGCGACCGCACGGTCCGCCGGGGCAGGGCCAGCTCCTCCGCGATGTCCGGGTTGGACAGACCGGCCGCCACCAGCCGGGCGATGCGGACCTCCAGCGGCGACAACGCCGCCCACCCCGTCCTCGCCGGCGCGCGGTCGTCCGGCCCGGTGCGCCGGACCCCGGCGGCCCGGCGGCGGTTCTCCGCGCGCAGCACGTCCCAGCGCGCCGCCAGCGCGCCGAACAGCTCCACCGCCTCGGCGAACGCGGCCGACGCCTCGTCCGCGCGGTCGGCGGCGGCCAGCAGCACGCCGGCGTCCTCCAGCGCCGCCGCGCACTCCACCACCCGGCCCACCTCGCGGTAGTGGGCGGCGGCGGTCAGCACCGGCTCCGGGTCGCCGGTCACCAGGCTCCGGCAGTGCGCGGCGGCGGCGGACGCGCGGGCGGGCAGCACCTCCCGGGCGGCCTCCCGCTCGCACACGGCCAGCGCCTCCCGCGCGGTGGCCCGGTCGCCCGCGCCGAGCGCCAGCCGGGTCGCGTACGGCAGCCACTGGTGGCGCAGCATGATCCGCGCGTAGTCCGGCCGCAGCACGGGTTCCAGCCGGGCGACGGCCTCGTCCAGGGCACCGCGCTGCTCCGCCGCCAGCGCCGCCGCCACGAGGTGGAAGTCGCAGTTCTCCCGCTCCGCGACGGTCACCGGCAGGTCGGTCGCGGCCAGGTGCGCGGCGGCGGCGGCCCGGTCGTCGCGGTGCCCGGCGATCAGCGCCGCCACGCCGTGCAGCAGCAGCGCGGCCGGACCGGGCTCGCGCAGGCCGAAGTAGGTGATGCCGGGCCCGTCCTCGGTGACCGTCTCCAGCTCGGCCAGCGCCTCGTCCCACCGGCCGGTCCAGTGGTGGTGCACGGCCGCCGTCACCTGGAGGCCGCTCGGCAGGTGGTGGCGGACGGCGACGGCGCGCGCCGTGCGCACCGCCTGTTCCGCCTCGGCCAGGCGGTCGAGGTTCTGGAGGCTGAACACCCGGTTGTCCAGCAGGTCGATCCGCAGCTCGGCCAGGTCGGTGCGCTCGCCGACGGCGGCCAGCGCGTCGTCCACGTGGCGCAGCGCCCGCTCGTGGTCTCGGCGGATCGAGTGCACCAGCCACAACGTCTGGGACGCCTGCGCGGCCGGGTGCGGCTCGCCGGCGGCCTCCGCGCGCGCCCGCTCGGCCGAGCGCTGCGCCCGGTCGAGGTCCGCCAGGTCGCCGCGCCGGAAGTCGGCCAGCAGCGCCACGTGCCGGAAGCGCCACACCTCCGGCACGCCCGGCACGTCCAGCGCCGCGCGCAGCTCGGCGACCGCGGTCGCGGTGTCGCCGCGCCGGTGCCGCACCGCCGCGCGCACGTGGCGCAGCTCGGCGGCCTGCGCCGGGTCGGTGACCAGCGCCAGCGCCCGGTCCGCGGCCGCCTCCGGGGAGCGGCCCATCCGGAACAGCACCCGCACCAGGGCGGTGAGCAGGCCCGCCCGCTGCGCGGCGGTCGGCACGTCGGTGTCCACCGCCCGGCGCAGCAGCTCGGCGGCGATCGCGGGCGCGCGGGCGGCGACCGCGCCGTGGTGGTCGGCCAGCCAGCGCACCACCCAGGCGTCCACCGGGATCTCCTCGGCCGCCAGGTGCCCGGCGATCCGCTCGACCGGCACGCCCATCCCGGCCAACGCCTCGGCGGCGTGCCGGTGCAGCGCCGCCCGCACCGACCCCGGCACGGCCTCGTGCAACGCCTGCCGCAGGTAGGGGTGCCGGAACGCCAGGTCGTCGCCCGCCTCGACGACCACGGCCGCCGCCACCGCCTCGTCCAGCGCGCCCACCAGCTCCAGCGGCGACCGCCCGGTCACCGCCGTCAGCTCGGCCACCCGGAACTGCACGCCCAGCAGCGCCGCGAGCCGCAGCACCTCGCGCGTGCCGTCGGACAGCACGTCCAGCGAGCGCTCCACGACGGCCAGCAGCGACCGGGGCAGCTCACCGGCCGCACCGGGGACGACGTCGGCGACCCCGCCCTCCACCCGCAGCCCGGACCCGCGCACCAGCGCGTGGGCGACCTCGGTCAGGTAGAGCGGGTTGCCCGCCGCGCGCCGCGCCAGCTCGCGCAACCGGTCACCGGGAGGCGCGCCCACGACGCGGGCCAGCAGCGCCTCCGCGCCCGCCTGCGGCAGGGGGCCCAGCGCCAGGACGTGCCCGTTGCGCGCCTCGACGCCCCGGCGCACCTGGGCCAGCTCCCGCCGGCCGGGATCGGCCCGGCTCGCGGCCACCAGCAGCAGCGGTAGCTGCCGGGTCGCGGCGGCGAGCCGGTGCCACAGCAGCACGCTGGCGTCGTCCGCCCAGTGCAGGTCGTCGACCACCAGCAGCAGCGGCGCGGTCGCGCAGGCCCGGTCCACCAGGGCCTCCAGCAGGTCCACCGCGACCGGGACCGGATCGGTCCCGCCCGGGTCGGCGCGCAGCAGCGCCGCCAGCTCCGCCCGGCGCGGGTCCGGCGAGTCCGGCCGCACGGCCAGGCAGTCCACGACCACGCGCAGCGGGTCGCGCCGGCTCAGCTCGTCGGCGGCGGCCCAGGCCACCTGGCAGCCCCGCGCGCCGGCGTCCGCCAGCGCCGAGGCGAGCAGCGCGGACTTCCCGATGCCCGCTTCCCCCTCGACCCACACGGCGGTCCCGCGCCCGGCCAGCACGTCGGACACCAGGTCGCGCAGCAACGCCGCCTCCTCGTCCCGCCCGACCAGCGCGCCCGGCTCGCGCAGCGCCCGCGCGACCCGGGGCGGCACGGAGAACAGCGCGCGCGCCGGCGTCGGCGTGCCGGCCAGGATCTCCCGGTGCAGCTCGCGCAGCGCCGGACCCGGTTCGACGCCCGGCCCCGACACCAGCGCGCGGCGCACGTCCCGGAAGACCTCCAGCGCCTCGGCCCGCCGGCCGGCGCGGTGCAGCGCCAGCATCACCAGCTCGCGCAACGACTCGTGCCGGGGGTGCTCGGCCACCAGGCCGGTCAGGTCCGCGACCACCTCGGCGTGCTCGCCCAGCTCCAACCGCGCGCGGGCGTGCTGCTCGGCCACCGCCAGCCTCAGCTCGGCCAGGCGGTGCCGCTCCAGCTCCGCGAACGGTCCGGGCACCCCGGCGTAGGCGGCCCCGTGCCACAGCCCCAGCGCGCCGCCGAGCACGTCCCGGGCCCGCGCCCAGCGCCCCGCCGCCAGCAGCCGCCCGCCCTCCTCGCGCGCCCGGTCGAACACCCCGGTGTCCACCGCGCCGTCCGCCAGCCGCAGCGTGTACCCGGCGCTCCGCGAGTCCAGCGCCGCCCGGTGCGCCCCGAGCACGCGGCGCAGCCCGGACACGTAGGTGTGCAGGCTGCCCACGACGCCGGCGGGCGGCTCGACGCCCCAGACGGCGTCGACCAGCTCGTGCCGCGACACCGCCAGGTTCGCCCTGGCCGTCAGCACCGCGAACACCGCGCGCTGCCGGGCGTGCCCCAGCGCCAGCTCGGCGTCGCCCGCCCAGGCGCGCACCGGCCCGAGCACGCTCACCCGCAACCCGTCGGCAGACGTGGTCGACACCCGCACCCCCGCAATCCAGCCCCGGACCATCCAACACCCCCGGTGCGCGGCGGTCCCGGTGACCACCCGTCCGGCGCAGGGGATTCCCGGTGACCAGGCAGCGGGGGAGTACGGACGGGCAGAACCCGCCGCCGGTCCTTGGCGTCACGGCGATCGCGTGGTGGGCTCGGGGCACGTCCTGGTCCCGTGCGGAGGTGCGGTGGAGATGCGATCCCGGGGGAGCGCGGACCGTGAACCGCGCGCCGCCGCCGGCGAGAGGTACGTCGGCGACCTGCTGCTGCACCTGGCCCGGGAGGGGCGGTTGGTGATGACGCCGGACCAGGCCGATCCGGCCATCGCCGAACTGGAGCGCACCATGGACGTGGTCCGCTGCCGGGTGCGCCGCGCGGAGCTGTCGCGGCGGCTGCGCCAGGCCGCCGACCACGACCTGGGGCCCGACGTGGACCGCTTCGCGGTCGACGCGGTGTTCGCCGGGCAGATCGCCGCCGGCTCGTGGGAGCAGGCGCTGGTGGAGCTGCCCAAGTACGTCGAGGCGTTCCGGATCGCGTCGGGGCGCGGGTGACCGGCCCGGAGCTGCGCGCGCTCGACCTGGTCGGCGAGCTGACCGCCGCCCGCGCCGAGCACCGCACGGCCGTCGACCACGGCGACGCGGCCACCGCCGGGCTGCTGGCCGCGTGGATCGACCTGCTGCTGGACGAGTGGAACCGCCGCGCCCGCGCCCGGTGAGTTGCCCTTTCGGGCAACCATCGCGGCACGGCGGGGCAGACGCCGTCGCGGCACGTCCGCGCCCGCCGCCGGCGAGAGGACGATGGGGCATCCGACAGCGGAGGGGACCCGATGCGGCGGTCGTACCGATTACTGTGGCTGGTCACGGCGTTGACCCTGGTCGTCGCCGGGTGCGCCGGCGGTGACGGCGGGCTGCGGCTCACCGTGGCCACGTTCGGCGAGTTCGGCTACGGGCCGCTGTTCGAGGAGTACGAGCGGACGCACCCCGGGGTGGAGGTGGTCGGCCGCGTCGCCGACTACGAAGCCCACCACAAGGGCCTGATCACCGCGCTGGCGGTCGGGAACGGGGCCGCCGACGTGGTCGCCGTCGAGGAGCAGTACATGCCCCGGCTGCGCCAGTCCGCCGACCGGTTCGCCGACCTGGCCGCGTTCGGCGCGGACCGGCTGCGCGACCGGTGGGTGCCCTGGAAGTGGGCGCAGGGCGTCTCCGACGACGGGAAGGTCGTGGTCGGCCTCGGGACCGACATGGGCGGGCTGGCCATGTGCTACCGGCGCGACCTGTTCGAGCGCGCGGGCCTGCCCGTCGACCGGGAGCGGGTCGCCGCCCTGTGGCCGACGTGGGAGGACTACGCCGCCGTCGCGGACCTCTTCGCGCAGCGCGTCCCCGACGCCCGGTTCGCGGACTCCGCGGGCACCGTCTACACGGCGGTGATCAACCAGGCGGAGGAGAACTACTTCGCCAAGGCCGACGACTCGTTCATCGCCGCCACCAACCCCAACGTGAAGCGGGCGTTCGACATCGCCGGCGCGCTCGGTGCCAAGGGGCGCACGGCGAAGGTCGCCCCGTTCACGCAGCCGTGGAACGTCGCGGTCAGCCAGGGCGGCGTCGCCACCATCACCTGCCCGGCGTGGATGCTCGCCCAGATCAAGGAGGCGGGCGGACCCGGCGGGACCGGCAAGTGGGACATCACCGCCGTGCCGGGCGGCGGCGGGAACTGGGGCGGCTCCTACCTGACCGTGCCCGCGCAGGGCGCGCACCAGCGCGAGTCCTACGAGCTGGCCGAGTGGCTCACCGCGCCCGAGCAGCAGCGCAGGCTGTTCGTGACCGACGGCATCCTGCCCAGCCAGCCCGAGGTGTACCGCGACCCGGTGGTGCTGGAGCACGAGGACCCGTACTTCGGCGACGCGCCGCTGGGCAGGCTGTTCGCCGCCTCGTCGGACACCGTGCGGCCCAACTACCGGGGTGTCCGCGACGCCGACGTCCGCCCGGTGTTCGGCCGGGCGCTCGGGCGCGTGGAAGAGGGCGCGCAGGACGTCGGGCAGGCGTGGGAGCAGGCCGTGCGCGAAGCCCGCGACGCCCTCCGGTAGCGGCCGTGCCCACCCGCCTGGACCGCCGGATCACGCCGTACCTCTTCGTGGCACCGTTCTTCGTGCTCTTCGCCGTCTTCGGCCTGTACCCGTTGCTGCGCACGGCGTGGATGTCGTTGCACCGCTGGGACCTGCTCACCGGCCCGGTCCGGTTCACCGGCCTGGCCAACTACGCGGACCTGTTCACCGACCCGCACTTCTACAACGCGCTGGCCAACACCGCGAGCATCTTCGTCGTGTCGACCGTGCCGCAGTTGGCGGCGGCGCTGGGCATCGCGGCGCTGCTGGACCGGCCGCTGCGCGCGCGGACCACCTGGCACGCGGTCGTGCTGCTGCCCCACGTCGTCCCGGTGGTGGCGGTGGCCCTGGTGTTCACCCAGCTCCTGGGCCGTGACCAGGGGTTCGCGACGTGGGTGCTGTCGTGGTTCGGCGTCGACCCGTTCGACTGGCGGGCGCACGCGTGGTCGGCCCACCTCGGCGTCGCGATCATGGTGATCTGGCGGTGGACCGGCTACAACGCGCTGCTCTACCTGGCGGCCATGCGGACCGTTCCCCGGGAGCTGTACGAGGCGGCGGCGCTCGACGGCGCGTCCCCGGCGCGCGCGTTCCGGTCGGTGACCCTGCCCGGCATCCGGCCCACGCTGCTGTTCACGGTGGTGGTGTCGGCGATCGGCGGGCTCCAGCTCTTCGCCGAGCCCCGGCTGTTCGGCGGCACCAGTGCCGGCGGCAACGACCGGCAGTTCCAGACCCTGGTGATGTACCTGTACGAGAACGGGTTCGAGCGCTTCGACGCCGGTTACGCGGCGACCATCTCGTGGGTGCTGTTCGTGCTGTGCGCGGTGTTCGCGGCGGTCAACGCCGTGCTGGTGCGCCGGCTCGTCGGGCGGGGTTGAGGCGTGCTCCGGACCCTCGCCCTGGCCGCGCTGCTGATCGGCTCGCTGTTCCCGCTGTACTGGTCGGTCGTCGTGGCGTCGCACGACAACGCCGCCATGTCCGCCCGGGTGCCGCCGCTGCTGCCGGGCGGCGAGCTGGGGCGCAACCTCGGCGAGGTGTTCGAGGCGGTCGACTTCGGGGCCGCGCTGGCCAACTCGGCGATCGTGGCGGGCACCGTCACCGCGTCGACCGTGCTGCTGTCCACGCTGGCCGGTTTCGCGTTCGCCCACCTGCGCTTCCGGGGCCGGCGCGGGCTGTTCGGGCTCGTGCTCGGGTCGGTGATGGTGCCCGCGCAGCTCGGCGTGGTGCCGCTGTTCGAGCTGGTCGGCGCGCTGGGCTGGGTCGGGCGGCTGGAGGCGGTGGTGGTGCCGGGACTGGTGAGCGCGTTCGGCGTGTTCTGGATGCGCCAGGCGTGCCGGGAGGCGGTGCCCCGGGAGCTGGTCGACGCGGCGCGGGTGGACGGCTGCCCGCTGCCGCTCGTCTACTGGCACGTGGTGCTCCCCGCGCTGCGCTCGCACGTGCTGGTGCTGGCCATGCTGACGTTCCTGGCCGCCTGGAACGACTTCTTCTGGCCGCTGGTGGTGCTCGACCCGGTCGAGTCGCCCACGGTGCAGGTCGCGCTGTCCACGTTGGCGGGCGGCTACTACACCGACTACCCCCTCGTGCTGACCGGTGCCGTGCTCGGCACGGTGCCGGTCGTCGTGCTCTTCGCCCTGCTGGCGAGGAAACTGGTCACCGGCCTCCTGCGGGGGCCGGGTCACTCCGTGAGGTGGTAGGTGGAAAAAGTCTTCCCGTCGGACTTCCTGTGGGGTGCCGCGACGGCGGCCTACCAGATCGAGGGGTCGGTGCGCGCGGACGGTCGCGGACCGTCCATCTGGGACACCTTCGCCGAGGTGCCGGGCGCGGTGCTGGGCGGCGCGGGCGGCGACCCCGCCTGCGACCACTACCGCCGCCACCGGGAGGACGTGGCGCTGCTGGGCGAACTGGGGATGCCCGCCTACCGGTTCTCCACCGCGTGGCCGCGCGTGATGCCGGACGGGCGGACCGTGGAGCCGCGCGGCCTGGCCTTCTACGACCGGCTGGTCGACGACCTGCTCGACCGCGGCATCCGCCCGCTGGTCACGCTCTACCACTGGGACCTGCCGCAGGCGTTGCAGGACGTGGGCGGCTGGCGCAACCGCGACATCGCCGCGCGCTTCGCCGACTACGCCCGCGCGGTCCACGGGCGGCTGGGCGACCGGGTGGCGGACTGGACGACGCTCAACGAACCGCTCTGCTCGGCGTTCCTGGGCTACGGCACCGGCGTGCACGCGCCGGGCCAGCGCGACGCCGGTGGGGCACTCGTCGCGGCGCACCACCACCTCCTGGCGCACGGGGCGGCCACCCGCGCGCTGCGCGAGCTCGGCGGGCCGGAGGTGCGGGTGTCGTTCGTGCTCAACCTCTCACCCGCCCTGGCCGACGCGGACGACGACGCGCACCGCGACGCCACCCGCCGGTTCGACGGGCTGCACAACCGGTTCTTCCTGGACCCGGTGCTGGGCCGGGGTTATCCGGCCGACGTGCTCGCCGACGTGGCGCACCTGGACGCGCTGGAGCCGGCGATCCTGGACGGCGACCTGGCCGCCGTCGCCGCGCCGGTGGACTGGATCGGGGTCAACTACTACGCGCCGAGCCGCGTCGTGCCGCTGTCCGACCCCGACATCCCCAGCAACTGCGCGTTCCCCGGGCTGCGCGGCGTGGACGTGCTGCCGCCGCGCGGACCCCTGACGTCGATGGGCTGGGAGCAGCACCCGGAATCGCTGACCGAACTGCTGGTGTGGCTGGGGGAGTACGCCGGCGTGCCGCTGGTGGTCTCGGAGAACGGGTCGGCGTTCACCGACGTGGTGGACCCGGACGGGCGGGTGCGGGACGCGCGGCGGACCCGGTACCTGGCCGACCACCTGCGCGCCGTGCACGCGGCCATCGAGCGCGGTGCCGACGTGCGCGGGTACCTGGCCTGGTCGCTGCTGGACAACTTCGAGTGGTCCTTCGGCTACACGCAGCGGTTCGGGCTGGTGCACGTCGACTTCGACACGCAGCGGCGGACGGTCAAGGACAGCGGCCGGTTCTTCGCCGACGTGGTGGCGCGCAACGCGGTCCCGGGCTGAGCCGCGCGCGCCGGCACCGGCCGGGCACTCCCCGCCCGGTGCCGGCGCGGCTCAGTTGTCGTCCGGCAGGTCTTCGAGCACACCGCTGACGTTGACCACCTGGAAGCAGTCCGGGGCCTGCTGCCCGCTGGCGGGCGTGCCGGGCCTGGTGCAGGACACCGTCGCGGTGACCGACGTGCCCTCGGGCACGTCCACGGGCGTCACCCAGTGGTAGTCCTGGTTGCGGAAGGTCTCCAGGGCGATCGACGTGATGGTCCGGTCGCCGAACGCGAGGGTGAGCACGCCCTCGTCGCCCTGGTGGTTGCCCACCACGAGGTCGGTGATCCGGAAGACCTTGCCGGTGGGCACGGTGTGCTCGCCCGCGCCCTGCGCGCCGCCGGCGGTGCGCACCTCGATCGTCTCGGACCTCTGGTGCCCGCCGCCGACCGGCGTGCCCGGCCGGCCCTGACCGGGCTGCTGCCCCTGGCCCGGCTGCTGGCCCGGTTGCTGGCCCTGGCCGTCGCCGTCCTGGCCGGGCTCCTGCCCGCCGGGCCGGTCGGCGGGCGGCTGGGCGTCGACCGACTGGGCGATCTCCCGCGCCCGGTCGTCGGCCGCCTCCCGCGCGGCGCTGCGCACGGCGGGGCGCACCAGCAGCAGCCACAGCAGCAGCAGCGCCAGCAGGGCGGCGAGCACGGCCAGCAGCCACCGGGGGAACACCGGTAGCTGGATCAGCTCCCCCTCCGGCTCGTGGCGGGCGCTGTCCTCGCCGGTAACGGCCGTGACCTCCAGCCGCAGCGGCCAGGACTCGGGCTTGCCGAACCACAGGACCTCGCCGACCCGCACCCGCAACTCCAGCTCGGCGCGGTCGCCGGGTGCCACGGTCACCGGCTTCGACGGGACCGTGTGCGTCAGCCGGTCGTCGGCCTCCGGCGCGCTCAGCGCCACGACCGCCGGCGCGTTGCCCGCGTTGTGCAGCTCCACGTGGTAGCGGGCGCTGCGCCACGCCCGGCGGCGTTCGGGGACCAGTTCCGCGCGCTGCTCGGCGAACGGCTCGACGACCACCGTCGTCTCGGACACCACCACCGACCCGGGCCGTTCGGCGGGCAGCACCCGCACGCCCAGGGGCAGCTCCCCGGCGCGCACCGCCGAGGAGCGCGGCGGGCGCAGCAGGACGGTCACCTGGCCGGAAGTCCCGGGGTACAGCGACAGGCGCGCCGGCTCGACACCGGTCCACGGCGCGCACTCGCCGACCACCTCGAACTCGTACGCCTCGACGATGTCGCTGTCGTTGCGCACCGTCATCGTCGTGCTGGTCTCCTGGCCGGGCGTCACGACCACCGTGGGGAGACCGAATTCCGTCGTTGCGGTCACGACTCGCAACGGTAGGGACGCCGGACCGCCGCCCGGCAGGGAGAAAAGGGCACCGCCGGGGCACACCGGTGCACCACCTCACCCGCGCGGCTGCCCCCGGCCGAGCCGGCGGACCACGATGGGCGCACCAGGGCCGGCCCGGCCCGGTTTCCCGAAGGGGGCCCGCATGACGACGAGAATCCCGGTCGCCGTCTACGCCGAGGACCCGGTGCTGCGCGCCGGGACCACCTACCAGCTCCGGCAGCGGCCCGAGGTGGAGGTGCTGACCGCCGGCGAGGAGCACCGCGCGGCCGTGGCGCTCGTGGTGGTGGACGAGGTGGACGACGCGGCGTCCCGGCTGCTGCGCCGGCTGCGCCGCTCCTCCACCGCCCGCACCGGCGTGGTGTCGAGCCGCTTCGACCAGGACTCGTTGCGGATCACCGTGGACTGCGGGGTGTCGGCCGTCGTGCGGCGCGCGGAAGCCGACCAGGACCGCCTGGTCGCGACGGTGCTGGCGCTGGCGAAGGGCGAAGCGGTGCTGCCCGGTGACCTGCTGGGCGTGCTGCTGGACCACGTCGGCCGGTTGCAGCGCACCGTCCTGGACCCCAACGCGCCCACGCTGTCCACCCTCACCCCCCGCGAGGCGGACATGCTGCGGCTGGTCGCGGAAGGTCTGGACACCAACGAGATCGCGACCAGGACGTCCTTTTCGGAGCGGACGGTGAAGAACGTCCTGCACGAGGTGAGCACCCGGCTCAACCTGCGCAACCGCGCCCACGCCGTGGGCTACGTGATGCGGCACGGCCTGATCTGACCCCCGGCCGGGTTGCCCGAACGTCCCGGCCACCGCCCGAACCCTGCCCGCGCGGGCCTCACGCCGGCCCGCCGCCCGCCACCAGGCTCGTCCGCGAAGCCCGCCACCGGAGGTGTTGTGACCTTGTCCACCAAGGCGAAGGACCGAGCGGTCGCCGCGCTCACCGCCGTGGTCGCGCTGTGCGGGGTGGTGGTGGTCCTGCGGGTCGCCACCGCGCCCGCCCCGGCGGCGGCGCAGCCGGGCGACCCGCGCTCCACCGGGCGCATCGCGTTCGCGGGCACCGGCCACCGCGGCATCGGCGTCGTCGCCGACCCGGTGCCCGACCGCCCGGCGGTCAGCGAGCCGTGGGCGCGCGGCCCCGCGCACTTCGACGACCACGTGTCGGCGCGCGGCGACCTGGTGGTGTTCACCAGCCGGCGCGACGAGCGGCGACCGCAGGTCTACCTGCGCGACCGGGCGGGCGCGGTCCGCAAGCTCACCGCGGGCCGCGACGCCGGGCACCCGCAGCTCTCACCGGACCTGCGGACCGTGGTCTTCGACTCGGCCGAGGGCGGTCGGCGCGACCTGTGGTTGGTCGGCGTCGACGGGACCGGCGAGCGGCGGCTGACCGACGACCCCGGCGACGAGACGTGGCCGACGTTCTCCCCGGACGGCGCGCAGGTCGCGTTCGCCGCGGACCGCGACGGCGAACCGGAGATCTACCGGCGGCCGGTGGCGGGCGGTCCCGTGGTGCGCCTGACCGAGGAACCCGACGGCGCGGCCGGGGAACCCGCCTGGAACCCGCGCGGCGACCGGATCGCCTACACGCTCACCGCCGGCGGGCAACCCCGGCTGCGGGTGCTCGGCGGCACCCGGGCCGGCGTCCCGGTGCTCGGCGGCGACCAGGCCGGGTGGCGCGGCCACTGGCCGGTGTGGAAACCGGACGGGACCGGGCTGCTGTTCCTCAGCTTCGACCAGACGTGCTCCTGCCCGGCGGACCCCGAGGTGGAGAAGGTCTACCAGGTCGACACCGGGACCGGGCTCCCCGTCACGGCCGCGCCCGGCCTGCTGCTGGCCGAGGACCGGCGGGTGTCCTCGCCCGCGTGGTCGGAGGTCGGCGGGCCCGCGCTGCTGGTGTCGCGCACCACCGCCGCCACCCGCAACACCGCCACCCTCCAGGACGTCCGGCCGGACGGCGCGGACCCGCGCGACCTCGGCCTGGAGGTCCTGCGCGAGGACCCCGGCGTCGACGAGGACCCGAACCGGCTGTTCCGGCCGCGCGCGGGGTACGACCCGTGGACCCAGCGGCAGGGCTACTCGCCGGACGGCCGGCGGATCGTGGTGACCCGCTTCGAGGACGTCGACGGCGTGCGCGCGCAGCGGCTGTGGCTGGTGGACGCCGACGGCGGCGATCCGCGCCGGCTGCCGGTGGCCGACCGGCAGGGCACCGACTGGGAGTTCGACCCGGCGTGGTCGCCGGACGGCCGCCTCATCGCCTTCGCCCGGCGGTCGCCGGGCGGGGTGCGGCCGGGACCCGGCGGGAGCGCGCACGTCGTCGTGGTCGACGCGGCGACGGGCGCGGTGGTCGGCCGGCTGCGCCCGCCCCCCGAGGTCGCCGACCGCGAGGACACCCAGCCCGCCTGGTCCCCGGACGGCCGGACCCTCGCGTTCACCCGGGGCGTGGTCCACAACCGGCCCGACGGCGTGGAGGTGCGCGACAACCACGTGTGGACCGCGCGGGCCGGCACCCTGGACGGGCAGCGCGACGTGTCGGCGGCGGTGTGCGGGTTCGACTGCGAGGTGACCGACGACAGCGCCGCGTTCCGCCCGGACGGCCGCGCCCTGGTGTTCAACCGGGAGTTCGACGGGCTGGTCGAGGTCCCGGTGCCGGACGGCGACTGCCGGGTCGTGCTCCCGGCCGGTGGCCGGCCGTGCTCGACGCCGGTGACCGCGCCGCCGTCCGGGCCGTTCCAGCCCCGCGACGCCGCCCACGCGCCGGGCGGCGACCGGCTCGTGCTGACCACCCGGCGGCAGGGGGCCGCCGCGTCACCGGAGGAGTTGGCGGTGCTCGACGGTACCGGCGGTCTCGACCGGATCACCCGCGACCTGCCCGGCCGGCAGAAGGAGCCCACCTGGCAGCCGTCGGCGGACCTCGCGGTGCAGGCCCCGCCCGCCGTGCCGGACGTGCCGACGGGGGAGTCGACGACGGTGACCGTGACGGTGACCAACCGGGGTCCGGCGACGTCGCCGGGCACCGTGCTGACCGCCTCGGTGCCCGCCGGCGTGCGGGTGGACCTCGTGCGCCCGGACCGGGGCTCCTGCGACGCCGCCGCGCCGCGGTGCGAGCTGGGCGCGCTGGAGGGCGGGGCGGACGTCCGGGTCGTCGTGGAGCTGGTGGGGCTGGTGCCCGGCCGGTCGCGGGTGACGTGGTCGGTCGCGGGCGAGGTGCTCGACGTCCGGCCGGCGGACAACTCGGCGCGGACCGACATCCCGGTGCGCGACCGGACGACCACCCCGCCCACGCCGTCGACCACGCCCCCACCACCCCCGCCGCCCCCACCACCGCCACCACCTCTTGCCGGTCCCGGCCTGACCGTGGTGGTGCAGCCCAATCCGTCCTACGTGGGCGGGCGCGCCACGGCCACCTACACCGTCCGCAACGGCAGCGCCGCGCCGGCCACCGGCCTGCGGCTGGACCTCGCCCTGCCGCGCGGAATCCCGGCGGTCCTGCCGCCGGGGTGCGCGGCGGCGGGGTGCGCGCTGCCCGACCTGACGCCCGGCGGCGAGCTGGTGGTGCAGGTGGTCTTCGCGCCGGACGCCCCGCTGGAGACCACCGTCGGCGGTGTCCTGCGCACCAGCGGCACGGACGCGGACCCCGGCGACAACACCGCCACCGCGCCGATGCGGGTGCTGCTGCCCCGCATCGTGGCCGTGCCGCCGATCGGCGAACCCGGCTTCGTCACCTCGGTGCGGGGCCTGGACTTCCCGCCCGGCACGCCGGTGCGGCTCACCTGGTCGCCCGGCATCACGGCCGCCGCCGCCGCGACCGTCCCGCGCCCGGACGGCGGTTTCACCGCGCAGTTGCTGATCCTGCCCAAGGACGGGACCGGACCGCGCACCATCACCGCGACCGGGGCCGGGTTCCGCCCCGCCACCACGCCGTTCCTCGTCGTCGCGGGCTCCGTCGGGCCGCCGGACATGGTGCGGCGCAGGTGATCGCGACGACGAGGAGGCACCCGTGATCCACGAGGTCGACGAGGGCATCCGCCGGCTGCTGGACGCCGCCGGGGTGCCCGGCAGCCGGGGCGACCTGGCGTTCGAGGCACCCACCACGCAGTGGACGGCACGCCGCAACGCACCAGCCGTCAACGTGTTCCTGTACGACATCCGGGAAGACCTGACCCGGCGCACCGCGGGCGCGACCGAGGTGCACGACGACGCCGGCGAGCTGCTGGGGTGGCGCGGACCCGCGCGCTGGTTCGACCTGTCGTACCTGGTGACCGCGTGGACGAACCGGCCGCAGGACGAACACCGGCTGCTGTCGGAGGCGTTGGCGTGCCTCGTGCGCGCCGAGCGGCTCGCGCCGGAGTGGCTGACCGGGTCGCTGGCCGAACTCGGCCTGTCGGTGGGGATGCAGGTCGCCGGCCCGGCCCCGGAGGGCCGGGCGGCACCCGACGTGTGGTCCGCGCTGGGCGGCGAGCTCAAGCCCGCCATCACCCTGCGGATCACCGCGCCGCTGGCCGGCGAGTGGACGCCGACCGGGCCGAGGGTGACCGAGGGCGTGGTGCTGCGGACCACCGAGGGCGTGGACCCCGTGCCGCGCCGCCTCCGCTACGACGGCCCCACCGCAGCGGAGGGCGCGGGCTTCTCGGTGTCCAGGTCCCGCCCGACACCGGCGGACCGACGTCGTCGCGGCGAGCCGATCCGATGACCACCGACGCGACCCGCGCCCCCGCCCCCGGTGACCACGCCGCCGCTCCCGCTGACCGCACCGCCGTCGACCGCGTCCCCGCCGACGACGACGCGGACCAGGTCTACCTGTGGGACAGGCTGGCCGCGGTCGAACGGCGGGTGCGGCGCGCGGTGGAGGCCCGGCTGGTCGACGACCCGACGCCGCAGGACCCGTTCCGGGGTCTCTACCTGACCCCGGAGGCGGTCCGGCGCACGCTCGACGCGCCCCGCGCGCCCCTGGCCCCCCTGCCGGACGAACCCCACCCCGGCGGCACCGCCCGCCCCCGGCTGCTCGACCTCGCCCGGAACTTCCACCTCGACCGGCTCGACGTCGAGTTCCTGCTGATCGCCCTGGCCCCGGACGTCGACAGCCGGTTCGAGCGCCTCTTCGGCTACCTCCACGACGACGTCACCCGCCGGCGCGCGACCGTCGGCCTGGCGCTGGAGCTGTGCGGGCTGCCCTCTGCGGGTCCGGACCGGTTCCGGCTCGCCGCCGGGTCCCCGCTCGTCGCCGGCGGCGCGGTCGAGGTGCGGGAACCGGAATCGCCCGCGCTGTCCCGGGTGCTGCGCGTGCCCGACCGGGTGGTGGCCCACCTGCTCGGCGACGACGCACCCGACCCCGCGGTGGCCGGCCTGGTCCGCGTCGTGGCGGGCGCGTCCGAGGACGGGTTCACCCGCCGGGTGGGCGCGGCGCTGCGCTCCGGGATCGGTGCGGTCCACCTGCGCGACACCGGCGACACCGGCGACGGCGGCCGGGTGGCGGCGGGCGCGCTGGCCGCCGCCGGCCGGCACGCGGTGGTGCTGAACGCGGTCGACCTCGCCGACCGGGACCGGCCCGACCTCGGCGCGGTCGTGCGGGAAGCGCGGCTGCGCGGTGCGGGCCTGGTGCTGGGCCCGGTCGAGCGGCTGGTGCCCGAGCGCGCCCGGCTGCTGCGCGAGCTGGTGGCGCTGGTGGGGGATGTGCCGCTGGTCCTGCACGGCGGGCGGCACTGGGACCCGCACTGGGCCGGCCGACCCGTCGTCTCGGTGCCGGTGCCGCCCTCGGCCGCCGACCGGTCGGACCGGTGGGCGCGGGCGCTGACCGAGGAGACCGGCACCCCGCCGGTCCCGGCCCTGCTGACGTCCGTCGACGGCTACCGGCTCGGCGCGGAGGAGGTGGAGCGGGCGGTGTCGGTCGCGAGCCGGCTGGCGGTGCTGGACGGCCGCCCGGTCGCGCCGGAGCACCTGCGGGCCGGTGTGCGGGCGCAGAACGGGGCCGGGCTGGACCGGCTGGCCCGCCGGATCGTGCCGTCCGTCGGCTGGGACGACCTGGTGCTGCCCGAACCGACCCGGCGGCAGCTCGCCGAACTCGTCCTGCGGGCCCGGCACCGCGAACGGGTGCTCGGCCAGTGGCGGATGCGCCCCGGCGGCGGGCGCGGGCACGGCGTGGTGGCGCTGTTCGCCGGCGAGTCCGGCACCGGCAAGACGATGTCCGCCGAGGTCGTCGCGGCCGAGCTCGGCATGGACCTGTACGTGGTGGACCTGTCGACGGTGGTCGACAAGTACGTCGGCGAGACGGAGAAGAACCTGGAGCGGATCTTCACCGAGGCGGCCGGCGTGCACGGGGTGCTGCTGTTCGACGAGGCGGACGCGGTCTTCGGCAAGCGGTCGGAGGTCAAGGACGCGCGGGACCGGTACGCCAACCTCGAATCCGCGTACCTGTTGCAGCGCATCGAGTCCTTCGACGGGATCGCCGTGCTGACCACGAACCTGCGGTCGAACGTGGACGAGGCCTTCACCCGGCGGATCGACGTCATCGCGGAGTTCCCGGTGCCGGACGCGGCGCAGCGGCGGGCGTTGTGGGACCGGTGCCTGGGCACCGCCCTGCCCCGGGGCGGCGACCTCGACCTGGCGTTCTGCGCGGAGCGCTTCGAACTGGCGGGCGGGTCGATCCGGTCGTGCGTGGTGACCGCCGCGTACCTGGCCGCCGCCGCCGACCGGCCGCTGGTGATGGCCGACGTCGTCGCCGCCGTGCACCAGGAGTACCGCAAGCTCGGCAGGCTGGTGCTGGAGAACGAATTCGGCCCGTGGCTCGCCGCACCCCGGTGACGCCCGCCCCGTCTGTCCTTTGTGGATAGTAAGCCCAGTGCCCCAAAGGGCAGCGGCCTGCCCCCGGCGGAGGGTCCACGGACCTCCCCGACCACCTCCCGCGCACGGGAAGCTGGTGCCACGGAAGCGGATCAGCGCACACCAGACAGGAGTGACCATGCCGCAGTACCTCTCACCCGGCGTGTACGTGGAGGAGGTCCAGTCCGGGGCGCGGCCCATCGAGGGCGTCGGCACCGCCGTGGCCGCCTTCATCGGCTTCAGCGAACGGGGCCCGTTCCACCGGGCGACCCTGGTCGCGAACTGGAACCAGTACGTGCAGAACTTCGGCGGCTTCACCGAAGGCGCATACCTGCCGCACGCGGTCTACGGCTACTTCGCCAACGGCGGCGGCGCGGCGTACGTGGTGCGCGTCGGAGGTCCGCCGGAGGGAGCGGAAACCCCCGTGCCCGCGCCGACCCCGGTGCAGCTCGGCGGACTGCGGATCGCCGCGCTGCCCGGCGCGGACGGCGAGGTCACCGTCGAGGTGGCCGACGCCGACGGCGAGAACCCGGCCGACGACCGGTTCAAGCTGCTGGTCCGCCAGGGCGGTCGGGTCGTGGAGAGCTACGACGTCTCCACCCGGAAGAACGCCAAGAACTACGTCGCCACCCAGGTCTCCGAGCGCTCCAAGCTGATCGGGATCACCGAGCAGCCCAGCGGCGCGCTCGCCCGACCGGACAAGCAGACCGTGTCGCTGCCCACCGCCGCCGCGACGGCGGACGACGGGGCGCTGCCCACCGTGGTCGACGCGCAGGAGTACCTGGGCGACCCGGAGGCCCGCACCGGGTTCGGCGGCCTGGAGAGCGTCGACGAGATCACCATGGTCGCCGCCCCCGACCTGATGGCCGCCTACCAGCGCGGCATGCTCGACCTCGAAGGCGTCAAAACCGTCCAACTGGCCATGATCTCGCACTGCGAGCAGATGGGCGACCGCGTCGCCGTGCTGGACACCCCGCCCGGCCTGTCCGCGCAGCGGGTGCGCGGGTGGCGGCAGGACGAGGCCGGCTACGACTCCCGCTACGCCACCCTGTACTACCCGTGGATCAAGGTGTTCGACCCGGCGGCCGGGCGCAACATCATGGTGCCGCCGTCCGGTCACATCGCGGGCGTGTGGGCGCGCAGCGACGTCGAGCGCGGCGTGCACAAGGCACCGGCCAACGAGGTGATCCGGGGCGCGGTCGACCTGGAGACCGCGCTGAGCAAGAGCGAGCAGGACCTGTTGAACCCGATCGGCGTCAACTGCGTGCGCGCCTTCCCCGGTCGCGGCATCCGGATCTGGGGAGCCCGCACGCTGTCCTCCGACCCGGCCTGGCGCTACCTCAACGTGCGCCGGCTGTTCAACTACCTGGAGGAGTCCATCCTCCTCGGCACCCAGTGGGTCGTCTTCGAGCCCAACGACGACCGGCTGTGGTCCAGCATCCGGCGCAACATCACCGCGTTCCTCACCGAGCAGTGGCGGCAGGGCGCGCTGTTCGGGCGCACCCCGGCCGAGGCGTTCTACGTCAAGTGCGACCGGGAGAACAACCCGCAGGAGTCCATCGACCTGGGCCAGGTGGTGTGCGAGATCGGCGTGGCACCGGTGAAGCCCGCCGAGTTCGTGGTCTTCCGCCTGTCGCAGTTCTCCGACAGCACGAGCCTGGTCAGCGAATGAGCCACCGCCCCACCGGGGCACGGGAACCAGAAAGGCGTCCACAGCCATGGCAGAAGGCGATGCTCTCTCCACGCACATCTTCGGCGTGCAGCTCGGCGGTTTCATGGTCGAGTCCCTCCAGGAGATCAGCGGGCTGAGCGTGGAGGAGGACGTGGTCGACGTCTTCCAGGTCACCTCCACCGGCAAACCGCTGATCCGCAAGCAGCCCGGGGCCCAGAAGGGCGGCGAGGTCACCCTCACCCGGGGTCTCGACCAGAGCTCCGAGTTCACCAAGTGGCTCAAGGAGACGCTGGAGAAGGGCGCGGTCACCGCCGCCCGGCAGAACGTCACCATCGAGGTCAAGGACTCCGAGGGCAACACGGTCCGGCGGATGCAGTTGACCAACGCGTGGGCCAGCAAGTGGGAGGGCCCGTCGCTCAAGGCCGGCGAGTCCACCGCCGCGACTGAGAAGGTGACCCTCGTGTTCGAGGAGATCACGGTCGAATGAGGCGTCGGACGATCGCCCTCGACCAGCTCGACGAGCTGGTCGACGAGAGCCGCAAACCCGAACGCGGCCCGGAGACGCCGTCCGGTGCGCTGCACACGGTGTTCGACTTCGAACTGCCGCGCGGGTACGTCGACCCCGCCGGCGTCGTGCACCGCAACGGCAGGATGCGCCTGGCCACCGCGCGCGACGAGCTGCGCCCGCAGATCGACCTGCGGGTCAAGGAGAACCCGGGCTACCTCAGCGTCGTGCTGCTCAGCCAGGTGATCACGGAACTGGGCACCGTCACGGAGATCCACCCCGGCGTGGTGGAGCAGATGTACGCGACCGACATCGCGTTCCTCCAGGACTTCTACCGGCGGGTCAACAGCGAGGGCCACACCCGGGCCGGGGTCTCCTGCCCGTCGTGCGGCACGGCGTTCGAGGTGGACCTCGCCGGTGGTCGCCTGGGGGAATCGTGACGTACGCGGCCGAACGGCTGCTGGAGGAGGTCGCGTACGTGGCCTACCACTTCCACTGGCCGCGCGAGGAGATCCTCGACCTGGAGCACCACGAGCGCCGGCGCTGGGTGGACGAGATCGCGCGGATCAACACGAGGGTCAACGAGGGGAGGTGAACCGTGCGCTGGTGGGACAGGTTGCGAGGACGGTCGGCCGGTCCGCCCGTGGCGCGGGCGGTCGACCCGGCCGAGCCGTCGGGCGGTGCCGTCGAACGCCCGGCGTGGGACGGCGGCTGGCGCGCGGTGCCGCCGCCGGCGGGCGTGATCAGGCAGGACGGCGGGACGGTCGGCGACGGCGTGCGGTTCCGGGACGGGCTGACCTCGTGGCAGGACCACACCTTCGGCACCGGCCTGGGACACGCGCTCAGCCCGACGGCCCCGGCGGGGGTGATGCACGGGGTAGCGGTGCAACGCGCCGCGCGCCCCGGCTACCCGCTCACCGGTGGAGTCCTGCCGGTGGTGTCGTGGTGGGGTGACGGCCCGGCTCCGGAGGGACCGGCGCAATCGGCGCAGTCGGCGCAGCCGGTGAAACCGGCCGGCCAGGCGGGACCGGCAGGACCGGCAGGAAGTGCGCGCACGGCGGGACCGGTGGTAACGGCGCAGTTGACCGGCGCGGCGGAAGTAGCCGGCGCGGCGCAGGTGGCCGGCGCGGCGAAGGTGGCCGGGACGGCAGAAGTGGCCGACGCGAAGGTGACCGGCGCGGTGGAGGCAACCGGCCGGGCGGATGCGGCGAGGTCGCGTTCCGCCCGGTCCCGTCCCGCCCTGGCGGTGGCCCGATCCGTCGTCCAGCGGAAGTCGGCCGGTCCAACGGGGGAGAAGCCGGGCGTACCGCCGTCACGACCCGACTCCAAGCCGGTGGTGCCGACCGGATCACCGACCTCGGTAGAGCCTGCGGTTCCGGCGGAATCGGCGACCCCGGCGGATTCGGCCGTGCCTGCTGTGCCTGCCATGCCTGTGACGCCGGCGGTGCCTGTGATGCCAGTCGTGCCTGCGGTGCCGGCAGTTCCGGCGGCACCTGTGGTGCGAGCAGCTCCGGCGCGTGGGCCTCAGAGCTCGGGCGGGGATTCCCCATTGCCGGTGTCGAGGTCTGTGGTGGCGGGAAAACCGGAAGGTGCCGCTGCCCCGACACCCCCGGAGGTTGCCGCCACACCCGCTCCACCCGCCGCGCCCGCCGCACCCGCCGGCTCACGAAGCGCGTCCGCGCCCGTTCTCGGTCCGCAGGCGATACCCGCCACGCGTGCAGCGGTCAGTGGCGCGAGCGGAGGGCGTGCGTCGGCAGGTGGTTCGTTGCCGGTCCAGCTCGTGCCGCTGGGGCCACCCTTGACGACGTCGGTCCGTCCGACCCTCCCGGTCCGGCGGGTTCCGGTAGTCGAGACCGGTTCGCCTGCCACGGTCGGGAGTGCGGGGGCGTCCGACACCGTGATCGCCACGAGGGGTGTGATCACGGCCGATCGGGCGGAAAAGCCCGCCGTCCAGCGTCTTTCGGCTACCGGAGTGGCTTCCGCGCCGCAGCCAGCCAAAACGCCGCACGCAACAAATCCCACTACACCGAATCCCACTACACCGAATCCCACTACACCGAAGCGCTCTGCACCTACGCTGGGTGCGCCGATGCTGGGCGCGCCGCTGCAACGGATGCCCGTCAACGCCGTGCCGCTGCGCGACCGGCCGACTCCTGCTCCTGTCCCTAGTCCTGGCCCTGCTCCTAGTCCTGGACCCGGTCGGGCAAGGCTCGGTCCTCAACTCGCCGCTGTACCCGCTACCGCGAAATCCGGACCTGTTGTCGCCCCGAGCAAAGCCATCGAACCGGCAGCCGCCCAGCGCAGTGCGGGCGTCACAACACCTGTGGTGCAACGGGCGGTCCCCGTGGTCCGACTCTCGCCGAAGTGGCACCTCGCCACTGCGCCTCTGCCGCACAGCCATGAGAGGACCAGGGACGCACCGGCGAATCCGCCTAGCTCGTCTGCCACCGCACCGTCCACCGGTTCGCTCAAGATCAGGGACATGGTGCCGCCGCTGGGAAACCGGCCGCTGGCTCCCCGGCTGCGCGTGGAGGAGAACGCACCGGCCGCTCCACGGTCACGTCCGGTGGTCCGGCCGCGATGGTCGTCTGCCCGGCACGAGTCGGAGACCCCCGCACCTGCCCGAGGAGGTACCGCGTCCCGTGCGACGGACCACGCGATCCAGCGCACTCCAACGACAGGCGCACCAACGACAAGCACACCAACCACAAGCGCACCGACGAGAAACACCCCGACGAGAAACACCGCTACAAGAACCGCGCCGACGGCGAGTGGTTCGGCGCGGCCTGTCGTGCGGCAGGACATAGCGCCAGGGCTGGGCCGCAGCGCACTCCAGGCCGCAATGCCTTCGGCCCCACCGGTTTTCAGGCCCGCGCAATCGGCACCGCAGGGCACCGGCACGTCGAGGCGAAGCAGCGGGGTGGCACCGCACAACATCGTGGTGCCGACGCCGAGCAGTGGACTCGGGCGGCACAGCGGTGGGGTGCTTCCGGTGAGCCGGGCCGTCGTGCCGGACCGAGCGGGCGGGCAGAACGCGCAACCCTCTGTACCGCAGGGCTTCAGCCTCACCAACCCGACCGTGCAGCGGGCCGTTTCGAACCCGACCGTGCAGCGGGCCGGCCTGAACCCGACCGTGCAGCGGCTGGGGCCTGCCCGCGACGCCGCCCACGCGAGTTCATCGAGCACCACCGCGCCCGATCCCCCGTCCCGCCCCACCACCGATCCCGCCTCAAGTCACGCCACGACCACCCCGGCCACCCCGGCCGGCGGGACTTCCCGGGACACCCGGGCTCCCGGATCGCGCGGTCCCGTGCCGTCCCCGAACGGCCGGGAGCGCGGCGGTTCGGGCGGTTCCGCCGGCGGTGCGGAGTCCGCGCGGCAGTTGATCGCGGACCTCAAGCCTGCCGAGGTGGACAGCCTGGCCCACAAGCTGATCGAGCCGATCGCCCGGATGCTGCGCGCCGAGCTGCGCAGCGGCCGGGAGCGGTCCGGCTGGTTGCACGACCGACGCCGCTGACCCGACAGGAGAAACACCGATGACCGACGACGTCTTCGCCAGCAGCGTCTTCTTCCACCTGTCCGTGGCGGGCAACGACCTGGGCTCCTTCCACACCTGCGAGGGCCTGGGCGCGCAGGTCGAGGTGGAGCAGTACGCCGAGGGCGGCAACAACGGGTTCACCTGGCAGCTCCCGTCGCGGATCACCTGGTCCAACATCACCATGACCCGGCCGGTCACCGCCGACTCGGCCAAGGTGCTCAAGTGGTTCGGCGAGGTCGTCCAGCGGGCCCGGCGCAAGGACGGCGAGATCGTCGCGCTGGCCCCCGACCTGACGCCGATCGTGCGCTGGCAGGTGCTGGGCGTCCTCCCGATCCGGTGGCAGGGCCCGTCCTTCGACCCGAGCCAGTCCCAAGCCGCCGTGGAGACCCTGGAGTTCTCCCACGAGGGGCTTGAGGCGTCCTGACCCGGAGGGAGACCACGTCGTGGCACGCAAACCCGGGGCGAGCCTGGTCAAGGCGCGTCTGGTGATCATGGAACCGCCCGCGGAGCTCGGCGCGAAGCCGGGGGCGAAGCTGTCCACCGTCGCGTTCCAGTTCAACCCCGGCACGCTCGCGCTCCAGAAGTCCGTGGAGTGGCGTCGCCAACCCTCGCGGATGGCGGGCCAGGCCTCGCTGCCCGAGTTCGTCGGCAGCGGACCCCGCACGCTCAGCGTGGAGGTCTTCCTCGACGCGACCGCCACCCACGACAACTCCGTCGAGACGGGCGTGGAGAAGCTGATGGTGGCCTGCGTGCCCACCAAGAAGAGCATCGGCAAGAAGAAACCCGCCAGCCCGTGGGTCCGCTTCGAGTGGGGCACCGCGAAATCGGTCTCCTTCGACGGCGTGCTGTCCGGCCTGTCGGTCGACTACTCGCTGTTCGACGTGGACGGCCGACCGCTGCGCGCGACCTGCTCGCTGTCGATCGAGGAGGCGGGTGTCGACACACCGCGCCAAAACCCGACTTCCGGGTCGCACGAGGTTCGCCGCGCGCACCGCGTGGTCGCCGGCGACAGCCTGCCGCAGCTCGCGTTCCGGGAGTACGGCGACCCCGGCGTGTGGCGGGTGATCGCCGAGGCGAACGGGATCGACGACCCGCTGGCGCTGGCACCCGGCGTGGAACTGCTGCTGCCCGGCATCCCGGGCGTCGACCAGGAACCGGAGGAGCTCCGATGACGCTGTCCCGCTGCCCCGCCCCCCGCCGGGGGCACCGGTGAAGGGCGGGGGCCGCTCGTTCGCCGCCTCGCCGGTGGTCGTCGCGAACCGCCCGGTGGACGGGATGTGGGACGACGAGCTGGTCAGTTGCGTGGTGGACGAGAACGTCGGCCTGCCCGACACCGCCGTGCTGACCTACCGCGACGGTGACCGGGAACTGCTGACCAAGACCGGGATCACCATCGGCTCGCCGCTGCGGATCTCGGTGGCGTCGGCGGGCACCCGAGGTCGCGAGTCGTTGTTCAGCGGCGAGGTCACCGCACTGGAGATGGTCGTGGACGGCACCGGCGCGTACACCGTGGTCCGGGCGATGAGCAAGGCGCACCGGCTGTTCCGGGGGCGTCGGGTGGAGGCGTTCCAGAACATGACGGCCGCCGCCGTCGTGGCCAAGGTCGCGAAGAACGCGGGCCTGGCCGTCGGCAAGGTCGAGGCGTCGCGGATCACCTACAAGCACCTGAGCCAGCCCGGCGTGTCCGACTGGGACTTCCTCCAGACGCTGGCCCGCGAGCACGGCGCGGTCGTCCGGGTCGACGCCCGGGGGCGGCTGGAGTTCACCAAGCTCCGGCCCGCCGCCGGGGCACCGCCGCCCACGACCTCCGCCGCGGTCAACCCGCTGGTGCTGGAGTTCGGCCGCAACCTGCTGGTGCTGCGGGCCGCGCTGAGCAGCGCCGAGCAGGCCGCCGGCGTGCAGGTGCGGGGCTGGGACATGGCCCGCAAGAAGCCGCTGGTCGCGACCCGCGAGAACAAGCCCAGCACGACCACCGTCCCCGGTCTGCGGGCGTCCGTGGCGGCCAAGGCGTTCCGGACGAGGAACCGGACCCTGGTGACCGACGTCCCGTACGCGACGCAGGCCGAGGCCGAGTCCGCGGCGCGCTCCCTGGAGGCGTCGATCAGCGCGGGCTTCGTCGAGTTCGAAGCGGTCGCCGAGGGCAACCCGAAGCTGCGCGCCGGCGTGCCGATCGCCCTGGGCAACGCGGGCAAGTTCACCGGCCGGTACACCCCGACGGGCGTGAC
Source organism: Actinosynnema sp. NPDC023587 (assembly GCF_040640215.1). Taxonomy (NCBI): domain Bacteria; kingdom Bacillati; phylum Actinomycetota; class Actinomycetes; order Pseudonocardiales; family Pseudonocardiaceae; genus Actinosynnema; species Actinosynnema sp. NPDC023587. Next base: position 44,194 of record NZ_JBFABG010000007.1, on the reverse strand, counting down.
CCACGTCCTGGAGCCCGACCGGGGCTTCCGGACCACGGTCGTGGTCAGCGCCACGCCGGACCGCTCGCTGGCCGGGCTGGTCGCCGGCGACCCGGCACCGGCCCGGATGCCGGGGCTGGCGACGGCGATCGTCGCCGACATCAAGGAGGAGGGCGGCCAGCGCGGCTGGGTCAAGCTGACCTTCCCGTGGCTGGACGGCAAGTACGTCACCGACTGGGTGCGCACCGTCCAGCTCGGCGGCGTCGGCGGCGGCGGGGTGTTCAGCCCGGACGTCAACGACGAGGTGCTGGTGGGCTTCGAGCAGGGCAGCCTGGACCGGCCCTACGTGATCGGCGGGCTCTACAACGGCGTCGACGCGCCCTCGCCGCACGACCAGCCGCTGGTGGACCGCCGCAGCGGCAAGGTCAACCGCCGCTCGCTGGTCTCCCGCAAGGGCAACCGGCTGGAGCTGCTGGACGGGCCCCGCACCTCCGGCGTCCGGTTGGCCAGCGGCGACAAGCGGCTGGCGGTCGAGGTGGACGAGCGCCGGGGCCGGTTGGAGCTCACCGTGCGCGGACCGGGCGGGCGCGGCGTCCTGAGCTCGCTGGTGCTCGACGGCACGGGCATCACCCTCGACGCCCGCACCGGCGTGGTCCGGGTCAAGGGCCGCTTCATCCAGCTCAACTGAGCGCACCACTACCCGAGGAGAGTCGTCATGCCCTTCGCTGCCCGGACCGGGGACAAGACCTCGCACGGCGGTTCGCTGGCACCCCCGGTGTCACCGCGCCTGGCCGCCGCGGTCGTCACCGTGCTCATCGAAGGCGTGCCCGCCGCGGTCGTCGGCAGCGTGCACACCTGCCCCAAGGTGCCCGACCCGCTGCTGGGACCGTCGAACGTGCTGCTGCCCAGGCCCGCGCCGCCGCCGACGGTGTTCATCGGCGGCGCGCCGGCGGCCGTCGTGGGGGACCGCGCGGTCTGCCAGGCCACCGTCGTGCTGGGCGCGAAGACCGTGCTGATCGGGGGCCTGCGGTGAGCGCCGACTTCATCGGCCGGGGCTGGGGCTTCCCGCTGCGGGTCGGGGCCACCGGCGGGATCGGGATGGTCGAGCGCGATCCGGAGATCCAGCAGGCGATCCGGCTGATCCTGGGCACCGCGCCCGGCGAGCGCCCGATGCGCCCCGAGTTCGGCTGCGGCATCCACGAGCACGTGTTCGCGTCGGCGGACCACGCCACGGCCGGCGACATCGCCCGTGAGGTGCGCGTCGCGCTGGACCGGTGGGAGCCGCGCATCGAGACGACCGACGTCGTGGTGGCGTTCGACGCCGTCGAGCTCGGCACGCTCTACATCGACGTGCACTACACCGTCCGCGCCACCAACGACCAGCGCAACCTGGTGTTCCCGTTCTACACGATCCCGTCCGAGGAAGGCGGTGGAAGCTGATGGTGCTGCCCTCGCCCGACCTGGACGACCGCCGCTTCCAGCAGTTGGTCGACGAGGCCAAGCGGTACGTCCGGCAGAGCTGTCCGGAGTGGACGGACCACAACGTGTCCGATCCCGGCGTGACCCTCATCGAGACGTTCGCGCACATGGTCGACCAGCTCGTCTACCGGCTCAACCGGGTGCCGGAGAAGAACTACCTGGCGTTCCTGGACCTGCTGGGGGTGCGGCTGTTCCCGCCCACCGCCGCCAGGGCCGACGTGACGTTCTGGCTGTCCGCGCCGCAGCCGGACACCGTCCTGCTGCCCGCCGGGACCGAGGTCGCCACCGGTGGCGGTGACACCGACGAGCCGGTCGTGTTCGCCACCGGTGAAGACCTGCCGGTGGTGCCGTCGTCGTTGGCCCGGCTGGTGACCGCGTCCGCGCGTGGCGACTACGTGGACCGCACCAGGGACCTGGAGTCGGGCAAGAACGTGGCGTGCTTCCACACCCCGCCGGAGGTCGGCGACGCCACCCTGTTCGGGCTGTCCACGGCCGTGCCGAGGTGCGCGGTGGTGCTGCGGATGGACAGCCAGGTCGAGGGCGTCGGCGTCGACCCGCGCCAGCCGCCGCTGGTGTGGGAGGCGTGGGACGGCCGCGACTGGGTCGGGTGCGCCACCGACGAGGACACCACCGGCGGCCTCAACCGGCCCGGCGAGGTCGTGCTGCACGTCCCCGCCGGGCACACCGCGTCCGTGGTAGCGGGCCACCGGGCCGGCTGGCTGCGCTGCCGGGTGACCGAGCCGCTGCCCGGCCAGCCGTTCTACAGCGAGTCGCCGACCGTCCGCGAGGCCGAGGCGTTCACCATCGGCGGCACCACGGCCGTGGAGCACGCCGAGGTCGAGGACGACGCCGTGCTCGGCGAGTCGGCGGGCGTGCCCGGCCAGTGCTTCCGGCTGCCCACCGCCCCGGTGCTCACCGACGGCCGGCCGGTGGTGGTGCGGGTGTCGGACGGCGTCGGCTGGGACGACTGGGCGGTGGTGGAGGACTTCGGCTCCTCCGGGCCCGACGACCGGCACGTGGTGCTCGACGCGACCGCCGGCGAGGTCCGGTTCGCGCCCGCCGTGCGGGAGGCCGACGGGTCGCTGCGCCGCTACGGCGCGGTGCCCGCCAAGGGCGCGGTGGTCCTGGTGCCGCGCTACCGGACCGGCGGCGGGCGGGCGGGCAACGTGGCGCGCGGCGCGATCTCGGTGCTGCGCAGCTCGGAGCCGTACGTCTCGGGCGTGGAGAACCGGGAGGCGGCGGGCGGCGGCGCGGACGCCGAGACGGTGGACGAGGCCAAGGTCCGGGTGCCGCACCAGTTGCGGGTGTGGGACCGCGCGGTCACCGCCCGGGACCACGAGCTGATCGCCCGGCAGGCCGTGCCGTCGCTGGCCAGGGTGCGCTGCCTGCCGGTGGTTGGCGAGGTGGGCGGTGCGCGGGTGCTGCTGGTGCCCGACGCCGTCGCCGACGAGGGCGACCGGCTGCGCATCGAGCAGCTCATGCCGTCCGAGGAGGTGCTGGCGGCGGTGGCCGGGCGGCTCGACGAACGCCGCCTGCTGGGCGCGCGCCTGGTCGTGGAACCGCCGCGCTACCAGGGGATCACGGTGGTGGCCCGGCTGGTCACGGCGTCGGCGGAGGGCGGTCTCGTGCACCAGGCGGCGCTGGACGCGCTGTACCGGTACCTCAACCCGCTGCGCGGCGGACCCGACGGCACCGGCTGGGAGTTCGGCCGACCGGTCCGGTACGGGGAGGTTTTCGCGGTGCTGCAACGGGTCGCGGGCGTGGCGTCGGTGGAGGAGGTCCGGCTGTTCCCGGCCAACCCGCTCACCGGCGTGCGCGGCGCGCCGGTGGAGGACCTGGAACTGGCGTCGAACGCGCTGGTGTTCTCGCACCAGCACCAGGTCGCGGTGGGTGCGCGGTGAGCCGGGCCGCGCTCCCGGAGCTGCCGAGCACGCACCCGCTCGGCGCGATGCTGCCGGGGCTCTACACCGTCGACGACCTCGCCCAGCGCTTCACCGCCGGGTTGGACGCCGTGCTGTCGGCGATTCTGTCCACTTTGGACAACCAGGCGGCGTACCTCGACCCGGCGTTCGCGCCGGAGGACTTCCTGGCCTGGCTGTCGTCCTGGGTGGCGGCGGACCTGGACCCGGCGTGGCCGGCCGCGCGTCGCCGCGAGGTGGTGCGCCGGGCCGTGGAGCTGCACCGCCGGCGCGGCACCGCGCACGGCCTGGCCGCGTTGCTGGAGGTGTCGCTGGGCGTGCGGGTCGAGGTGCTCGACGGTCCGGGGGCCGCCTGGTCGACCACCTCGGACACCGACCTGCCCGGCGAACGGGCGGACGAGGTGGTGGTGCGGGTGCGGTCGACCGGTGGGGTGGACCGGGCGTCGGTGGAGGCGCTGGTGTCCTCGGTGTGCCCGGTGCACGTGCGGTGCACCGTGGAGGTGCTGCCCGGGGACGAGCCGTGACCGCCCGGTCGTGCCCGCAGTGCGGTGCGGCGGTCGGGGAGTCCGACGACTTCTGCGGCAACTGCGGCAACTACCTGGGCTGGGGCGCGCGCGACCGCTCCGCGCCGGCGGCCGTGCCGTCGGAGCCGCCCACCGGTCCACGGGGGAGCGCGCCGGCCGCCGGCACCGGCGATGCGCCGCCCGGCGCACCCGACAGCGCACCCGACAGCGCACCCGACAGCGCACCCGACAGCGCACCCGACAGCGCACCGACACGTGCCGCAGGCGGTGCGGGTGCTGTGCCGGGCGGTGCACCAGGTGCGCCGGCAGGTGTTCCCGGCGGTGCGCCGACGCGTGCCGGCGACGGGCCGGCCGGTGCGGTGCGCGATCAGCGGGCTTCGGAGTACCTCGGGCCCGTGCTGCCGGGTCGACCGGATGCGAAGCGACCGCTGCCGACCACGGCCGCCGACGTCGCGGTGGCCGGGCCGCCGTGCCCGGCCTGCGGCACCACCAACCCACCGGGCCGGCGGTTCTGCCGCCACTGCGCCACCCCGCTGGGTCTCCGGGAGACCGCCGGCCCGGCCGCCCGCCGCCGGAAGTGGCGGTGGCGCGGGGACCGGTCGCGGTGGCTGCGCCGGCTGGCCGCGCTGCTGGTGGTCGTCGCCCTCGTCGTCGCCGCGTGGCTCTTCCACCCCAAGGCGCTCGAACTGTGGGAAGACCTGCGCGACCGGCTCGCGACCCCGGCTCCCCTCGCGCCCACGGGCGTCACCGCGAGCGCCGAGGTCCCCGGCCACCCGGCCACCGCCGCCGCCGACGGTTTGTCCAACCGCTACTGGGGCGCGCCGGCGGTCGGCGACCGGATGGACTTCACCTTCGCCGCCCCGTTCCGGCTGCTGTCGCTGGTGGTGCACGCGGGCGCGTCGGCCGAGGCGGAGGGGTTCGCCGCGCAAGCCCGGCCGGCGGTGCTGGACGTGGTCGTCACCACCGCCGACGGCGGCACCCGCTCCCTGACCGTGAACCTGGCCGACAAGCCGGGCCCGCAGCGCACCGACACCGGCATCGGCGACGTGGTGCGGGTCCGCCTGACCGTGCGCGCCGCGACCGGGCTGACCGGGGGCGGGCACGTCGCGCTCGGCGAGGTCGAGTTCTTCAGGCGTCCCTGAGCGGCGTCCCAGAGCGGCGTCCCGGATGGTGTTCCGGGACACGTCGCTGATCACTGCCGTTGATCATCGTCGCTGATCAGCGGTCTCTGCCCGCCGTTGTCGAAGGCGTCTGAAGAAGCGCGTTAGACGCCTTTGAGAACCCGTGAAGCCGGGCCTCCCACACTCGGAGGTGCAATCGGGAATCGTGGGAGGCAGTGGTGGAGAAGCGAGTTCGGGTCGTCGTCCAGGCCGCGGATCATCTCAGCCTGGCCGGTCTGACCAGTTTTCTCGGGTCGCGGCCCGAGATCGCCCTGGTGGGCGTCGACCGGTGGGCCGGTGCGGATGTCGCGGTGGCGGCGGTCGGCGCGCTGTCGGAGGAGGTGGTGGCCGGGCTGCGCCGCTCGGCCGCGAGCACGGGGGTGCCCGTCGTGCTGGTGCTGGACGAGATCGGCGAGGCGGACGTGATGACCGCCGTGGAGTGCCGGGTGGTGGCGGTCCTGCCGCGCGCGGGGGCGACCGGGGACCGGGTGCTGCGCAGCGTGCTGGCCGCCGCGTCGGGCGGCGGGGTCATGCCGCCGACCATGGTGGCCGAGCTGCTCGACCACGTGCGGCGCTTGCAGCGCCAACTGGTCGCGCCGTCGTCGGAGCGCGGCAGGCTGACCGGCCGCGAGGTCGAGGTGCTGCGCCTGATGGCCGACGGGCTGGACACGGCCGAGATCGCGACGACGCTGTCCTACTCGGAGCGGACGATCAAGAACGTCTTCTACGGGATCACCTCCAGGCTGAACCTGCGCAACCGCCCGCACGCGGTCGCCTACGCCCTGCGGAAGGGGGTGATCTGACCATGACCTCACGCCCCGGCAAGACCCGGTCGCGGCCGGTGGAGCGGGTGGTGCGCCTCCTCCGCCCGAACGCCCGACCCCAGCACCCGGAGCCCGGGTGGGTGATGTCGGACGACGGCGTCATCGGTGCCCCGGCCGACGACCACGAGGCACCGGAGGACGCCGCCTGCCGGTCGTGCGCCGACGGGTGACCGGTACCGACGGCGCACCGGTCACCCGGAACCCGCGCTGATCCTCCGGACGTCCCACGCGGCACCGAGCCCGCGGTAGAGCGAGACCGCCTCCGCCCGGGTGTCGGCACCCTCCCGGACGCGGCCCGCCCGGTCCAGCAGCACCGCCCCGTCCTCCAGGGTCTGCGCCAGCTCGTAGGCCCGGCCGACCGACCGGTAGTGCGCGGCCACCGCCAGCAGCCCGTCCGGGTCGCCGTCGAACAGGTACCGGCAGCGCCGCGCGGCGGCGGCGGCCCGCGCGACCGACGTCTCCCGGTCCGCCTCGTCCGCGCACGCCTCGACCGCGCCGCGCGCGGTCTCCCGGTCGCCGACGTGCAGCGCGAGGCGCACCAGCTCGGGCAACCACTGGTGCCGCAACGTCGTCTGGACGGCGTGCCGGGTGTCCAACATGGAGGCGAGCAGTCCGACCGCCCGCGCGGGGTCGCCGTCGCGGGCGGCGGACGTCGCCCGCGCCGCCACCAGGAAGTCGCAGTTCTCCCGGTAGGCGATGGTCACCAGGGGGATCTCGCCGCCGGCCGCCAGGTGCGCGCGCAGCCGGGTGTCGTCGTCCCGGTGCGCGGCGATCAGCGCGGCCACCCCGTGCAGCAGCACCGGGCCGCCTTCGCGCAGCCCGAACCCGGTGAGCTCCGGGTCGTCGTCGAGCAGGCGCTCCAGCCGTGCCACGGCGTCGTCCCAGTCGCCCAGCCAGAACCGGTGCACGGCGGTGCCCACGTGCAGGCTCGCCACCGGCGTGCCCGGCCCGGCCGCGGCGAACGCCAGCCGCAGCGACTCGGTCGCCTCGTCCAGCCGGTCCAGGCACTGGAGGGTGAACACCCGGTTGTCCAGCAGCACCAGCCGCAGGTCGGTGAGGCCCTGGTTGCCGCCCACCACGTCCAACGCCTGGTCCAGGTAGCCCACGGCGCGCACGTAGTCCCGGCGCACCACGTCGACCTGCCACAGCACCTCCAGCGCCTGCCCGACGGCGAACGGGTCGCCGCCGCGCCTGCCCGCCTCGATGGCCTGCCGCGCGCTGGCCTCCGCCGCGTCCAGGTCGCCGACGCCCGCCCGCTGCACCAGCGCCAGCAGCGACAGCAGCCGGGCCCGCCAGGTGTCGGCGAGCACCGGGTCGGCGAGCGCTTCGGCCAGCGCGTCCAGCGCGTCCTGCGGGCGTGACGCCCGGAACGGCACGTAGGCCAGCGTCCAGCGCGCCTCGGCGATCCGGTCCGGGTCGCGCAGGCGGGGCAGCGCGCGCCGGGTCAGCTCCTCGGCCTGCGCGTCGTGCCCGATCCGGAACAGCGCGTTGCCCAGGTGCGCGGTCAGCACCGGGTGGCTGTCGTCGCGCTCGTCGGCGGACCGCAGGCAGCGGGTGAGCAGGTCGACGGCCACCAGCGGTGCCCGGTGCACCAGCGCGGGTGCCCGCGCCAGCAACCAGGGGACCGCCCACGCGCCGATCTCGTCGGACGTGGCGAGCAGTTGGCCGGCCACGTGCTCGACGGGCGCGTCGGCGGCGGCGAGCGCCTGCGCGGCCTGCCGGTGCAGGGCGGTGCGCACCGCGGCCGACGTGCCGTCGTAGAGCGCCTGCCGGATCAACGGGTGCCGGAACGCCATGCGCGGCCCCGCGCCGCGCAGCACGCCCGCCGCGATGGCCTCGGTGAACGCGGGCAGCAGCGCGGGCACCGGCCGGTCCAGCACGACCGACAGGTCGCCCACGGCGAACTCGCCGCCCAGCAGCGCCGCGAACCGCAGCACCTCCCGGGTGGGCCCGGACAGGAAGTCCAGCCGGTCGGTCACCGCCGACACCAGCGACGGCGGCGCGCGGTCCAGCACGTCCGGCGAGACGTCGGCCAGACCGGTGTCGAACCGCACGGCGTGCTCGCGCACCAGCGTGTCGGCCACCTCCCGCGCGTACAGGGGGTTGCCGCCCGCCCACGCGGCGATCCGGCGCAACCCCGGACCCGGCTCCCCGCCGACCAGCCCGGCCACGATGCCCGCCACGGCGACGTCGGTCAGCGGGGTCAGGTCGAGCACCGCGCCGCCGCCGCACTCCACGTCCCGGCGCAGCCGCGCCACCCCGTCCCGCCGGGGCACCGGCCGCGCCGCGCCGATCAGCAGCAGCGGCAGCCGGCGGGTGCCCACGACGAGCTTGCGCCACAGCTCCACGCTGTCGTCGTCGGCCCACTGGAGGTCGTCCAGGGCGAGCACGAGCGGGCCGTCCGCGCAGAGCTGCTCGACCAGGGCCACCAACCGGTCGACGGCCTGCGCGGTCGGGTCGGCGGCGGCGAAGACCGACCCGGCGGCCGGCCGCCGGTCGCGCAGCGCCAGCGCGGTCTCCACCCGCCGGGCATCGGTCGAGTCCACGTCGACGCCCAGGCAGGCCACGGCCGGCTGGAGCGGGAACCGGGTGCCGAACTGGTCGGCCACGGCGTGCGCCACCTCCACACCGGCGGACGCCGCCCGCGCCCGCACCACGTCCAGCAGGGCCGACTTGCCGATGCCCATCTCGCCCTCGACCCACAGCGCCCGGCCCCGCCCGGCGGCGAGCTCGTCGACCAGGCCGTGCACCACCGCCACCTCGGCCGCCCGCCCGAGCAGCACCGGTTCGGCGGGCCCGTCCGACCGGGCCGGCGCGGGTGCGGCGTCCCGCCGGGGCGGCGGCGGCACCGGCTCCGCGCCCAGCACCCGGTCGTGCGCGGCGCGCAGGCCGGGGCCCGGCTCCACGTGCAGCTCGTCCCGCAGCACCTGCCTGGCCTCGCGGAACACCTCCAGCGCCTCGGCACCGCGCCCGGCCCGGTGCAGGGCCGCCATCAGCAGCTCCCGCGCGCGTTCCCGCAACGGCTCCTCGGTGACCAGGGCACCCAGCTCGGCGATCACCTCCGGGTGCGCCCCGGCGGCCAGCGCGGCTTCCGCCCACAACTCGCGGGCGGCGGTCCGGGCCTCGCCGAGCCGCAACCGCTGGGACCGCGCGAAAGGACCGTCCACCCCGGCCAGCGGGATGCCCCGCCACAGCGCGAGCGCCTCGTCCAGCGACCGCAGCGCCGCCTCCGGGGCACCGCTGTCGAACTCCCGCCGGGCCCGCTGCCGCAGCGCCTCGAACTCGGCCACGTCGGACGCGCCGGGGTCGAGCACGAGTCGGTAGCCGGTCCCGGCCGACTCCAGCAGCCGGGACGGCGTGCCGCGCGGCCGGTCCGGCTCCAAAGCCTTGCGCAGCACCGAAACGTAGGTGTAGACGCTGCCGCCGGCGGTCGCCGGCGCGTCGTCGCCCCACACGGCCCGGATCAGCTCGTCGCGCCGCACCGCGCTGCCCGGCCGGGACGCCAGCACGGCGAACACCCCGCGCTGGCGGGCCGAGCCGAGCACGACCTCGCGCCCGCCCGACCACGCCCGCACCGGTCCCAGCAGCGCGACCCGCAGCGGTTGTCCCGCAGCCGCGGTCATCCCGTGCCACCCTCCCGTTCGCCGATCCGGCGGCGGACCCGCCGGACGTCCAGCGCGGCACCCAGCCGCCGGTAGCCCACCACGGCCTCGTCGGACGCGGCCCGCGCCCGCGCGGTGTGGCCGCGCGCGGCCAGCAGCGCGCCCGCGTCCTCCAGCGCCTCGGCCAGCTCGACCGGCCGGCCGGCCTCCCGGTACCGCGCGGCGGCGGCCAGCGCCGGCTCCGGGTCGCCGTCGACCAGCCCACGACACCGCGCCGCCGCGACCGCCACCCCGCCCGGTGCGCCCTCCAGGGCGGCATCCCGCGCGCCGGTGTCGACGGCCCGCGCCGCGAGGTCCCGCCGACCGGCGGCCAGCGCGAGCCGGGTGACCAGCGGCAGCCACGGGTAGCGCACGGCGCGGGGCAGGACCAGCAGGGGCAGGGCCGTCGCCACCGCCCGGCCCGGGTGCCCGGCGGCCTCCGCGAGCAGCGCTCCGGCCGCCGACTCGAACCCGCCTGCCGAGTCGAACCTGTCGGCTGAGTCGAAGCCGCCGGCCGAGTCGAACCCGGCAGTCGACTCGAACCTGTCGGCTGACTCGAACCTGTCGGCTGACTCGGAGCCGGCACCTGATTCGCGCCCGCCGGCCGGGGCGTCGTCGGCGGCCCGGCCGGCGTCGAGGTGCCGCCGGGCGATCTCCACCAGGCCGCGACGGGCGGTCACCAGCGCGCCGAGCCCGTGCAGCGGCAGCCCGTGCCCCGGCTCGTCCGGGCACACCTCCCACCGGCCCCGCCAGTAGTCCTGCACGGCGGCGGCGACGTGCAGCACCTCCGACGTGCCGGCCCCCGCACCGCCCGCGCGCAGGACGTCGTCGGCGTCGGCGAGCCGGTCCAGGTGCCGCAGCGAGGTCGCCCGGTCCGCGAGCAGCACCGCCCGCCGGCCGGCCAGGTCGGCCCGGCCCGCCACGACGGCCAGGCCCCGGTCCGCGCACTCCAGCGCCTCCGCGAAGGCCAGCCGGTCGGCACGGGCCAGCCACGCCGCCCGCCACGCGTGCGCGGCGGCGAAGGCGTCGTCCGCGACCTCGGCCAGGCGCAGCGCCAGCCGCGCCGCCTCCTCGGCATCCCCCGAGACGTGCGGTGGTGACGCGAGCAGCGCCGCCAGCCGCGCCCGCCACACGACCGGCACCTCCTCGTCGGACACGTCCGCCCGGAGCACGTCCGCCTGGAGCACGTCCACCGCCGCCGGGTCGCCGTCGGCGTGCCGGAGGTAGCGCAGCATCCAGCGCATCCCGGTCACCAGCACGGGATCGCGGGACCGGGTCACCACGTACCCGGCCTCGGCGTGCGGTCGCCGGCCCAGCCGGAACAGCAGGTCGGCCAGCCGGGCGGCCTGCCGCGCCCGGTGCTCCGGGTCCACCGCCGGCTGGTCGACCACGGCCCGCAGCAGCCCGACCGCCAGGTGCGGTGCGCGTTCCGCCAGCACGTCCCCGTGCGCGGCCAGCCACCGCGCGGCCCAGGGGTCGGCCGGGATCGCGGCCAGTTGCCGGGCCACCACCTCCACCGGTCCGCCCGCCTCGGCGAGCGACCGGGCCGCCTCGCGGTGCAGCGCGGTCCGCACCGCGCCGGGCATCCCCTGGTAGAGGGCGTGCCGCAGCAGCGGGTGCCGGAACACCAGCCGGGGGCCCACGTCGACCAGCAGGCCCGCCTCGGTGGCCTCGTCGACGGCGGTGACCAGGTCCGACACCAGCTTGCCCGCCACGGCGGCCACGTCGCCCACGGAGAACTCGTCGCCCAGCAGCGCCGCCCACCGCAGCACGCCGGTGGCCGCCGGCGACAGGAAGCCCAGCCACGCGGTCAGCGCGGGCACCAGCGACGGCGGCATCGTCGGCCCGCAGCCCCCGTCGGCCTCGGCGAGCCCGTCGCGGAACTCCACCAGGCCGTCCCGCAGCAGCGCGTCGACCAGTTCCCGGGCGTAGCGCGGGTTCCCGCCCGCCAGCCCGATCAGCGCCCGCAGGTCCCGCCCCGGCGGCGCACCGACCAGCGCGGTCACCAGCGCCGCCAGGTCGTCCTCCGGCAGCGGGCCCAGCCCGAGCACCGCGCCGCCGGCCTCGGCCACCGCGCGCCGCGCCCGCGCCACGTCCACCCGGTGCGGCACCGGCCGCGCGGCGGCGACCACCAGCAGCGGCAGCCCGGCGGTCAGCGGCACCACGCGCGACCAGAACCGGACGCTGGCCTCGTCGGCCCACTGCACCCCGTCCACGACGAGGACCAGCGGACCGTCCGCGCACACCGCCGCCAGGTGCTCGGCCAGCCGGTCCGCGGCATCCGGCCACCCCGCACCCGGCGCGTCGGGCGCGACCACGTCTAGGGCGTCGAGCACCACGCGCAGCGGCAGCCGCCCGGCGAGCTCGTCACCCGTGGCCCAGGCCACCCGGCACCCGGCGTCCGCCGCACCCGCCAGCCCGACGGCCAGCAGCGCGGACTTGCCCGCGCCCGGCTCGCCGTCGAGCCACACCGCCCCGCCCCGGCCCGCCGCCACCTCGGCCACCGCCCGGCGCAGCAGGGCCAGTTCGCGGTGCCGGCCGGCGAACCCGATCCGCGCGGGGTCGGGCGGTGCGGTCCGCCGGGTCCGCGCGGGCTCGCCCAGCACCTCCTGCCCCGCGCGGCGCAGCGCGGGACCGGGCTCGACGCCCATCTCGTCCACCAGGACCCGCTGCGCGTGCCGGTACGCCCGGAGCGCCTCGGCCTGCCTGCCGTCCCGGTGCAGCGCGGTGACCAGCAGCGCGTGCAGCCCCTCGCGCACCGGGTGCTCGGTGATCAGCGCGGCCAGCTCGACGGCCACGTCCGCGCCGCGCCCGACCGCCAGCGCCAGCTCGGCGTGCCGCTCGACGGTGGCCAGCCGCAGTTCGCCCAGCCGCGCCCGCTGCGCCTCGGCGAACGGCCCCGGCACACCGGACAGCGCCTCGCCCCGCCACAGCGCCAGCGCCCGCGCCAGCTCGCCCAGCGCGCCGGGCACGTCGGTGCCGGCGAGCGCGTGGGCGCGTTCCCGGTGCCGGTCGAAGCGGTGCACGTCCAGCCCTGCCGGGTCGATCCGCAGCGCGTAGCCGCCGCCGGTCGAGACGATGATCCCGGCGGCGGTCCCCCGGGAGCGCCGGGGTTCGAGGGCCCGGCGCAGCCCGGACACGTAGCTGTAGAGCCCGGCTCCGGCGGTCGCGGGCGGCGCGTCGCCCCACACGCCGGCGATGAGGTCCTCCCGCGACACCGCACGGCCGGCGCACACCGCGAGCATCGCGAACACCGCGCGCCGCCGCGCCGCGCCGACGTCCACCTCCACGCCGTCCCGCCACGCGCGCACCGGCCCGAGCAGCTCGACCGCGAGCGGGAGCGGGTCCGGTCCGGTCACCGCGGACCACCGGACGGGCACCGCCGCGCCGGCACCGCCGCGCGGTCCGCCGTGCCCGGTAATCGACTTTCGCGCACCCGGACGATCACGCGTCGGCGACCGGTGTCCATGTCCGGTGGTGGTCGGTGCCGCCGTGCCCGTGGTCGCCGGTCGCGCCGGTCGTCCGGTGGTGGCGCGGCGATCGGGGCGGCGGGTGGCCGGCGGACCCCCGCGCCGCGCCGCCCGGTCGGGGGCGGGGTGCCGGGCGGCTGGACGTGCGACGTGACATGACACGACGCTATCCACGTCCGCCACGCTTGTCATCGTCCGCGAAGCTATTGCCGTTGACGAACCCGGCCGACCGGACCGTCCACTCCGGACGGCACGGTCGGCCGGTGGATCGGGGTCAGCCCCGGGCGTCGACCGACGACCGGTCCCCGTCGGGGACGTGCTCCTCCAGCGCCGTGCCCTCCACGTCGAGTTCGGGCAGCCAGCGCAGCCACCTCGGCAGCCACCAGGCCTTCTCGCCCAGCAGCGCCAGCGCCGCCGGCACCAGCACCATCCGCACCACGAACGCGTCCACCAGGATGCCGACGGCCAGGGCGAAGGCGATCGACTTGATGGTCGCCTCGCCGAACGGGACGAAGCCCGCGAACACCGAGAACATGATCAGCGCGGCGGCCACCACGACCGGCGCGGCCTGGCGGAAGCCGGTGGTGATCGCGTCGTGCGGCCCGGCCCCGCGGTGGTGCGCCTCGTGCATCCGGGAGACCAGGAAGATCTGGTAGTCCATGGCCAGGCCGAACAGGATGCCGATGACCAGGATCGGGGTGAGGCTGATCAGCGGCCCGGTGGTGTCCAGGTTGACCGCAGCGGTCAGCCAGCCCCACTGGAAGACCGCGACCGTCGCGCCGAGCGAGGCCCCGATGGTGAGCAGGAAGCCCAGCACGCCGATCAGCGGCACCGGCAGCGACCGGAACACCAGCACCAGCAGGATCAGCGCCAGCCCCACGACCAGCGCCAGGTAGACGGGCAGCGCCTCGTCCAGCGCCACGGCCACGTCGACGCTGACGGCGGTCGCGCCGGTGACGTAGGCGGTGGCACCGGGGGTGTCGGCCAGCCGCTCGCGCAACTCGTCGACCAGGCGCTCGGTGGCCTGGCTGGTGGGTCCGGACTCCGGGATCACGGTGAGCAGGGCCGCACCGCCGTCCGGTGCGGGCACCGGCGGGGCGACGACGTCCACGTCCTCGACGTCGGCGAACTCCCGCGCGGCCTCGGTGGCGGCCTGGACCGCGCCGGACCCCTCGAACAGCACCAGCAGCGGACCGTTGAAGCCCTCGCCGAAGCCGTCGGCCAGCAACTGCTGCGCGCGGGCCTGGGTGCTCTCGGCGGGCGGGGTCTGCACCAGCGTGGTCTGCATGGACGCCACCGGCACGGCGATCACGCCCAGCCCGATCACCGCCAGCAGCAGCGCCACGACCCGCCGCCGCACGACGGTGCCGACCCAGCCCCGGAAGAAGCCGCGTTCGGGGGCGGCGGTCTCGCGGTGCTTGCGCGGCAGGGCGCGCCGGCCGAGGTAGCCGAGCACGGCGGGCACCAGCGTGACGGCGACGAGGACGGCCACCACGATGGTCGCGGCGGCGGCGACGCCCATCTGGGTCAGGAACGGGATGCCGACCACGGCCAGGCCCGCCAGGGCGATGACCACGGTGAGGCCGGCGGTGACGACGGCCGACCCGGCGGTGCCCACGGCCGTGCCGATCGCGTCGCCCACGTCCCGGCCCCGGCGCAGCTCCTGCCGGTAGCGGTTGATGATGAACAGCGCGTAGTCGATGCCCACGGCCAGGCCCAGCATGGCGGCCAGGATCGGGGTCGTGGACGACAGCTCCAGGAAGCCGGTGGTGATGGTGATGCCCAGCGTGCCGATGCCGACGCCGATCGCGGCGGTCAGCAGGTTCATCCCGGCCATGACCAGCGAGCCGTAGGTGAGGGCGAGGATCGCCAGGGCGATCACCACGCCGACCACCTCGACGACGCCGCCCACGTGCGGCGGGGCCTGCACGGCCTCGCCGGTGACCTCGGCGGTCCAGCCGCCCGCGCGGGCGTCGGCCACCACGTCGGTGAGCTCGGTGCGCTGCGCGTCGGTGACCGCGCCGACCTCGGCCTCGTAGGTGACCGTGCTGTAGGCCAGGTCCCGGTCGCCGTTGACCGACGGGGCCTTCGGGTCGAGCGGGTCGCTCGCCGAGGTCACGCCCGGCAGCGCGGCCAGCCGGCCGACCAGCTCCGCGATCTTGGCCGCGTTCTCCGGGGCGACCACCTGCTGACCGGCAGGGGGAGCGATCACCACCCGGGCGGTCGCGCCGCCGCCGCTGCCGAACCGCTCGCCGATCTTGTCCAGGGCGGTGGTGGACTCCTGGCCCGGGATGGAGAACGTGGTGGAGGTCGCGCCGGCCAGCGTGAGCGCGCCGACGGCGGAGCCGACCAGCACCACCAGCCACACCAGGACGACGACGAGGCGACGCCGGTAAGCGCCGTATCCGAGCCGGTAGAGCAGACGAGCCATGGTGATCAGGCCTCCACCTGGGAGCGGTCGGACAGGACGTGACCCGGCGCGTGGTGGCCGAGCGCGTCGAGGCAGGTCGTGATGATGTGCGACCGCCACACCGCGTTCGAGTCGCGGTGGTTGGCGGCCAGGCTGAGCACGGCCAGGGCGCTGAGCATCCCGACGACCCGGACCAGCCGCGCGGTGTCGGCGGTGTCGGGGTCGACCGCGAAGACCGCGAAGACCAGCCGGTCGATGCCGTCCAGGCCCCGGTCGCGCGGGTCGAGGTCGGTGTCCGGGCCGAGCGTGCTGATCGCGCGGGACGCGAGGGCGATCAGGCCGGGCCGGGCGAGCGCGAAGTCGACCAGCAGCTCCACCGCCAGCCGGTCGCGCTCGACGCCGGCGGGGAGGTGCGCGGTCCGCTCCAGCACCCGCGAGCTCTGCGCGCGCCCGAACTCGACCGTCGCTTCGAACAGGGCTTCTTTGCTCGGGTAGTGGTGCAGCAGCCCCGGTTTCGACAGCCCGACGGCGTCGGCGAGCACCTTGAGCGACGTGTTGGTGAACCCGTGCCGGGCGAACAGGCCGGCGGCGCGATCGAGGATCTGCTCGTCGACCTGGAGGCGCAGTGATCGTGCCATGGCTCCCACGGTACGGTTCGACCTACCGATCCGATCGGAATACCGACCAGTTCGGTAGGTGGTGTCGGTCACCCCTTCGGAGCAATGAAACCTCCGGTCGGAGTAGCCGGCCAATCGAAAACGGGCCCCGCGCACCGCTCGACGCGCTACCCGTCGCCCGGTCGGGCAGGCTCGGACCCGACAGATCACCACACCTCGACCGACGCCGGGAGGCACCGTGAACGAGTACGACGCGGTCGTCGTGGGAGCGGGACCCAACGGCCTGGTGGCGGCGAACCTGCTCGCGGACGAGGGCTGGAGCGTCCTGGTCCTGGAGGCCGCCGATACACCCGGTGGAGCCGTGCGCACGGCCGAGATCACCGCGCCCGGCTTCCACAACGACCTGTTCAGCGCCTTCTACCCGCTCGGCGTGGCCTCGCCGGTGCTGCGCGGGCTCGGCCTGGCCGACCACGGCCTGACCTGGGTGCACGCCCCCGAGGTGCTGGCCCACGTCTTCCCGGACGGCCGGACCGCGCTGCTCTCCCGCGACCAGGACCGGACCGCCGAGTCGGTCGGCGCGTTCGCCCCGGGCGACGCCGCCGCGTGGCGGGCGGAGTTCGAGGCGTACCGGCGCATCCGCGACGACCTGCTGGACGTGGTGCTCCGGCCGTTCCCGCCGGTCCGGCCGGGTCTGCGGCTGCTGCGCGGGCTGGGCACGCCCGAGGCGCTGCGGTTCGCGCGGATGCTCACCCAGCCCGCCCGCGCGTACGCCGACGAGCGGTTCGCGGGCGACGGCGCGAAGGCCCTGCTGGCGGGCAACGCCCTGCACACCGACCTCGGGCCGGACCAGGCGGGCGGCGCGGTGTTCGGCTGGCTGCTGGCCATGCTCGGCCAGGACGTCGGCTTCCCCGTGCCCCGGGGCGGTGCGGGCGAACTGGTCGGCGCGCTGGTGCGCAGGCTGGTCGCGCGCGGCGGCCGGATCGAGTGCGGGCGGGCGGTGGACCGCGTGATCGTGGCCGACGGCCGGGCGCTGGGGGTGCGGGACGCGCACGGCGAACTCGTGCGGGCCCGCCGCGCGGTGCTCGCCGACGTGCCCGCGCCGGCCCTCTACCGCGACCTCGTGGGACCCGACCACCTGCCCGCCCGGCTGCTGGCCGACCTCGACCGCTTCCGGTGGGACGACGCCACGATCAAGGTCGACTGGGCGCTGTCCGGCCCGATCCCGTGGCTGTCCGAGGACGCGCGCCGGGCGGGCACCGTCCACCTCGGCGCGGACCTCGACGGCCTGGCGGACTTCGCCAACGACCTCGCCTGCCGGCGGGTGCCGCGCACCCCGTTCCTGCTGCTCGGCCAGATGACCACCGCCGACCCCACCCGGTCGCCGGCGGGCACCGAGGCGGTCTGGGCCTACACCCACGTCCCGCGCGACGAGGCGTGGTCGGCCGACCGGCTGCGCCGGCGGGCGGACCTGCTGGAGGAGGTCGTGGAGCGGCACGCGCCGGGCTTCCGGGACCTGGTGATCGCCCGGTCGGTGAGCGGCCCGGCCGAGCTGGAGAGCCGCGACCGCAACGTGGTGGGCGGTGCGATCAACGCGGGCACGTCCGCCATCGACCAGCAGCTCGTGTTCCGGCCGACCCCCGGGCTGTCCCGGGCGGACACCCCGGTCGACCGGCTGTTCCTGGCGGGCGCGTCGGCCCACCCGGGAGGCGGGGTGCACGGGGCGTGCGGCGCGAACGCGGCTCGGGCGGCGCTCGCCCGGCACGGCCACGGCGGCGGCGCGTACCGGGCGGTCGTGGGCGCGGCCCTGCGGGCGGTCTACGGGTGATCGCCGCGCACCACCAGGTCGGCCAGGCGCTTGAGCGCCTCCCGGTTGCGGGGGACGAGGAAGAACGCCTGGGCGGCCTCGGGCAGGACGCTGCCCGGCCCGCTGACGATCTTCTCGCGCATGGTCACCGTGGTGCCGCCGTCGGCCGCCGGTGCCAGGTCCAGCCGGATCCACGCGCTGCCCACCGGCCACAGCCTGGCGTCCAGCTCCAGCGACCTGCCCACCTCGACCGCCCGCACGACCGTCTCGTCCTCGATCTGGAGCGGCCAGGCACCGACGCTGTGCCGGATGCGCGTACCCACCCCGGGCCACCCGCCGTCCACGTCGCGGATGTGCGTCGCGCCCACCACCCAGCCCGCGTACGACCAGCCGTCGGCCAGCACTTCGAATACCCGGTCCGGTGGCCGGGGGATGTGGAGATCGACCTTGGTCATGCCGCCGGGTACCCCGTCGCCCGGTCCGGAACCCGATCCTCGGCGGTCGCCCGTCGCGCGAGCGCGGGACGGTACCCGGTCAGGCGATCCCGGGATTGGTCGCACCCGCGCGGGGTAACCGGTCGCGAGGATCAACAGGAGGTGGGGCACGTGCGCGCCGTGGTGCTGAACTGCACGCTGAAGAAGTCGCCGGAACCGTCCAACACGGGCCTGCTGGCGCAGGTGGTGATCGACGAGTTGCGCTCGCGGCAGGTGGAGGTGAGCACCTTCCGGCTGGCCGACCACTCGGTGCCGCCGGGCGTGGTGACCGACCTGGGCGAGGGCGACGACTGGCCCCGCATCCACGACGAGCTGCTGCGGGCCGAGATCCTCGTCGTCGCCACGCCGACGTGGGTCGGCCGCCCGTCCTCGATCGCCCAGCGCGTGCTGGAGCGGATGGACGCGATGATCTCCGAGACCGACGACCAGGACCGGCCGGTCGCCTACAACCGCGTGGCCGGGGTCGTCGTGACCGGCAACGAGGACGGCGCGCACCACGTGATCAGCGAGATCTCCGGCGGCCTCGGCGACATCGGCTACACGATCCCCGGCCAGGCGTGGACGTACTGGAACAAGGGCCCCGGTCCGGGCGAGGACTACTCGGACACCGACGAGGGGCACGAGTGGTCCGCCGAGACCGGCCGCACGATGGCGGCGAACCTGCACGCCGTGGCGGTCGCGCTGGCGAAGAACCCCATCCCCGGCTGAGCGGGCGCGGGCGGGGAGACCGGGGTCACCCCGACGGTCGACCGCCCGTCGAAGACGGTTCACCGGCGCGGCGCGCGGGTAACCGGCCCTCATGGTCAGCATCGGGTACTTCCTCTCGTGCGAGGAGTTCGGGCCGCGCGAGCTGGTCCGCCAAGCCGAGCGGGCGGAGGCGGCCGGCTTCGAGCGCCTGTGGATCTCCGACCACTTCCACCCGTGGAACGGCGAGCAGGGGCAGAGCCCGTTCGTGTGGTCGGTGATCGGCGCGCTGTCCGAGGCGACGCGGCTGCCGATCACCACGGCGGTCACCTGCCCGACCACCCGCATCCACCCGGCGATCGTGGCGCACGCCGCCGCCACGGCCGCCGTGCAGTGCGAAGGCCGGTTCGTGCTCGGCGTCGGCTCCGGCGAGGCGCTCAACGAGCACGTCCTCGGCGACCCGTGGCCGCCCGCCCCGGTGCGCCTGGAGATGCTGGAGGAGGCCGTCGAGGTCATCCGCGCCCTGCACACCGGCGACGAGGTGGACCACCACGGCAAGCACTACACCGTCGAGAACGCGCGCCTCTACACCGTGCCGGAGCGGCCGGTGCCGGTCTACGTCTCGGCGTTCGGCCCGAAGGCGGCGAAGCTCGCCGGGCGGATCGGCGACGGGCTGTGCAGCACGATCCCGGACGCCGGCCTGGTCGCGACCTACCGCGCAGCCGGCGGCACGGGACCGGTGCAGGGCGGGTTCAAGGTCTGCCACGCCGCGACCGGGGACGAGGGCGTCGACACCGCGACGCGGCTGTGGCCCAACGAGCAGCTCCCCGGCGAACTCGCCCAGGTGCTGCCGACGCCCCGGCACTTCGAACAGGCGTCGAGCCTGGTGACCCGGGAGATGGTGGCCGACGCCGTGCCCACCGGCCCGGACCCGGAGCGCTACCTCGACCGCGTCCACTCGTTCGTGGAGGCGGGCTACGACGAGGTGTACGTGCAGCAGATCGGTCCCGCCCAGGAGGAGTTCTTCGAGTTCTGGAAGCGGGAAGTCGCACCGCGCATCCCGTGAGAGGCCCGATCCCCGGGAGGCCACCGACACCGGTGGCCACCGACGCGCGCGCTCGACCGGCGAACCGGAGCGGCGCGACGACAATGCCTTCGTAGCACGTCCACCTGTTACACGTCACCAGGAGCGATCGTGGGCGACAACGCCGAGCAAGAGACCACAACACCCACCGCGGACACGTCCGCGGTGCAGACCGCCGAACCCGACGCGGTGCAGACCGCCGAACCCGACGCGGTGCAGACCGCCGAACCCGACGCGGTGCAGACCGCCGAACCGGCGGCGGAACCGGACGCGGCGCAGGCCGGCGAACCGGCAGCGGAAACGACCGCTGACACCGCTGCGGTGCAGAACGCCGAGGCTCCAGCGGTGCCGACCGACGCCGCGCCCTGGGCGCGCGTGGACACCGTCGCCGACGGCCGCGCGGTCCGGGTGCGGGTCGGTGGCGACATCGACCAGAAGACGGTGAAGGCCCTGCAAGACGGGCTGGACGAGGGCGTGACGCGGGCCGCCGACATCGGGGCCCGGATGCTGGTCGTGGACCTCGACGAGGCCGGTTTCCTGGCCTCGGTCGGGCTGTCCGCGCTGATCAACGCCCACCACCGGCTGCACGAGGCGGACCGCGAACTGGTCGTCGTGCTCGCCGAGGACCACAAGCTGGTCCGTCTGCTGTGGACGACGGCGCTCAACCACGTGGTGACCGTCGTGTCCTCGCTCGAAGCCGCCCTGGCCGAGCGCTGACGACCCAGGCCGTCCCCCACCCGGTTACCACCGGGTGGAAGTGCCCCGCGAGGTGTTCCACCACCCGGCACGGCAGGACGGCCACGAACCACCGGAGGGCCTCGCATGGGCGGCGAGTCGGCGTGGGCACCGTTGCGGCGGCGGGCCTACCGCGCGTTGTGGCTGGCGCAGTTCGCCTCCAACATCGGCACGTGGGCGCAGACCGTGGGCGCGCAGTGGCTGATGGGCGACCTGGGCGGCGGCGCGCTGGCGGTGGCGCTGGTCCAGGCGGCCACCACCGTGCCGGTGTTCCTGCTGGTCGTGCCGTCCGGAGCGGTGGGCGACATCCTCGACCGGCGGCACGTGCTGCTCGCCGGCCAGTCGTTGATGCTCGCCGGCGCGGCCGGTCTGGCCGGCCTCACGGCGGCGGGCGGGACCACGCCGGCGTCGTTGCTGGCGCTCATCGCGCTCATGGGCGTGGGGCAGGCGCTCGCCATGCCGTCGTTCCAGGCCATCCAGCCCGAACTGGTGCCCCGGAACGAGATCGCGCGGGCGGCGCTGCTCAACGGCGTGAACATGAACGTCGGGCGGGCCATCGGGCCCGCGCTGGGCGGCGCGCTGATCGCGGTGGCCGGGCCGGAGGCCGCTTTCGCGTTCAACACCCTGTCGTTCCTCGGCGTGCTGCTGGTGCTGTGGCGGTGGCGGCGACCCGTGGACCACCGGCCGTTGGGCGCGGAGCACGTGGTGACGGCCGTGCGCACGGGCGCGCGGTACGTGCGCAGCGCGCCGCTGTTCCGCCGCGTGCTCGTGCGGTCCGTGCTGTTCGTGGTGTTCGGCAGCGCGTTGTGGGCGCTGCTGCCCGCCCTCGCCCGGGGCCCCCTGGGGTTGGACGCGGGCGGCTACGGCGTGTTGCTCGGCAGCGTCGGCGTCGGGGCGATCGGCGGGGCGTTCGTCGTGCCCCGGCTGCTGCGGCGGACCGGCAAGAACCTGCTGATCACCCTGGCCACGTGCGCGTACGCGGTGGCCATGGCGGTGGCCGGGCTGACCTCCTCGACCGTGGTCGCGGTGCTCGCCATGCTGGTGGCCGGGGTGGGGTGGATCGCGGTGCTGTCCACGCTCAACGCCACCGCCCAGGTGCTGCTCCCGGCGTGGACGCGGGCCCGCGCGCTGGCCTACTACAACCTCGTGTTCATGGGCGGCCAGGCCGTCGGCGCGCTGGCGTGGGGCGCGGTCGGCGGCGTGCTGGGCGTGCGGAGCGGCCTGGTCGTGCCGGCCGTCGCGCTGGTGCTGGTGGTGGCGGTGGCGGCGAGCGCCCTGCCGCTGACCGAACGCGAGCTCGACACCTCGCCCGCGAGCCTCTGGGACACGCCGCCGGAGATCTCCGACGTCGAACGCGGCCCGGTGCTGGTGACCGTGGAGTGGCGGGTGGACTCCGCCCGCGCCGAGAGCTTCGTGGAGGCGATGCGCAAGGTCGGCCGGTCCCGCAGGCGCACCGGCGCGACCCAGTGGGGCCTGTTCCGCGACTCGGCGGACCCGGACGCGTTCCTGGAGACCTTCACCGTCGCCACGTGGCAGGAACACCTGCGCCAGCACCTCGAACGCGGCACCGGCACGGAGGTGGAGGTGGAGCAGACCGCCCGCGACCTGGCCACCGCCCCGCCGCGCGTGCGCCACCTGCTCTGGGCCGACCACCCGTCGCTCGCGGTGGCGGAGGACGAACCGGGCTGAGCACCGGCGCGCTCGGCGTTCGGGCAGGCGGACCTTCGAGGCCGTGTCGCCCGGCGACGTGCAGGCCGAGGGAGACGATCTCGTCGTCGAGCACGGCGGCCTAGACAGTCGGCGCTCTGCCCGACGTGCGCCGAAAACAGTGCTTTTCCCGTCGATCGGCTTCGGTCGACTTCGGTTGACTTCGATCGGACTCGATCGACGGCGTTGTGCGAATCGACTCTTCCGTCGGCGTCATCACCCGGTCGTGACCGCCCCCGGCGCATTGATTTCTCTTTTTCAAAGTCGGCTCCGCCCGCCTGTTGAACGCACGTCATTGCCCTGGTCGGGCTGGTCGGGGCAGAGTTGTCGGCACGGTCGGAAGAATCCGACCGGCCGGGGACGGACCATTGATCACAGCGGGCACTTGTTTTGCGCGCTTGTTTTCTCCCTGCGGTGGTCCGCCCCGGTTGCGAAAGGGTGAGATCGTGTCTCGAAACCGAGTGCTCGGCACTGCCGCGCTGTCCTGCCTGATCCCGCTGACCCTGCTGGCGGGTGGTGCGACGGCGTCGGCCGCCGGATCCGACTACGAGCCCGAGATGGTCGCCGCCCTGGCCCGCACCCTGGGCGTCAGCGACACCGCCGCCGTCCAGCGGCTCGACCGCGAGGCCGGCCAGCAGCGCACGCTGGCCGACCTGGTGGCCGGCGGCGTGCGCGTCGACGGCGCGTACTTCGACCAGTCCGGCAAGCTCACCGTGAACGCCGACCGGGCGGGCGCGGCGAAGGTCCGTTCGGCGGGGTTGGCGGTCCGCACGCCCGCTCGCGGCGAGAAGGCCCTGAACGCCGTGCAAGCCGACCTCGACCGGCTCGCCGCCGAGCGGGCCCCCGCCGGGATCGCCTCCTGGGGCGTCGACGTGGCCTCCGACGTCGTCACCATCCAGGTCGTCGACCGGAACAGGCCGTTGGCGTCGGCGTTCCTCGCCGAGGCCGCCAAGCACGGGTCGGCGGTCCGCGTCGAGCAGGTCGCGCAGCCGCTGAGCACCCAGGCGGCGGTCTACCCCGGCAGCAAGATGACGATCAACGGCGGCTCGGGGTACTGCTCCGTCGGGTTCGGCGCGCGCACCAGCGCCGGCACCCAGTACCTGGTCACCGCCGGGCACTGCGTCGGGAACCTGCCCACGCTGCACTACGACGGCACCCGGTTCGCCAAGGGCACGAGCACCCGTTACGCGCTGGGCCGCGACAGCGTCGACATGGGTGTGGCGAAGATCGACTCCGGGAACTCGATCACCACCCAGGTGGGCACCTGGGGCGCGGCCGGCCTGATCAGCGTCAAGGGCGGCTCGCGCGGCGCGGTCGGCGCGTCCGTCTGCAAGTCCGGTGCCACGACCGGCTGGACCTGCGGGTCGATCACCGGCTACAACCAGACCGTCACCTACACCGACCCGAACGGCGGTCCCTCGACCGTGGTTCGCGGTCTGGGCAAGTCGTCCGTCTGCACCATGGGCGGCGACAGCGGCGGTGCCTACATCTCGGGCAACCAGGCCCAGGGCATGACCTCCGGCGGGCCCACCAACCAGCAGTGCACGTTCAACGGCGGAGTGCAGAACGGCAAGTCGTCGTACTTCCAGCCGCTCGGTGACGCCCTGTCCTACTACGGGTTGACGTTGAACGTTAGGTAACCTCAGAGTGACGATATGAACGCCGATACCCCCGAAAGGAGGTATCGGCGTTCACCAATTTGGGCGATGATGGCTCGTCATGGCAGCTCCCCAGGAACGACCCGGCCCCGAGCAGGTGCTCAGCCAGGAGAAGTTCGCCGACGCCCTGCGCGCCGCGATCGTCCGGCGGGACCTCACCCTCGACCGGATTCGCGCGCGGCTCGCCGACCGGGGCGTCGAGATCAGCCTGGCCACGCTGAGCTACTGGCAGCAGGGCCGCAGCCGGCCGGAGCGACCGAAGTCGCTGCGCGCGCTGCACGAGCTCGAAGTGATCCTGGACCTGCCCGAGAACACCCTGTTCGACGTGCTCGAACCCCGCAGACCCCGTGGCCGGTGGCTCGGCGACAGCGGCCTGAGCTTCGCCGCCCTCTACGGCGAGGACTCACCCGCCCGGACGGTGCTGGGCGAGGAGTTCGCCAACCCCAACCCCGACGTGGCCGTGCTGTCGACCACCGAGCAGTGCTTCGTCGACGCGCGCCGGTCGTTGCGCGGGATCACCACCCGGCAGGTGCTGCGCGGCGTGAACAACGGGTGCGACCGGTTCCTGGTGGTGCACGGCGTGGACGAGGGCGACGTGATGCCGCACGACCTGGTGGTTCGCGGCGGCACGCTGGCCGGGCTGCGCGCGGACGACGAGGCGGGGTACGTCGCCGCCGACATCCACCTGGGCCGGGCGCTGGCCAAGAACGAGACGGCGGTCGTGGAGTACGACTGGCGCATGGGCGAGAGCGACGTGCCGTCCCACCACCACGAGCGGTTGATGCGCACCGCCACGAGCAGCTACCTGTTGCAGGTCTTCTTCGACCGCGTCTCGGTCCCCGCCCGGTGCTACGAGTACCGGCGGGCGAAAGCCGGCGCGCCGACGGAGAACCGACGCCGCCTGCCGATCGACCCGGAGCGGTCCGTCCACTCGTTCCAGGCGAAACCCCGACCGGGTGTGCACGGCATCTCCTGGGACTGGGCGTGACGACGGGCGCGACCCGGCGTCGTGTGACGGCAGGCTGACGCGGCCCGGCGGGCGGGTCAGCCGCTCCGCCGCCAGAACACCGCGCCGCCGTCGATGTCCTGCACCGGTTCGGTGATCCCGTGCGCCGCCCGGTAGGCGTGCACGGCCTCCGCGCACGCGGGGATGACGTAGTCGTCCACGATGAGAAAACCGCCGGGCGACAGCTTCGGGTAGAGGCTCTCCAACGCGACCGTCGTGGACTCGAACAGGTCGCCGTCCAGCCGCAGGACCGCCACCCGGTCGATCGGCGCGGTCGGCAGGGTGTCGTCGAACCAGCCCGGCAGGAACCGCACCTGCGAGTCCAGCAACCCGTACCGCTCGAAGTTGCGCCGGACCGTCTCCAGGTCCACCGCCAGGACGTCGTTGTACCGGTGGAACTCCATGGCGCGGTCGCCTTCGTGACCGTCCTCGCCCACGGTCGGCATCCCCTGGAACGAGTCGGCGAGCCACACCCGCCGCTCCGCGTCGCCGTGGGCCCGGACCACCGCGCGCATGAAGATCGACGCGCCGCCGCGCCACACCCCGGTCTCCACGAGGTCGCCCGGCACGCCGTCCCGGATCACCGCCTCGACGCACTCCTGGAGGTTGTCCAGGCGCTTCAGGCCGATCATCGTGTGCGCGACGCTCGGCCAGTCCCGCCCGAGCAGGCGGGACGACTCCGGCGCGGCCCCGTCCCCGAGGTCGAAGACCTTGATCGGCGCGTCCTCGTAGACGAGGTTGGTCAGGACGCGCTTCATCAGGTCCAGGTACAGCCCACGGGTGTCGACCATGCCGGCCACTTCTCCTCCGAGTCGCTCGCGAGTGCGCGGATCGGGGCGCGGAGGACGGGTCCGGGGGACCGCACCACCCGGCGGTGGCGCGCCGGTCGGGTGGACCACCCCACCCCGATCCCGCCCAGTCTCCCGACCGCCCGAGCCGCCGCACCAGACCCGGAGGATCGGCCAGGTTCTACGTCGGGCCGCGCACGGGGGTGGCCACCCGCAACCGGCGGTCGGCCCACCGCTTCGGCTGCTCCTCCACCAGGCGGGCCACGACGTCGAGCACGCCGGTGCTGTCCGGGCCCCGGTGCACGAGATCGCCGACTCCCGCCGTGCCGACCGGGGGAGCACCACGGGTCGGGCGGATCAGACGAAGAAGCCCGGCGCGCCACCGGCCGTGAGCGCGTCGGCGGCCTCGGCCAACCGCCGGGTGATCAGCTCGGGCGTCGCGGGTGTTGCCGTGGCCCACCGACCGCTGCCGTTGCCGCTGCCGTCGCCGTCGCCGCTGCTGCCGCCGAGCAACGTCAACCACCGCCCCTCGTCGGTGTCGATGTAGTTGACCGGGTGCTCGATGCGCTTGCGGCCACCGGGGGTGCGGACGGCGGAGTACAGGTTGCCGGCACCCGTGCGGGGAGCCGCGAACAACGCTTTCATCGCCCGCGCGCCGGCGTCCCGCGACCGCGCGGACGGCCGCAGGAGCTCCTGGTAGGGCGCGTTGATCGACGCGGACCGCGTCGTCCGGTACGGCGGGAGCTGCGCCGCGAACTCGTCCCCCAACGCCTCGCCGCGAACGGCGGCCAACACGACCACGGCGCTGTCCGGGTCGTTCACCGCCACCACGGCGTCCTCGCCGCATCGCGCCGCGAGCACGGAGTAGCTCCGAGGCGAGCCGTCGACCGTCGTGTCGATCCAGCCGTAGTACTCGCGCAGTGGTCGGTCCAAGGCGCGCAACGCCGACTCCAGGCGGCGGTGCGGCACCCGCCCGTCGGACAACCCCAGCCGCCGCAACACCTCGTCGGCCTCGACGTCGAGCTGCCGCAACGCTTCCTCGGAGCACCACGACACGGTGGCGGCGAACACGGGGTGCGGTTCGGCACCCCGGCGGCGCACCAGCGCGAGCAGGGTCCACAGGGGCAGGGCAAGGGGATCGGTCGCCACGTCAGGCTTCCTCGTCCTCGCCGATCACAGCCGGTGGCACCGGGTCCGGGAGCCCGAACAGGTCGTCGGGATCGGGCCGGATCAGCACGCTCCGGTGCTCGACGTCGTCGTCGGTGCGCGACCCGGTCGGCGGCACCCCGTACGGCGCACCCCCGAGCCCGCCGGTCCCGCCCGCGACCGGCAGCGCGCCCCGGCGGCCCGGCTGGGCCGGGTCGGCAGCCGACGACGGTCCGCGCCCGAGCTGGTCGGCCGCATCCGGCCGCCCGCCGGTCGGCCCCGACCCGCCGCCGACCCGGCCCACGCCGCCACCGACACCGCCACCCACACCGCCGCCGGATCGGCCCGCGCCACCGGCGGCACCGCGACCGCTGCTCCCGCCACCACTTCCGGCACCGCGTCCCGTGGTGCTCCCGGGCCGGGCCGCCGAGAGGCCGCCGGTGCCGGGCGGAACCACGCCGGCGACCGGGGTGGGAGCGCCCGGGTGCCGGGTGGCGGGGTTCGCCTCGCCCGATCCGGGAGGCCGCGCGGGAGTGGCCAGGCTCGGGTTCGTCGTCCCCCTGCCGGGTGCGGCCGGCGTGCCGACGTGCCCGTCGCCCCGGGGCTCCGGCGGTGGCGCGACCTGGCCGGTGCCCGGGGTGCTGTGCTGAGGGACGCCCGGGTCGCCCGGGGTGGCGGCGGACCTGGTCGTCACGTCGGCCGGGGAGGACGTGCCGACGTGCCCGGTACCGCCCGGATCGCCGACCGGGATCGGCGGCACGCCCACCGGCAGCGGCGGGTACCGGGTCGGCATCCGGTTGCCGTTGGCGACGCTGTCCTCGTGGTAGACCTGGTAGTGGGCGACGTTGGCGGCGGCCTTCTCGTTGTACTGGGCGATCGCCCGGTCGGTGTCCGTGGTGAACGGGTTCACGTCGTTCACCAACCCGCTGCGCGGCGGCTCGGCGGGTACCGCCTCGACGGCGTTGCGGATGCGGGAGAACGAGTCGATCTGGCCGTGGAGCGAGTCGCGGATGGTCCGCAGCGACGACAGGGACTCCTGGAACGCCCGGTCGAGCGGCGCGGTGTGGGAGGTGGCCGCGTCGGCCGCACCGCCCCGCCAGGCCGCGTCGAGCTTGGCGACCAGCGCGCCGAGCCGACCACTCCGGTCGGAGTAGCTCGTCTCCAGCGCGGCCGTCAGCTCCTGCGCCGCGACCAGGTCACCGACGCCGTGCCCGCCGGTGATGCGCGTGTAAATCTGCTCGGCGGTCAGCGACCGGCCGCCGACGTCCGCCGCGAAATCCCCCGCGCGCACCTGGGCCATCGCCGACACCACCGCGCCGCCGGCCAGCGCCACCAATAACGGTACTACCACTACGCCCCCTTTTTCATCGTCGCGACGACCGCCGCCCCCACCTGGGCGGCCAGTTCGCAGACGTTCTTACCGCGCGGCAGGTGGTTGGCCGCGACGAACATGTACAAATCGTCCGTCACGCCGATGTTGAGCAGGCATTCGCCTCTTTCGCGCTCGTCTATCTTGTCCGCGAACAATGCCGGGTACCCGGTGACGTCCGTCGGTTCGAAGTACTTGAACACCGTCGGGTTCCGCGCGTGCTGCGCGTAGATCTCGGAGAGCCCGGCTTCCAACGCGGTCATGTAGCCGACGGCGACGCTGAACTGCCGGTCGGTCGTGAACCAGAGGCAGCCGGAGCTCGCGGCGTTGGTGGCCTTCCGGCCGGGTGTCGCCAGGTCCAGCGGACCGGCCCGCTCCGCGGGGATGGCCCGGCAGGCGTCGGCGACGTAGGGGTCGGGCGTCAGCGGTTCGGCGACCCTGGGCGCGCGGGTGCCCACCGGAGCCCCGGACCGCTCGGTGCTGGCGGGCGTCGTGCCCCCCGAACGGGCTCTGGGGGTGCCTTCGACCGGCCCTGCGCAGGACGCCAGAGGGAGGACCAGCACCACGGCGACCAGCGCGGCGATCGCGCGCCTCACGGGACGTCCTGTCGCCCGAACGTCGCGCGGGCGTCGTCGTCCCTCGCCACGTACTCGTCGCGACTGGCGGTCAGCGCGGCGACGTAGCCCCGGGTGAAGTCCGTCATCGCCGCGAGGTGCCGCCGGAACGAGCCCAGCGCGTCGGTCGCCTTCGCCGCCAGGTCCGCACTGGAGAATTCATCGCCCGGTCCGGTCACCCCGCGCAGGGACGTGAAGTGGTAATTCTCCATTGCCAGGCTTTCGGCGAGATCGGTCCACTCGGCGATGGCGGACTCTATTCCGGGCAGGTCGAAGGCGAAGCCCGGACCTCCGGCGGGGGATGTGAACACGACAGGGCAACTCCTCGGCGTCGAGGGACCTCCGGGTGCGAACGCCGAGCGTACTGCGCTGTTCGCGCGCCGCGCAACGCAGGAAATGCGTGATCAGGCGAAAGTTGGATCACCATCGCGGCGCACGTCGGCGATCATCCGCCGAATTGCGGGACAAACCCGAATGGGTTAACTCTTCCGGTGGAATTTCCGATTGTTTCTCGCTTCGCCCGGCCGGTGGTGCCCAGACTGCCGCCGGTGTGGAGCGCGAGGGCTCCGCGCGGTCCGGTACCGCGCCGACCAGTTCCGCCAGGTCGGCCCGGAGATCCAGGCGCTGCCCGGGGGAGCGGTGCGCGAACCCGGGCACCTCGGCCGCCGAGGTCGCCGCGCCCCAGCGCGCCGGCTCGGCCAGCGCGCGTCCGGCCCGGCCGAGCCGGAGGGCGGCGATGCCGCGCGGGCAGCGCGCCCAGCCATCACCCCGGCCGAGCTCGACCTGACGAACGGGCGTGGCTCTCCCCCTTTCTGCCGATCCGCGCAGTTCGCTACGGCAAGGGGTACGAACAGCCCAGTGGACAACCCATTCGGCCCATCCGAGACGCGAAATCGTCGCGCTCCGCTGACACGGCGAGGTGCCGCCCACCGGGAGCGGCTCGGTGACCCGGGCCCCGCTGCCGAGGTGCCACCGGGTGAGCAGCACCGCGTACAAGGTGATGGCGGTGCGGTCGTCCACGACCGCGACCAAGTGCGGCCGGCGCGGCCAGGTCGTGGGTGTCGACCAGTGTCAGACCCGGCGCGGGGTCGCTCGCGTCCCGCAGGACGGCCACCATCCGCCGTCGCTGCGGCCCGCCGGTCCGCCCGACCCCGTCAGCCGGCAAGTGCGCGCACGTGCACACCAGGTCAGGGGCGATGAGGAAACCGGCACCCACCACCAGCCCGTGCTCGTCCCGCACCCGCATGACAGCGGTCGGCAGCGCACGCGCCGACAACGCCGTGAACCCCCCTCGACGCCGAGCCCCCGCCGCCATTGTTCCGCCCGCCGATCGCCCGCACCGTCCCGGACGCGCGCACCCGGTCGCGGGCGCACCGACCCGGCTAGCATCCGAGGATGGTGGTCTACGCGCGGATCGAAGCCCGGATTCCCACCCGTGACCTGACCCGGGCCCGCCGCTGGTACGCCGAGAAGCTCGGCCTCGCACCGGTCGAGGAGCGCGACGGCGGCCTGCGCTACGAGGGCGCGGAAGGGGGCTTCTGCCTGTTCGCCTCGGCCGGGGCCGCCGACGGGTCGTTCACTCAGATGAGCTTCTCCGTCGACGACGTCGAAGCGGCGGTCGCCGACCTGCGCGCTCCCGGGGTGGTGTTCGAGGAGTACGACGGCGCGGTGGACGGGATCGTGGACGTCGAAGGCAACTACCCGAGCAGGGGGTGCGGCGAACGCGCTGCCTGGTTCCGCGACAGCGAGGGCAACCTGCTCGGCATCGCGGAACCGGTGCGCCGCCCGCCCGCCCGGTCGTGACCGGGGATCACTTCGCGCGCGGGTAGGTCTTCTGCACCTCACCCTTCAGGTTCGCCTGGAGGAACGCGCTGCCGTAGTCGTCGCCCAGGAACACCTTCATCGACGGGGTCCCGTCGATGATGCTGGTGTCCACGATCAGGTAGCGCAGGGT
Organism: Actinosynnema sp. NPDC023587; assembly: GCF_040640215.1. Lineage (NCBI taxonomy): Bacteria > Bacillati > Actinomycetota > Actinomycetes > Pseudonocardiales > Pseudonocardiaceae > Actinosynnema > Actinosynnema sp. NPDC023587. The sequence continues at coordinate 13,128 of NZ_JBFABG010000007.1, read as the reverse complement.
CGGCTGCGGGACGCCCAGCTCCTTGTCCGCCCGCTCGAACAGCGCGGGCAGGGCGTCCCAGTCGACCTCGTTCAGGTCGAGCACGGCGCGGTCGGCGTCCACCCCGTCCGGGCCCTGCCTGCTCGCCCTGCCCGCCTTGTACTCGAAGTTGTCGAAGCCGTGCGCGACCGCCGAGGTCGGCGCGGTCGCGGTCGCGCGCTCCGGCCACAGCGTCAGGTCCGACACCTTCGAGCCGCCCATCACCTCGCCGAGCGCACCGGCGGCCCTGCGCGCGCCGGCGGACGTGAGCAGGTTGTCCTGTGCCACTTCGGTCGCGCTGCCGGTCGCCGTGCCGGTGGTCGCGGTGCCGGTGGTCGGGCCGGTGGGCAGGACGACCTTCGGCCGGGTGGCCACCGTCGTGGTCGTCGAACCCGTGCCGGAGCCCGCCTGGTCGTCCCCGCCGGACATGCGGAGCACTATCGTCGTGGTCGCGGCGACCAGCACCACCCCGGCCAGCGATAGCACCACGGCACCCGTGCGCCTGCGCGTCGCCGGGATCGGGTAGGACTGCGGGTGGCTGTGGAAGTGTGGCTCGCCGAACGGGGCCGGTGTCGGTCCGGACTGCCACTGGGGGTGCCGCAGCGGCGGCAGGGGACCGCTCGCCGGACCCGGCACGGCGAACCCGGCAGGGGTGGGGGGACCGGTGAACGGGGCCAGGTCGCGCTCGGCCGCCGCGAAGAGCTGGTCGAGCACCTCGCCGCTCGGCCGCTCGGCCGGTTCGCTGCGCAGGGCCGCGTTCAGCGCGGGCGCGAGGGCTCCCGCCCGGCGCGGCGGCGGGACCGGCTCGGTCATCACCGCGGCGAGGGTCGCCATCGTGGTCGCGCGGCGCATCGGGTGGTTGCCCTCGACGGCCACGTACAGCAGCATCGCGAGCGACCAGAAGTCCGACGCGGTGTGCGTCTCGTCGCCGCGCAGCCGCTCCGGGGCGATGTACTCCGGGGACCCGATGACGTCGCCGGTCGCGGTGAGCTGGGTCGAGCCCTGGAGGGCGGCGATGCCGAAGTCGGTCAGCACGGCGCTGCCGTCCGTCCGCAGCAGCACGTTGCCCGGCTTGACGTCGCGGTGCATCACCCCGGCGGAGTGGGCCGAGCGCAGCGCCGCGAGCACGTCGCGCCCCACCCGGGCCGCCTCGGCCGGGGTGAGCACGCCGCCGTTGAGCCGCGCGTCCAACGACGTGCCGCGAACCAGCTCCATGACGATCCACGGGTACGGCGAATCGGGCGACTCGATGATCTGGTAGATCGACACGACGTTCGGGTGCTGCAACCGGGCGAGCGCGCGGGACTCGCGCAACACCCGCTCCCGGAGCTGGGCGGCCATCGTGGGGTTGCCCTCGATCTGGTCGGCGTCGGCCGGCCGGACCTCCTTGATGGCGACCTCGCGGTGCAACCCCAGGTCGAGGGCGCGCCAGACCGTCCCCATCCCGCCGCTGCCCAACCTCTCCAGCAGCTCGAACCGGCCGTCGAGGATTCGCCCGGTGTGCTCTCGCTCAGACACCGCGTCACGCTAGCAACCGACCGGCGGGCGGCGGTGAACCGGCGGCGAAGAAGTGATCCCGCTCAGTCCGCCGGGATCTCGACCGCGATCTCGTCACCGAGCCGGGCGTCGGAGAGCAGCTCCAGGTCGTCGCCGCTCCAGAAGCGGCCGGGGTCGTACCAGTTCGGGCTGCGGTCCGGTGGCAGCAGCCCCATCGCCTGGTAGGTCACCGCCACGACCTCGGCGCAGTACGCGGTCTCCAGCGCCGCGTCCGACCGCTTGCGCAGGGGGACGCGGCCACGCAGCCAGCGCGACGCGAGCCGGGCCGAGGAGGGGAACGGCATGCCGTTCATCCGCGCGACCGTGCGCAGGACGGCGTCTTCCGCCTCGCGGGTGACCGGGTGGTCGAGCTGGCGCAGCCAGGCGCGCTGCCCGTACTTCCGCGCCCACGTCAGGACGGCTTCGCGCAGGTCGTGCAACTGCGCGCCGCGCTGCTGCCGCCCGGACCACAGGTCGGGCAGCGAGCGGCCCAGCTCCGCGTGCCACATCAGCGGCGGCAGGTCGTCGATCACCACCGACATGCCGACGTGGTTGACCGGGCTGTTGGTCAACGCCTGGATCGCCCGGTCGGCGGCACTGCGACCGCGGAACACCCACACGTCGCCGGTCCGCGTCGCGTCGAGGGCCTCGTTCAAGGGGATACCCGCCACGGGCAGTAGCCTAGGCACATGCGTTGGTGGAAGCTCGCCGGCCTGGCCGCGTTCGTCGGAGTAGCCGCGACCGGGGCGGTGGTCGCACGCGCCGAACGCCGCCGCCGCGCCTACACCCCGGACCAGATCCGCGAACGCCTCCACGCCCGCCTGGCCGAGGCGGACCAGCCCCCGGACAGCCCGTCGTGATCGCGGCGGGCTCGTCCGTGCGACCGACCACCTGATCGTGCCCTCGGTGGGTGTCAGCAGGCCTTGACGATGGCCGAGTGGGACCTGGGGCTGAGGTCCTGGATTCGCACGGTCTTGTTGCCGGCGGGGACGTAGACCTGGTAGGTGCCGGGGGCGACCGGGTACCCGAAGTAGCTGCCCGCCGGGGCGGCCCCGGTTCCCGCGATGGTCCGGCCGTTGATGTGGATGGTGGTGGAGACCGCCTTGCCGCAGTTGTTGGAGATGTAGATCTTGCCCTTGGTCGCGGCGGTGGCGGAACCCGTGCCGAGGACGGAGATGAACAGACCTGCGGTGGCCAGTCCGGCGAGAACGCGTCGGGTGGTCGTCATGGTGCTCCTCTGGATGGTGTGGGGGGTCGGCCGCAAGATATCCGCCGGCACGCCCGCGCGCTGTCGGTCGAACGACCGACAGCGCCGCGAGGCGGTCGTCTCGCCGGTTCCCGGGCCACGCGCACCTCGGCGGTGCGGACCCGTCAGGCGATCCGGTAGGCGGCGGCACCGTTGTGCAGGAAGCGGGCGCGGCCGTGCTCGTCGGAGCCGACCAGGGACAGGACCTGGTGGCCGTCGGCCTTCGGTTCGGCGGTGATGATCGAGCTGTCGCCGAGCCGGACCACCTCGACGCGGTCCTCGGGCTTGCCGAGGAAGGACTCGGCGATCTCGTTGCGCGCGCGGTAGAGGAGGAACGCCCGGTCGTGCTCGCTGGTGAGGGTGATGTCGTACAAGGTGGAGCGGTAGGTGCCGCACAGGCGGTCCGCGTCGATCCCGGTCGGGTCCACCGGCGGCACGGGCAGGGGTGCCGTCTCGACGCCGGCGAGCTCCCCGAGCACTGAATCGAAGAGCTCGCGGGCCAGCGGCTCGCCGCCCGTGCTGTTGGTCAGCACGGCCACCGCCACCCCCGCCGACGGGACGATGCGCAGGAATGCCTTCTGCCCCTTGGCGACACCGGTGTGGCCGATGACGCCGTCCTGGTAGAGCATCCAGCCGAGCCCCCAGCCGATGATGCCGCCGCCGAAGTCCGGGACGGGTTCGACCTGGGGTTCGCGCAGCGCCACCAGCGCGGGGTCGGTGAGGTGCAGGCGGACGAACTCCAGCAGCTCGCGCGCGCTGATCGCGAGGTGCGAGCCGCTCGGCGTGGAGTAGTAGGACACCGCCCACTCCTTCGCCGGGACGACCTCCCCGCCGGTCTGCACGTGGCCGACCGCCGCGCGGTGCAGGATCGCTTCGTAGACGTCGGTAGCGGCGGTGCGCAGGCCCAGCGGGGCCACCAGGCGTTCGCGGAGCACGCTGTTGAAGGGCTTGCCGCGCAACACCTCCACCAGCCTGCCGAGCACCACGTACCCGCTGTTGGAGTAGGAGAAGACGGTGCCGGGCGGGAGGAGCTGGTCCACGTCGGCGAGGGTGGAGACGAACTTCTCGATCGCGTCGTCGTTGCGGCCGGTGTCGGTGAAGTGGTTGCCGTCGACACCGCCGGTGTGGGTGAGCAGGTGGCGCGCGGTCAGGGACCCGGTGGCGGCCGGGTCGCTCAGCCGGAAGCCGGGCAGGTGGTCCCGGACGGGGCGGTCGAGGTCCAGCACGCCGTCGTCGACCAGTTGCTGGATCAGCGTGGCCGTCCAGATCTTGGTGATCGAGCCGATCTTGAACACCGAGTCGGTCGTGGCCTCGACCCGCGTGCGCAGACTCAGCACACCGGCGGCCTCGTCCTGGATCTCTCCGTCGGCCAGCACCGCGACCTGCGCACCCGGTACGTCGTACTTCGTGACGAGCTCGCCCAGGTTCCACCCCATTCCGCCAGATTAGTGCGGTGCGGCACCGCCTTCACCCCCGGAGTGCCGACCTGCGGACCGGCGACGGGTCGGCCGGTGGGAAGAGGAGGTCGAGCTGGTCGTCCAGACCGCGCACCGCGTCGGCTGCGGTGTGGTAGCCGGAGGTGGTGTAGGCGGACAGGCCGGTGGCGAGGGCGAGCAGGGTGGTCGCCGTCGTCCGGGGGTCACGCCGGGGGTCCGTCCGGCCTTGCTGACCTGCCCGGGTGACGAGGTCGGTGAGCACCGGGTGCAGCTCGTCGGGACCTGCGGTGTGGGGTTGGGCGGCCAGGGCGGGATCGGTGAGCGCGAGTGCGGCGTAGGCGGCGTGGACGCGGTAGAGGTCGGCGCTGTCCTGGTCATGGGGCATCAGGTGGACCAGGATTGCCCGGACCTGCGCGACGGGGTCGGCCGGCTCGGGCAGCGCGGCCAGGGCGTGGCTCAACCTTCGGCTGATCCGGGCGCGCAGGTGGAGCAGGCCGCCGTGCAGGAGTTGTTGCTTGGTGGGGAAGTAGTACTGGACGAGGTTGACCGACACGCCGGCTTCGGCGGCGACCTCCCGGAAGCCGGTCGCGTGCAGGCCGTGGACGCGGGCGCACCGCACCAGGGCCCCGGCGAGTTCCTCGCGGCGTCGGTCGTGGTCCACGCGTTTGGGCATCGGCCCTCCTCCGTTTTATCGTACAACGGTACTATGAAAACCGGGTGGTCCCGTGTCGTCCGGTGATCCCGAGGGGGTGTCGAGTCGGTGGCAGGCCGTGCGGGTGCGTCGCCGCCCACGCCGATCCCGGGCCGGGTGTGGGCCGTCGCGGCGGTGACCGGCGTGGGCGCGTTGCTGGGGATGCTCGACTCGACGCTGGTCAACCTCGCCGTGGAGGCGGTGCGGGCGGATCTGGGTTCGTCGCTGCCGGTGGTGCAGTGGATCGTCACCGGGTACCTGGTGGCGTTGGTGGTGTCGCTCCCGGCGTCGGGCTGGCTGGGTGCCCGGTTCGGCCACGGCCGGGTGTGGGCGGTGTCCTTGGCGGCGTTCACGGTGGCGTCGGTGTGGTGCGCGCTGTCGCCGGGGGTGGAGTCGTTGGTGGCCGCACGGGTGGCGCAGGGCCTGGCCGCCGGGCTGATGGTGCCGGCCGGGCAGGCGGTGATCGGGTCCATCGCCGGCCGCGACCAGTTGGGGCGGCTGTTCGGCGTGCTCGGCCTGGTGCTCGCGCTGGGGCCCGCCGTGGGGCCGGCGGCCGGGGGACTGCTGTTGCAGGTGGCGTCGTGGCGCTGGCTGTTCTGGCTCACCGTCCCGATCGGACTGGCCACCCTGGTCCTGGCCCGTGGTCTGGTGCCCGGCGGGGAGAAGGACCCCGATCGCGCGCTGGACCGGCGGGGGTTGGCGCTGCTGGGAGTCGGGCTCCCGCTGGCGCTCTACGCGGCCACCGACCTCGGTGCCGGCGGGTTCACCGCTGCGGCCGTGGTCGCGGTCGGCGTGGGCGTGGTGCTGATCGCGGTGTTCGCGGTGGGGGCGGTGCGCACCGCGTCCCCGCTGATCGACCTGCGGCTGCTCGGAGTGCGCGGTTTCGCCGCGGCGACGCTCACCACCGGGTTCACCGGTGCGGCCACGTACGCGGGCCTGCTGGTGCTGCCGCTGTACCTGCACCTGGGGTTGGGTTGGGACAGCGTCGCGACGGGGACGGCGCTGCTGGCGATGGGGTTGGGCACCGCAGTGGCGCTGTACGTCGGCGGGGTGCTGACCGACCGCCGGGGGCCGGGTCCGGTCGCGGTGGCCGGAGCCGTGCTGCTGGTCGTCTCGACCGCGCCGTTCACGCTGCCGGGTCGGCTTCCCGACCCGGTGCTCATCGCGGTGCTGGTGATCAGGGGCGTGGGGTTGGCGTGGGCGCAGATGCCCGCCACCACCGCCGCCTACGCCGTGGTGGACCCGGGCCGGATCGGCGACGCGACCGCACTGGTCAACATCGTCCAGCGGGTCGGTGGTGCCCTCGGCGTGGCGGGCCTGGTGGTCGTGCTGACCCACGCGGCGGGCGGCTACGTCCCGGCGTTCGCCGTGCTGACCGGGCTGGCGGTACCGGCCGTGGTGACGTCGGCGTTGTTGTGGCGGGCCACCGTGCGACCGGTCGGCGTCTAACGCCTGTCTGGACGGGAACGGGATCTTCGTCCGCGCACCCGCCGACCGTCAGGACTGCCCGGTGGGGACACTGCGGGTCAGGCGGTCGCGCAGGGTGTCGGCGAAGTCCTCGGCGCGGTCCAGTTGGTCGCGCAGCCGGTCGATCTGCTCGACGGCGGCCTGCTCGTAGCCGCGCACGCGTTCCAACAGCGCTTCCCGTTCCCCGGCTCCGAGCACGCCGCCGCTGTCGAGGCGGTCGGTGACGTCGAGCAGGTCGCGCATCTGCTCCAGGGTGAAGCCCAGCGGTTTCATCCGGCGCACGACCGTCAGGCGGGCGACGTCGGCTTCGGTGTAGAGGCGGAAGCCGCCCCGGGACCGGGCGGAGGGCGTGACCAGGCCGGTTTGCTCGTAGTGGCGGATGGTGCGCAGGGACAGCCCGGTGCGCGCCGCGACTTCGCCGATCTGCATGTGCCCGTCGCCCACTGCGGTGTCCCTGCTCCCATCGCCGGCGGGACGTCCGACACACGCCGTGCAGATCTACCCTAACGTCAGGGTAGAGTCGCCCGAGGTGAGGGTGGCCGTCCGCCGCCGCGCCGCCGTGTCGGGGTCGGTGTCGCCTCCGGTCAGGAGTCGACTACCCCCAGGAGACGAGCGTGCGCGAGCCCGTGACGCCGGACGCCCCAGGCTGTCCGCCGTAAGACCCGGCCTCCGGCCACAAGCACCCGGCCTCCGGCCACAAGCACCCGGCCTCCGGCCACAAGCCCGGACGCCACCCGCGCCCACCTGACTCCCACTCGACAGGTACCTGCCTCCTTGTCCTCTCCCGGTTCCGCGCTGCCCCTGTCCGGACGCCTGCGCGCACTCGCACCCGACTGGCTGCGCGACCCCAAGGTCTGGCGCACCGAGATCCTGGCCGGTCTGGTCGTCGCGCTGGCGTTGATCCCCGAGGCGATCTCGTTCTCGATCATCGCCGGCGTCGACCCGGTCGTGGGGCTGTTCGCCTCGTTCACCATGGCCGTGGTGATCTCCGTGGTGGGCGGACGCCGCGCCATGATCTCGGCCGCGACCGGTGCCGTCGCCCTGGTCATCGCCCCCCTCAACCACGAGCACGGGCTGGGTCACCTCGTCGCCGCCGTCATCTTGGCCGGGGTGTTCCAGGTCGTGCTCGGCGCGCTCGGGGTGGCCCGGCTGATGCGCTTCATCCCCCGCTCGGTGATGGTCGGCTTCGTCAACGCCCTCGCCGTCCTGATCTTCCTGGCCCAGGTGCCGGAGCTGCGCGACGTCCCCTGGGCGGTCTACCCGCTGATCCTCGGCGGCCTGGCGCTGATGGTGTTCTTCCCGAAGATCACCACCGCGGTGCCCGCCCCGCTGGTCTCGATCGTGGTGCTGACCCTGATCACGGTCGGTGCGGGGATCGCCGTGCCGACCGTCGGCGACAAGGGCGCGCTGCCCTCCTCGCTGCCGGTGCCGGGCCTGCCGGACGTCCCGCTCACCCTGGACACGCTCGCCGTCATCGCCCCCTACGCCTTCGCCATGGCGCTGGTCGGGCTGATGGAGTCGCTGATGACCGCCAAGCTGGTCGACGACCTCACCGACACCCACTCCAACAAGACCCGCGAGTCCATCGGCCAGGGCATCGCCAACATCGTCACCGGCTTCTTCGGCGGCATGGGCGGCTGCGCCATGATCGGCCAGACCATGATCAACGTGAAGGTCTCCGGTGCCCGCACCCGCCTGTCGACGTTCCTGGCCGGCGCGTTCCTGATGGTGCTGTGCATCGTGTTCGGGCCGATCGTCTCCGACATCCCGATGGCCGCGCTGGTCGCCGTCATGGTCATGGTGTCGTTCGCGACGTTCGACTGGCACTCCGTCGCCCCCAGGACACTGCGCCGCATGCCGCTCGGAGAGATCGTCGTCATGTTCACCACGGTCGTCTGCGTGGTGACCACCCACAACCTCGCCATCGGCGTGGTCGTCGGCTCGGTCACCGCCATGGTCGTCTTCGCCAGGCGCGTCGCCCACCTCGCCGAGGTCACCGCCGTCACCGACCCCGACGGCACCACCGTGGTCTACCGGGTCACCGGCGAGCTGTTCTTCGCCTCCTCCAACGACCTCGTCGGCCAGTTCGACTACACCGGCGACCCACCCCACGTCGTCGTCGACCTGAGCGCGGCCCACATCTGGGACGCCTCCTCCGTCGCCGCGCTGGACGCCATCGAGACCAAGTACGCCCAGCGCGGCAAAACCGTCGAGATCATCGGGCTCAACCCGCCCAGCGCCCGCCTGCACGGCAGGCTGAGCGGCGAACTCACCGCCGGCCACTGACCGGGCAGTACCGGACGAGTGTGTGCGGTTGGTGATCCCCAGGACACAGCTCACCTCTCGGCCGGCCCGCTGCCCGCACTCGCGTGCCGCACCGAATCGCGTCACCGGCCACGGCCGACATGAACGCCCCCGATCAGCCTGGTACCGCTGGGCGACCGACTGTTCTTCGCCGACGGTTACGGCGTGCACAACCCGGGCATCGGGCTGCGCTCGCTTTCCACGAGGCCGGACTGGCGACCCCTCCCCGCACTCCGGTGCGCCGATTGGGGTCGGGTCGAGTGGGTAAGCCCTGTGCATGGCTCCCACGACGTTGACCGCGCTCGCGCCGACTTGTTCCCCCAAGTCCTCGCCCGAGCCGCCGAGCGCCGACGAGCTCGCCCGGCAGGTGCTCGACGAACCGGCCGCGCACGGGGTGGCCGGACACGGTGTCGGTCGTCGACGGCTACCTCTACGTCACCGCCGACCAGCTCCACCGCCAAGCCCCAGTACCAGGGCGGCAGGACCGCAGGCACAAGCCGTGCCACCTGTTCCGCGTGCCGATCGACGCCGGACCCGTTCAACTCCGGTGACACCACGAGCCGAGGAGTGATCCGCTTGACCACCACGACGACGCCGATGCTGGAGGCCTACCCAGCCGGGATCAACCTGGACCGCGGCAAGCTGGCCGCGACGATCGACGCGCTGATCGCCTGCGCCCAGGCGTGCACGGCGTGCGCGGACGCCTGCCTGAGCGAGAGTTCGGTGGCGGAGCTGACCAAGTGCGTGCGCACGGACCTGGACTGCGCCGACATCTGCTCCACTACCGCACGGGTGCTGTCGCGGCACACCGGTTACGACGCCAACATCAGCCGGTCGCTGCTGGAGGCGTGCGCGACGGTGTGCAAGTCCTGCGCGGCCGAGTGCGAGGGCCACGCGAACATGCACGAGCACTGCCGCATCTGCGCCGAGGCGTGCCGCAACTGCGAACAGGCGTGTCGGGACCTGCTGGCCACCATCAGTTGACGGAGGTTCGCGAGAGGGTCGCCCACGCCGGGGGAGAAGGTGCACGTCACACACGGCGAGGAGATCCCGAAGTGCCCAACGGGCACAGCGAGTTCGAACGTCGTACCCGCTGATCGAGCTGGTGCGCGAGATCCGCCGCCACATCAAGGACGAGGGCCTGCTGCCCCGCCGCGCCGCCCGGCCGAGGGCCTCCAGGAGTCGGGGGCGAGGTGATCACGGCCAAGGAGTTCGCGTTTACCCGAAGCGGGTGCCATCCCGCCCTCCATCCGGGGTGGTGGCGTTTCGCCGCCGATCGCGCGGGAAGCCGTCCAGGGACGGCGACGGAGGAGACGACATGAAAGCTGTGGTGTGGCACGGGACCGGGGACATCCGGTTGGAGGAGGTGCCCGACCCGAAGATCCTGGAACCGAGCGACGCGATCGTGCGGATCACGCGCAGCGCGATCTGCGGTACCGACCTGCACCTGGTGCGCGGCACGATGCCCGGCATGGTCGAGGGCACGGTCCTCGGGCACGAGGCGGTCGGCGTCGTCGAGGAGGTCGGGCCCGCCGTACGTGGGTTCACCCCGGGTGACCGGGTCGTGGTGACCTCCACGATCGGGTGCGGCACCTGTTCCTACTGCCGGGCGGGGTACTACGCGCAGTGCGACACGGCGAACCCGAACGGACCGTCGGCGGGCACGTCGTTCTTCGGCGGGCCGGAGACGACCGGGCCGGTGGACGGGTTGCAGGCGGAGTACGCGCGGGTGCCGTTCGCGATGACGACTCTGGTGCGCATCCCCGACGCGGTCAGCGACGACCAGGCGATCCTGCTGTCCGACATCTTCCCCACCGCCTGGTTCGGCGCGCGGCTGGCCGAGGTCGGCAAGGGCGACAGCGTCCTGGTGCTGGGCGCGGGTGCGGTGGGGCAGTTCGCGATCGCCTCGGCCAAGCGGCAGGGTGCCGGGCGGGTGTTCGTGGTCGACGGCATCGCCTCGCGGCTGGACAAGGCGCGCGAGCAGAACGCCGAGACGGTCGACTTCAACCACGAGGACCCCGTCGCGCTGGTCAAGGAACTGACCGGCGGCATCGGCGTGGACCGCGTCATCGAAGCGGTGGGCGTGGACGCCCAGCGCCCCAGGACCGGTCCCGCCGCCGAGCAGGCCGGACAGCAGGCGGACCAGTTCGAGCGGGAACGGCGGCAGGCCGCCCCCGACGCCGACCCCGACGGGGACCAGTGGGTACCCGGCGACTCGCCCAGCCAGGCCCTGCGGTGGGCGGTGCAGGCGGTGGCCAAGGCGGGCAGCATCGGGATCATCGGCGTCTACCCACCCGGTTTCAGCGGCTTCCCCATCGGGGAGGCGATGAACAAGAACCTCACCCTGCGGATGGGCAACTGCAACCACCGCCGCTACCTGCCCGAACTGCTCGACCTCGTGGTCGGCGGCGTGGTGGACCCCACCGCGTTCATCACCCGGCACGAACAGCCGGTCGACGCGGTCGAGGCCTACGAGACCTTCGACCGGCGTGAAGAGGGCTGGCTCAAGACCGTCCTGGACGTCGCATGAGCGCCACCGTCGCGGACGCACTGGTCCGACGCCTGCGGACCTGGGGCGTGCCCAGGGTTTTCGGCTACGCGGGCGACGGCATCGACCCGATCCTGGCCGCCCTGCACCGGGCCGGCGGCGATCCGGAGTTCGTGCCGTCGCGGCACGAGGAGATGTCCGCGTTCATGGCCACCGGGCACGCCAAGTACACCGGTCAGGTCGGCGTGTGCCTGGCCACCCAGGGACCCGGTGCGATCCACCTGCTCAACGGGCTCTACGACGCCAAGCTCGACCGCCGGCCGGTGGTGGCGATCGTCGGGCAGATCGTGTCCACCGCGCTGGGGACGGGCTACCTGCAAGAAGTGGACCTGCACTCGCTGTTCAAGGACGTCTGCGGCCAGTACCTGCAAACGGTGTCCTCGCCCGAGCAGTTGCCGGTCCTGCTGGACAACGCGATGCGCACCGCGATCTCCGAACGGGTGCCGACGTGCCTGATCGTGCCGCACGACGTGCAGCGGGCCGACGCGGTGGAGGAACTGCCGCACACCCACGGCGTGGTGCCCTCCTCGGCCGTCGTGGCCCGGCCCCGGGTGCTGCCGCGCACCGACGACCTGCGCCGCGCCGCCGACGTGCTCAACGCCGGCCGGAAGGTCGCGCTGCTGGTCGGGCGCGGCGCGGCCGGCGTGGAGCACGAGATCGCCCGGGTGGTCGACGCGCTGGGCGCGGGAGTGACGGCGTCGCTGGTCGGGAAGCCGGTGCTCTCCGAGGACGCGACCTGGCACACCGGGGTCATGGGCCACCTGGGCACCACCGCCTCGGCCGAGTTGATGTCCGGCTGCGACACGCTGCTCATCGTGGGCAGCAACGACCCGTGGACCGAGTTCTACCCGGAGCCGGGCCAGGCGCGCGCCGTGCAGATCGACATCGAGGCGCGCGTGGTCGGCAGCAAGTACCCCGTCGAAGTCCCACTGGTGGGTGACGCCACCGAGACGCTGCGGGAGCTGCTGCCGCTGCTCCGCCGCAACCCCGACCGCCGGTGGGAACAGCGGGTGGCCACCTCCGTGGCCCGGTGGCGGCGGATCGCCGGGGAACGCGCCCAGGCCCCCGCCGACCCGCTCAACCCGGAACTGGTGGTGCACGCCCTGTCCGGGCACCTGCCACGCGACGTGCGCGTGGCGGTCGACGTCGGCTCGGCCACCTACTGGTTCGCCCGCCACCTGGCGCTGCCGGTCGGCGCGCCCGCGCACACCTCCAGCTACCTGGCGTCGATGGGCTGCGCCCTGCCCTACGGCCTGGCCGCGAAGCTGGACGCGCCGGACCGGCCGGTCGTCGCCCTGGTGGGTGACGGCGCGATGCAGATGAACGGCCTGCTGGAGCTGATCACCGTCGCCGACCGGTGGCGCACCTGGGCCGACCCCCGGTTCGTGGTGCTGGTACTGCACAACCGCGACCTCAACGAGGTCACCTGGGAGCAGCGCGAGATGGAGGGTGACCCGCGCTTCGCCGTCTCGCAGCGCGTGCCGGACTTCCCCTACGCCGCCTACGCCGAGCTGCTCGGGCTGCGCGGCATCCGGGTCGACGCACCCGAGCAGGTGGACGAGGCGTGGCACGAGGCGTTCCACGCCGACCGGCCGGTGGTCGTGGAGGCGATCGTGGACCCGGCCGTGCCGTTGCTCGCGCCGCACCTGCCCGAGGAGAAGGTGGACATGATCCACCAAGGGCTGGACCAGGAACCCGAGGGCGACGCGGAGCGGGAGCACCTCCGGCGGCAACGCGCCGAGGAAGGACACCGGCCGTGAGTGGTGGGGGGGGGGGGGGGGCCCCCCCCCCCCCCCCCCCCCCCCCCCCCCCCCCCCCCCCCCCCCCCGGGGCCGCCCCCCCCCCCCCCCCGCCCGGCGGGGCCCCCCCCCCCCCCCCGGGC